>CAZRZH010000048.1:0-17374 GCA_964604485.1 uncultured Sideroxydans sp.
GGAGATGAAGCGGTGGGATCAGTGCGCCACCGCGATAGCGGTTTAGTTCAACGTGAAGTAGACACCCTAAAAAGCGCCTGTAAAAGCACCTTCGAGGTGTACAATCTGGCATCCCTGCTGCAATGCCTTGTTTTCATTTGAGGTTAAATTATGGCAACCCCTAATTCTTCAGATAAAAGCACCACGCTCAAACCTCCCAAATTACTCGATCAAGTTCGCGATAAGTTGCGCGTCAAGCACTACAGCATTCGTACCGAGCAGGCTTATCTGGGCTGGATTAAACGCTACATTTACTTCCACGACAAGACCCACCCAAAAGATTTGGGTGCGCAGGACATCGAGGCTTTTCTGACTCATCTCGCAGTCGCGGGCAAAGTTTCAGCGTCCACACAGAATCTGGCGAAGAGTTCTTTGTTGTTCCTCTACCGCGAGGTGCTGGAAATCCAGTTGCCGTGGCTGGATAACGTGACGCAGGCCAAAGCGCCCAAGCGTTTGCCTGTGGTGTTGACGGTGGCTGAGGTGCAGTCGGTGTTGTCGCGCTTAAGCGGCTCACATTTATTGATTTCGTCTTTGTTATATGGCGGTGGCATGCGCCTGATGGAGGCGGTGCGTTTACGGGTGAAGGACGTTGAGTTTGCGCGGCACGAGATCATCGTGCGTGAGGGCAAGGGTTTTAAGGATAGGGTGACGATGTTGCCGGAAGCAGTGGTGGTGCAGCTTAAGGCGCATTTGGTAAAGGTTAAATCCTTGCACGAGGAGGACTTGGCACAGGGTTTCGGCGCGGTGTATTTGCCATTCGCGCTGGATAAAAAGTATCCCAATGCTGGGCGCGAGTGGGGCTGGCAATATATTTTTCCGTCGAAGAATCTGTCGGTCGATCCGCGTTCCGGCAAGACGCGCCGCCATCACGTGGATGAGAAGGGTGTGCAGCGTGCGGTGAAGCAGGCAGTGCGCGATGCGGAATTGACCAAGCCAGCCACACCACATACCTTGCGCCATTCCTTCGCCACTCACCTGTTGCAAAGCGGCTATGACATCCGCACCGTGCAGGAACTGCTCGGACACTCTGATGTGGCCACCACCATGATCTATACCCATGTGCTGAACAAAGGAGGCAAGGGTGTGGTGAGTCCGTTGGATAGATGAGCCTGGATGCATTATTTCTGTAACGTCACAGGCCAGGACTGTCGCGATACCTCCGTCGGTTATGCGCAAGTGCCAAGCAGTCCGGCTTGGATGTGCGTAACATCTTGCCGCAAAAATTACAGGACATTGCGGGCAAATGATGGCGCTATAATTCCGTCCACTCAGACCAAAACATCAAGGAGGCATCATGCAACACCTCAATCCAAAAGAAGCTTTCGACTTTCTGCAAGCGAATCCCGAGGCGGTATTCATCGACGTGCGCAGCGAGATGGAATACATGTTTGTCGGTCATCCGCGCGGCTCGATTCATATCCCCTGGGTGGACGGGCCGGAGTGGGAGATCAACCCGATGTTTGTGGCGCACGTGCGCAAAGCCTCCAGCGTCAATCGTCCCGTATTGCTAATCTGCCGCTCGGGACGACGCTCTGCGGATGCGGGACTGGCGTTGGAGAATGCCGGTTTGAAAGATGTCTACAACGTGGAGCACGGGTTCGAAGGCGACCTGAATGATTCCCACCATCGCAATTCGCATAATGGCTGGCGCTTCGACGGCTTGCCGTGGGCACAGACCTAAGGAGACGCTGATTTATTCGATTCCGTCATTCCCGCGAAGGCGGGAATCCAGTCAAATTAAGGCGCTGGATCCCCGCCTTCGCGGGGATGACGAATAAATCAGTGCCTCCTTAACAACTTCTCCAATGCTTCTCCCGGTGCCCCTACCGCAACGCGATTTGGAATAGCTGGTTAAGTCGATTACTCAAAAGTTTGGCAGGGCAAAAGCGGCACGCCCATGCCCCTTCTGTTAGCCCATCGCATCGTTCATTTTGTCATTGAACTCGGCCAGACTCTCCGCCGCCTGCATCTCTTGCGGCAAAACATCGCGCGCGGAGAACACCCCCAAGATTTTGTTGGCGTGATTGACGATGGGCAGGTGGCGGAAGCCGCGTTCGATCATCATCAGCACGGCATCGGTCACCTTGGTTTCCGGAGATACACAGTGCGGATTTCGCGTCATGATGTCGGCTACCGTGGTGGACTGCGGGTCCTGCGACTTGGCCAACACACGCGTCATCAGATCGCGCTCGGTGACAATTCCCAATAACGTGCCGCTGCTGTCAATGATCAATACGCTGCCGCAATTCGCGCGCGTCATCACGCTTGCGGCTGTGAAGACCGTGGCCGTCGGCACGACACTGATGACATGGCGTTGTGATATGGATTGGAAAACGGTGCGGTCGGTCATGGCTGTCTCCTAGTGTGATGTTTTAACGCAATGCGGCATTGATTTTGTCCAGCGCGCGAGCGCCGGGGCACAGCTGTGCCACACCCAAAGTGTTCAACGGTTGCTCACAGGTGTTGAGCGCGGTGTGTAAATCCGACGACAATGAATCCAGGAAAAGCAGGCCGGTCACCACTTCGCCGCGTGCAGCGTGGTCGTTCATGTAACTCATGGCTTTGTAGCGGTCTGTGGGGTCGTAGTCTGCATGCAGTTTGCGCAGGCGCAAAGTCGAACCGTCGTGCTGGGCCACTTCCACCACTTCACCCTCTGCGTAGTCGGTGGTGATCTCTTCATGCTGGGTGATGAAGTCGATCACACTCACGGCTTCGTTGTGCTGGCGCACATATTCGTAACTCTTGGTGCTGCCGCCGTGGTTGTTGAAGGTGACGCAGGGGCTGATCACATCGATGAAGGCGGCGCCACCGTGCGCGATTGCGCCTTTGATCAACGGCACCAGTTGCGCTTTGTCGCCGGAGAAACTGCGCGCCACGTAGGTGGCTCCGAGTTGCAAAGCGATGCCCACCAAATCGATAGGATTGTCGATGTTGACAGATCCTTTCTTGTTCTTGGCACCACGGTCGGCGGTGGCAGAGAACTGGCCCTTGGTCAGGCCGTACACGCCGTTGTTCTCCACGATGTAGGCCATGTTTACGCCGCGCCGCATGGCATTGGCGAACTGACCCAAGCCGATGGATGCCGAATCTCCATCGCCTGATACGCCCAGATAGAGCAGGTCGCGGTTGGCCAAATTGGCACCCGTCAGCACCGAGGGCATGCGTCCGTGCACCGTGTTGAAGCCGTGCGAGGCACCGAGGAAATAATCCGTTGTCTTGGAACTGCAACCGATGCCGGAGAGTTTCGCGACACGGTGCGGCTCGATATCCAGTTCCCAGCTGGCCTGGATGATGGCGGCGGAGATAGAGTCATGTCCGCAACCCGCGCACAGGGTAGAGATGCGCCCTTCGTAATCGCGCCGTGTGTAGCCGACCTTGTTGGTCTGTAAGGTCGGGTGATGCATCTTGGGTTTTGCGATGTATGTCATGCGACCTCCTTATGCACACAGTCGTGGATGGTGCTGATGATGAAGCGCGCGGTGATGGGCGTGCCGTCGTAGTGCAATACATGCACCAGTTTCGCCGGGTCGATCTCAAGCTCGTTGATGAGCATGGTGCGCATCTGGGCGTCGCGGTTCTGTTCCACCACGAACAGCTTGTCGTGTTCCGCGATGAACTTCCGTACCGAATCGGGGAAGGGGAATGCGCACAGTCGCATCGCATCGAGGTGGTCTCCGTTCCTTTCCAATACATCCAGTGCTTCGCGCATCGCGGGCGTGGTGGAGCCGTAGTAGATCACTCCCAGCTTGGTGGCCTCAGCAGATTTGCGGAACACCGGTTGCGGCACCATGTCTGCCGCCGTTTTGAATTTGCGCAGCAAGCGTTCCATGTTGTAGATGTAATCAGGCCCGGCTTCGGAGTACATGGCCTGCGGATTGCGCGAAGTGCCACGCGAGAAGAATGCCCCCTTGGTCGGATGGGTACCGGGTAAGGTGCGCCACGGGATGCCGTCACCATCCACGTCTTTATAACGACCGAAGGGTGTGCCTGCTTCCAGCTCTTCGGCCGTCATCACTTTGCCACGGTCATATTCCTTGCTGTCGTCCCACACGAAAGGTTTGCATAGGCGTTGATTCATGCCGATGTCCAGATCGGTCATCACGAAGATGGGTGTCTGCAAACGTTCTGCCAGATCGAGCGCCGCAGCAGAATGGGTGAAGCACTCGTGCGGGTCTTGCGGGAACAGCAGCACATGCTTGGTATCACCGTGCGAGGCATAAGCACACGCCAACAGATCGGACTGCTGTGTCTTGGTCGGCATGCCGGTGGAAGGCCCGCCGCGTTGCACGTTGACGATGGTCACGGGTATCTCGGCGAAGTACGCCAAGCCGATGAACTCGGTCATCAGCGATATGCCGGGCCCCGAGGTGGCGGTGAAAGAGCGTGCGCCGTTCCAACCTGCGCCGACCACCATACCGATGGAGGCCAATTCGTCTTCTGCTTGCACGATGGCGAAACGATTCTGACCCGTGTCAGGATCGACACGGTACTTCTCGCAGTATTTGGCGAACATCTCAGGGATGGAGGTGGAAGGCGTGATGGGATACCACGCGGCCACGGTTGCTCCGCCATACACCAGACCCAGCGCAGCCGCACTGTTGCCATCGGTGAATATCTGGTCGCCCACGTTGTCTGCACGTTGCACGCGGATATCCAGCGGTGCTTGTAAGTGTTGTTTCACATAGTCGCGCCCAAGATGCAATGCCTGCACGTTGGCTTCCAACAAACGCTCTTTACCTTTGCCTTTGTATTGTTCCGCAAAGAGCTTGTCGAACACTTCTGCATCTACGTCGAGCAGCGCCGAGAGCACACCCACGTAAATGATGTTCTTGAACAACTGGCGCTGACGCGGATCAGTGTAAGCCGCGTTGGCGATGTCGGTCAGCGGCACGCCGATGGTGAGCACATCGTCGCGGAAGCGACTGGCGGGCTGGGGGCGCGTGCTGTCGTACAGCAGATAACCACCGGGCGATATCTCGGCGATGTCGGTTTCCCATGTTTGCGGATTCATCGCCACCATCATGTCCACACCACCGCGTCGTCCGTGGTAGCCCTTCTCGCACACGCGCGCCTCGTACCAGGTCGGCATGCCTTGGATGTTGCTGGGGAAGATGTTGCGCGGGCTCACCGGCACACCCATGCGCATCACGGCCTTGGCGAACAGCTCGTTGGCCGAGGCCGAACCCGAGCCGTTGACGTTGGCGAACTTGATGACGAAATCGTTGACTGCTGCAATGCGCTTCATGCCGCCTCCGTGTGGGCGATTGGGGTGGGTTCGACAGGTTTGGCATCACGACAGTGCGGCCCCGCCTGCGTGGTGTGGAGCAGAAATTTCTGCATGTCCCAAGCACCCGTGGGACATCGCTCGGCACACAAGCCGCAATGCAGACACACGTCTTCGTCTTTCACCATGACGCGTCCGGTCTTGAGTTCGGCCGACACATACAAGTCTTGCTGCAGATGCTTGGACGGCGCTTTCAGACGTGAACGCAATTCGGCTTCTTCACCGTTGCGAGTGAACGTGATGCAATCCATCGGGCAGATGTCCACGCAGGCATCACATTCGATGCAGGTGTTGCGGTTGAAGACCGTCTGCACATCGCAGTTCAGGCAGCGGCTGGCTTCCTTGAATGCGGTGGCGACATCGAAGCCCAGCTCCACCTCGATTTTGATGCTGGCCAGCGCGGTTTCCGCCGCTGCCCACGGCACTTTGAAGCGCAAGTCATTGGACACATCGTTGTGGTAACTCCATTCATGGATGCCCATCTTTTGCGACATGAGATTGGTCATCGGGAGAGGGCGCTGTGTCACATCTTCATTGTTCAACAGGCGGTCGATCGACACCGCCGCTTCGTGCCCGTGAGCCACTGCGGTGATGATATTTTTTGGGCCGTAAGCGGCGTCGCCACCAAAGAACACCTTGGCTAAAGTGGATTGGAAAGTACCTTCACCCAGAACCGGCAAACCCCACTTATCAAACTCGATGCCGCAGTCGCGCTCGATCCAGGGGAAAGCGTTTTCCTGACCTACAGCCACCAACACTTCATCGCACGGAACCAGTACATCCGGCTCACCGGTGGGTATCAGTGAGCGTTTTCCTTTGGCGTCATACACGGCGCGCACGATCTCGAAAGTCATGCCGGTGAGTTGGCCGTTCGTGTGTTCGAAGGATTTAGGAATATGGAAATTCAGGATCGGGATACCTTCATGTTGGGCGTCTTCTTTTTCCCACGGCGATGCTTTCATTTCCTCGAAGCCGCTGCGCACGATGACTTTGACATCAACGCCGCCCATGCGCCGGGCAGAGCGGCAACAGTCCATGGCCGTGTTGCCACCGCCCAGAACGATCACGCGTTTGCCCACGCGGGTGATGTGGCCGAACGACACCGAGGCCTGCCAGTCGATACCGATGTGGATGTTGGCAGCGGCTTCTTTGCGGCCCGGCACTTCCAAGTCGCGCCCGCGCGGTGCGCCGCAGCCGACGAACACCGCGTCATAACCGTCTGCCAGCAGCGACCGCATCGATTCCACTCGCTGGCCGCTGTTGAACTTCACACCCAGATTCAGGATGTAGCCCGTCTCTTCGTCGATCACCGATTCGGGTAAGCGGAAACGCGGAATCTGCGAGCGGATAAAACCGCCGGCTTTGGCTTCACCGTCAAATATAGTCACCTCATATCCCAGCGGGGCAAGATCGCGCGCCACGGTCAGCGAGGCCGGCCCGGCTCCCACGCAGGCGATACGTTTGCCGTTGCGCGGAGCCACGCTTGGCATACGCGCTGAGACATCGTCTTTGAAATCGGCGGCCACGCGTTTCAGGCGGCAGATCGCCACCGGTTCGGGCTTGGCCCGATTGTTTTCTTCGACCCGACCGCGACGACAGGCAGGTTCACAAGGGCGGTCGCAGGTTCGGCCCAGTACACCGGGAAAAACGTTGGAAACCCAATTGATCATGTAGGCATCGCCGTAGCGACCTTGACCAATCAGGCGGATATATTCGGGGACAGGGGTGTGAGCCGGACAGGCCCACTGACAATCGACGACCTTGTGAAAGTAGGCCGGGTTGGCGGAGTTGGTGGGGTGCAAAGTTGTCTCCTTACTGCCTGTAAACGGCCGCGAGATTTTCGTACAAGCACTTGGGGAATACAAGCTTGATCGCGCCAATATTTTAGAAAGTCACTTCAAGCTCGTGCTGATGCAAAGTAATCATGTGGTCTGGAAAAAATCCCGACTTTCTGGGTAGGTCGTTTTGTTGGGCGGCAGGATGCTTAACGCAAAAATCCAAGTTCAAACACTTGCGGGCGCAGCTTGTCGCTCAAAATCTTGTAGGCATTCTCGAACGGAGTGAAATCAACGGGTGCGGTATCGCCGCTGGTATTGCGCGCTTTGAGCGCATTGCGGATTTGATACCAACCCACATCGGGGCGATTCAATTTCAATTCGTCGCGCACCGCGCGCACATCGGTGTGGGCGAAGTAGGCTTTCCACAACACGCGGCCAGCATTGAGTACGGCGAAGGCTTCGGCGGACAAACCTTCCCCCTCCCCAGCCCTCCCCCGGAGGGAGAGGGAGCTAGCGTGAAGGTGCTCATGGTTTAGTCCCTCTACCACCGGGGGAGGGATTAGGGAGGGGGTGCTTTGAAGCGCAGGCAACTCCGCCAAATACTGCACCATAAAATCAGACTCGAAGCGACCGGGCGCATCTACTTCTACTTCGGTGAACGGAATGAAGTGATTCACCAGCGACCATTTCTTGTCGTTCCAGTCGAGATCGTTTGCGCCTGCGGTGAGGTTGCTGCCGTTGAACAGCATCCAGATCAGGCAGTCGCTTTTGAATTCGTCGGAGAGCGGCACGGTAGGTTGCAGGAACTGGTCGCGGTCATTGAGCCATGTTGGCTTGATTAGTCGGCGTACGGCGAACACCACGGCGACTTGCCATAGGTTTTCAGGATTGACAAAGTAACCTCGCGCACTACCGTAGCCAGATGAAAAAATAACGGTTTGTTGATTAGCGTGTTGTAAATCGTTTCCGCCACTCAAGATGTAGGCAATCGCACCATCTGACCATTTGGTACCCCGCAAATCTTTGGTTGCTGTCGCAGGGACGATTGCATTTTTTAATGGGACAACATCTTGCTTGTTTGTTTTGGGACGAGAAATCCAATTTGTCAATAACTGTTCGTTTGGTAAGTTGTAAAAGATTTTTTCGCCAACTGCCTGCACGTTCTTATCTAAGACCTCAGCCGCTATTTCAGAAATGGATAACTTGTTAGAGGCCTCTTGATTGGTCTTCCACACTAAAAACCCAATCGGAAAATTACCTTTCAAACCATCGAATGCTTGGCTATGCACCACAAAGCCATCTAGATAAATGGCTTGCCATGTATTGCGAAATTCCTCAAGGGTGGGGGCGTTGACGTACTTTAATTTACTGAACATCGCCAGTGTTGCAGTAGGAATTTCTTGGGCAATACGCGCAACAAACTGGGTAAATAATTCGTTACTCGCTTTGCCATAGGTGCTCATGGCTGTGGCAGCAAATTTTGTTTTTGCCACGCCAACTTTGCTTTCCGCTTCTGCACCTACTGCGGTATTTCCGCCACTGGTTGCCTCCGCATACGGCGGGTTAATCAACACCAAAATCTTCTTGCCCCTCGGCAATCGCTTTACGCAAATCCGCTGGCACTTTGTTGGTGATGGTGTAGTCGATCTTGCCTTCATCGGTGATGTCGTCGTTCAGATAGTCGTATTGAAAGCGTTGTGCGGCGACGCAGGTCTTGGTGGCTTTCATCACGTCCACATCGGCTTCGTCCAGCGTGCTCATGTAGATGTTGCGCGGGTTGCTGTGTTTGACTTCGAGGTTGCCCACGCCGCAGCACATGTCCCACACGATGTAGTCTTTCTGCCAGTTCTTGCCCAAGGTTTCGGTGAGCTTGTCATAGGCTTTGTCCACCACCGCCAGCGGTGTGTAGTACGCGCCTTTGAAGCTGCGTTCGTCCAAGGGAATCAAGCTGTCGCGGCGTTCCAGCAGGTAGTCGCGGTATTCGGATTTGGGCGGCTTGTGATAGATGGCCCAGAACTGGCGGTAGCCTTCTTTGTTGCCTAACTCATAAATCTTGCCGCCCAAGCTGAACACGGGCGCGCCGTTCTTGTGCATCAACTCGGCGGGCAGGTTGGCGTGGGTGGATACCGTGCCGTCGTGCATGATGTCGGCGAAGAACAGCAGTGCGTAATTGTCTTCATCCACCCCTTCGATCTCGCGCCCAATCATCTCCACCCATTTATCGAATACCTGCTTCAGGTTGTCCGGGGTGATCTGGGTGCGGATGATCTCGCCCGATTTGATGGCGGCTTTGACGGTGCTGATGAATTCGTCTTCATGCGTGGAGATCTTGAACGAGACGAAGTGAGTGCCGATGTGGGCGGAGATTTCGTCCAATGCTTCTTGCGTGTATTGGCTGGCGGACTTGCCCCATTTCACGGTCTTCTTTTGCAAGAAGGGCAGCACATCCGCGCTTTTCATCAGCGCGGCTTTTTCGGTGTCGATGACGGCAAGGAACGGCGGCACGGTCTCGCCCTTGTTGAGCGCGACCTGCACGTAATGCAGCAACTGCGTGAACATGGCGTAGCTGGAGTGCTTGCCTGTGTCTTTCGCTTCAAACCATATCTCGTTGGTCTGAATGTCGATCAGCCCCTTGGTAAAACCCTTGAGACCGAGCGCTTTGATGTAAGCGTCTTTGACGTCTTCTTCGCTGCGGGCTTGTTGCAGTTGGGTGTAGAGGCTCATCGCTTAATCCGGGAAGGAACTAAAATGACCTCATTATTTTGAATTAACGGTTCCAAAATGTAATGCGGCAAGAAAGATTGACGGAACCCAATATAACCTTAAATGAGGCAATTCATAAAGCACTGAATGCCGTCCGCTTGGATTCCGCGATGGGCTGGGTACGCTTTAGTCACTTACCAGTCAAATGATGTCAAAACATGTCAAGACTTCCTCGCGCGGAGACGCGGAGGTCGCGGAGAGAATCAAACCCGCCTCGGTTTTTCCCGCGTTCTCCGCGCCTCCGCGTGCGAATCTTTTTTGGTTCCGGCTTGTCCGGCTTAGGGATTGAATGACCCGGGAGGCTGATCCTCCCGGGTGCGTGTTACGCGATCATTCCCGCTGCAACCGTGTTGTTGGTCGCTTCGTCGATCACGATGAAACTGCCGGTGCCGTGATCGATTTGGTAATGGTCGAATACCAGCGGCTGTTGCACTTTGATCGCCACGTGCGCGATGTCGTTCATATGCACCGCCGGGTTGGCGTGTTTTTCCAGCGTATTTACATCCACCCGGTAGTCGACGCTGGAGAACAGGCACTTCGCCGTGCGCGTGGTGTGCTTGACCAGATATTTGCGATTCTTGTCGAGCGGTGTCTCGGATAACCAGCACAACATGGCTTCGAATTCCTTTTCCACTTTAGGCGGATGGTTGCTCGATTTAACGATCATGTCGCCGCGCGAGATGTCGATCTCGTCTGCCAATGTCAGTGTCACGGATTGCGGCGCGAAAGCAGTTTGCAAGTTGCCGTCGTACGTGACGATCTCTTTGACACGAGTGCTGCGTCCGGACGGCAATATCGTGATCTCGTCACCCACCGACACTTCACCCGATTCGATGCGTCCCATGAAGCCACGGAAGTCGTGATGTTCCTCGGTCTGCGGACGGCATACCCACTGCACCGGAAAACGGAAATCGGTGGTGTTGAGGTCGTGGTCGATGGTCACTGTTTCCAGCAGTTCAAGCAGCGCAGGCCCTGTATACCAATCCATGCTTTCACCGCGATCCACCACCATGTCGCCGGTCAACGCGGACAGCGGGATGCAGGTGATGTCGTGCAGATCCAACTGCGCGGCGAAGGTTTTGTACTCGGTGACAATTTCATCAAAACGGGCTTGCGAAAAATCCACCATGTCCATCTTGTTCACGGCCAGTACGATGTGCGGAACACCGACCAGACTGGCTAGATAGGTGTGGCGGCGGGTTTGCACCAGCACGCCTTTGCGCGCATCAATGAGAATGACGACCAAATTTGCCGTGCTCGCCGCCGTCACCATATTGCGTGTGTATTGCTCATGCCCCGGCGTGTCGCCGATGATGAACTTGCGCTTGGGCGTGGCGAAATAACGGTACGCCACGTCGATGGTGATGCCCTGTTCGCGTTCGGCTTGCAAGCCGTCGGTGAGCAGGGACAAATCGACGGCGGCCATGCCGCGTTTTTCGCTGGTCTTGGCAATGGCCGAGAACTGATCCTCGAAGATGGATTTGGAATCGTGCAACAGGCGGCCGATGAGCGTGCTCTTGCCGTCGTCCACGCTGCCGGCGGTGATGAAACGAAGTAGTTGTGTAGTGGTGTTCATATTTAAGTCCTCGAATTTTTCAACCTCGTCATTCCGGCGCAGGCCGGAATCCAGTTAAATAATTAGCCCCGCAACGCGGGACAAAACCGAAAAGCGTGTTGAATAAAAGCACTGGATTCCGGCCTGCGCCGGAATGACGGCACTAGAAATACCCTTCCTTCTTGCGCAACTCCATCGACGCATCCGAGGTTTGGTCATCCATACGTGTCGCGCCGCGCTCGGTGATGCGCGTGGTTGCCGTCTCGGCGATGATTTCGTCCACGTTGCGCGCGGTCGATTCCACCGGTGCGGTACAGGTCATGTCGCCGACGGTCCTGAATCGCACCGACACCACCTCCACTTTTTCACCGACCTTCGGTTGCACCAGATGCGACACCGGAATCACCGAGCCGCCACGGCGGATCACTTCGCGTTCATGCGCGTAATAGATGTGCGGAATGTGCAAATTCTCGCGCCCGATGTATTGCCAGATATCCAGCTCCGTCCAGTTGCTGATGGGAAACACGCGGATGTTTTCACCGGCATGTACACGCGTGTTGTAGAGGTCCCACAACTCCGGGCGCTGGTTTTTCGGGTCCCACTGGCCGAACTCGTCGCGGAACGAAAAGATGCGTTCCTTGGCGCGCGCTTTTTCCTCGTCGCGCCGGGCGCCGCCCATACACGCATCAAAACCGAATTCGGCGATGGTCTCCAGCAAGGTCACCGACTGGTAAGGATTACGCGGCTTGTCCAAGTCCTTGATGACGATGCTGCCGCGCTTGATGGAATCTTCCAGCGAACGCACGATAAGCCGCTCGCCCAAATCGGCTGCCAACTTGTCGCGGCATTCGATCACCTCGGGGAAGTTGTGCTCGGTGTCGATGTGTACCAGCGGAAATGGAAACTTCGCCGGACGAAACGCTTTTTCGGCCAGGCGCAGCATCACGATGGAATCTTTGCCGCCGGAAAATAGCAGCGCGGGATTTTTACATTCCGCCGCGACCTCGCGCATGATGTGGATGGATTCGCTTTCCAATGCGTCCAGGTGCGTAAAAGTATGTTTGCTCAAATTGCCCTCGACTAGTTTCATAATGTTTTCGCTCCCCGCTCAGGCGGAGACCTCCTGTTTTATATCCGCCCGCGCCGCGATTTTGATGATACGTTCACGGCTCGCCTGCAGTGACGTGTTACTCACCCCGGCACCGTGCGCCACTTTGGGCGCATGGCTGACGTGCAAGCCGCACTCTTTATTTTTCGGATCCTCCCACCACCATCTTCCGGCGCGGATGTCCTCGCCCGGTGTCACAGAACGGGTGCACGGCGCGCATCCCAGACTGGGGTAGAACTGGTCGTGCAACTTGTTGTAGGGCACATCGTTCTGGCGGATGTAGGCCCACACATCTTTGTTCGACCAATCCAGCAACGGGTTGAATTTCTGCAAGCCGTTGTCACTATCAAAGGAGGAAGTTTCCAGCGTGCCGCGCGTCACCGCCTGATCGCGGCGCATGCCGGTGATCCACGCGGCATTGCCCGCCAGCGCACGACGCAACGGCTCCACCTTGCGCACGAAGCAGCATCCTTTGCGGTTGTCCACGCTGTCGTAAAAGCCGTTGATGCCGTGTTGCGAAACGTATTTTTCAACCAGCGCACTGTCCGGAAAATAAACGTGCAATGGCAGCGTGTATTGCTGGCTGACTTCCTGCATCAGGTCGTAAGTCTCTTTCGGCAAACGTCCGGTATCCAGACTGAACATGCGAATGTCCGGCTGATGTTTGGCGATGAGATCGGTGAGCACCATGTCTTCCGCGCCCAGACTGTTGGCGAATACCACCGTCTTGAATTCGTTCACGGCCTGCTGCAATACCGCGACGGTCGCTTTGATCTTTGTTGTCAGGTCGTCATTCATTTTGGCAATGCCTCCTTCAAATCCAGTTGACCATCTTTCTCGGTGGCGAACGCCGCTACCTTGACTGTCCACGCATCCACCTTGGCGCTGGACACGGCGACCGCCTCCACATCCACTTCTTCGTCACCGGCCAAATCTTGCGCGGCATGGGCGAATTCGGCAGCGATCTCTTCCGGTGCCAGCAGATTGAGCTGTGCGGACAAACGTGCCAGATCATCCTGCCGCGCGCCGCCCAGCAACTGCGCCACACCGGAACCGAGCAGGCGCAGGATGGACTCGTTGCACTGCGCCGCTTCGTGGTATTTGCGCTGGAACACCAGCGCATTGCGGTATTCGCGCTCGTGTGCCGCTTCGAAGAAATTGGCACCGATCAATACCTGCGATGCACCGGCGCATTCGCCGCCCCCCAGCTGCAACACACGGAAGTCGGCCTTGTCGCCGTAATCGCGCATCACACTTTGCAATTCTTCCGCCTTCACCTCGGCCAGATCGGCCAACAGCTCTTTGAAATATTCCGGCTGTTGCGCGCGAGCCCACACAAAGAAGCTGCTTTCACCGCTGGACAAATGTGCCGCCTGCACACGTTCGATCGCCTGTTTGATACGTGCCACCGGCAACGTCGGGCCTTTCAGTGCCAGCGCGCCGTTGGCGACTCCGCTCCCCGCAAAATACATCTGGTAATGCGGTACCAGTTTTCCGTGTAAGCGTTTGCCTTCGCCGTAGATGCCGATGTCGCCGGTCTCCGGTTGCGCGCAACCGTTGTGGCAACCGGACACGCGGATGTGCAGATCGGACTTGCCGCCGGACAACAACGGGCCCAGCACCGTGCTGGCGGTGATACCCAAGCGGCATGTCGAGGAACCGGGGCAGGCCACCACGTTGTCGCCGACTTGCGGTTCGGACAAACCGAGCGCCGCGATACCAGCGCGCAAATCCGCCAGCTTTTCCTGCGGCACGTTCAGCACGGCCAAGTTCTGATCCTGCGTGCTGTGCAACTCGTTCAATCCGAGAGACTGCAACAACGTCGCCAAACCGCGCAGCTGTTCCGCCTTCACATCCCCGATGGGCAAGGCGATGGGCAGCACAAACAATCCGCTTTGTTTCTGCGCGAAAAGTTTGCGTGGTGCGCCTTGTCCGGGCGTTTCACTGCCGCTTGGTGTGCGCCATTCCCCCTGCGGATAAGGCTGGTCGGCCAAGGCCTGTTTGGTGCGTTCGAATTCTTCGCGATACTTTTCGATAAAACCTTCCGCGCCAAAACGTTCGACCAGAAACTTGATACGCGACTTCGCGCGTTTGGTGCGGTCGGAATATTTGTTGTGCAACGTCACCAACGCTTCCATCGCGAACAACAATTCGGACTCGGGGATGAACTCTTCGACCACGATGGATTCGCGCGGTTTGTGCCCGAGTCCACCGCCCGCCCGGATCTTGAAGCCGTTCTGGCCGTCTTTGTTCACCGCAATCACGCCGCAATCGTGCAGTAATGCCTGCGCGCAATCCGCCTCGCAACCGGAGAACGAGATCTTGAATTTGCGCGGCAACTGCTGGTTCAGCGGATTGCGCAAGAAATGCAGGGTGGCGCCGTCCACATGTTTGGATACGTCCACCTGTTCTTTCGGGCACACCCCGGCCAGCGGGCAGGCCGTCATATTGCGGATGGTGTTGCCGCACGCTTCGCGCGTGGTCATGCCGACCTTGGACAGACGGCGCATCGCCTCAGGCATTTGCACCAGCGGGATGTAATGAATCTGGATACTCTGGCGCGTGGTCAGGTGCGCGGTCTGGTGTTGTGCGAATTCGGCAGCGACTTCGCCGATGACATCCAGTTGGCCTGCTGTCAGACGCCCGCCGGGCACTTTGATACGCAGCATGTTCACGCCCTGTTGGCGCTGACCGTACACACCTTGTTGCAGACGGATCGCGGTGAAGCGGTCGGGATCGACACCACCGGCATTGAAAGTTTCAATCGCCTGTTCGAAGCGGTCGATTTCTTCCAGGTCGGACAGGTTGCGGGTATTCAGGCTCATTTCAATTTCCTTTCAATACAAAATTACAAGCGTTGTCGGGGCGGTATTCAGACCGACCACATTCAAGCAACCACCAGCCTGATGCCGATGATCAGCAACATCATTGCCAAGACGGGGCGCAATACTTTTTCCGGGACTTTGGCGCTCAGGTGACTGCCGAGATAAATGCCCGGCAACGAACCCAGTAGCAAACTGCCCAGCAATACGAAATCCACCGTGCCCAGCGCCATGTGACCCAAGCCCGCCACAGCGGTGAGCGGCACGGCGTGCGCGATGTCGGTGCCCACCACTTTTACCGCCGTCAGTTTTGGATAGAGGAACAGCAAGGCCACCGTGCCCAACACGCCGGCACCGATGGAAGAGACCGTGACCAGCGCGCCCACGATAAGACCGGTGATGACGGTCGCCGCAGGCAGATGACGATGGTGCAACTGGTACACCGTGCCGTCGTCACGTTGGGCGATTTTCCTGATCCAGTCCTTGAGCAGCAAGGCAGTCGCGGTCAACAGCAAAGCGATACTCAAGACACTCGTAACCAGCGTGCGCAAGGTTTTTTCATCCAAGGCGAGGAACTTCAGAAGGGCGATGGTCAGCAGCGCGGCGGGGATGCTGCCCAGACTCAGCAATCCCACAATCTTCCAATCCACCGTGCCGTTGCGGCTATGCACCCAGCCGCCCAGCGTCTTGGTCAATGAGGCATACAGCAGATCGGTGCCGACCGCGGTCGCCGGGGAAACGCCGAACACCAGCACCAGCAACGGCGTCATCAATGAACCGCCGCCGACCCCGGTCACCCCGACGATCAAGCCGACTGCAAATCCCGAAACTGTGTAGAGCCAATCCATTTGCGCCACCCCGAAAACATCCAATGCGCGCATTTTAGGCGGGCAGCCTTATATTACTAAATACTTTTATGTTAGTATCATATAACTCATTAGCATATAAGGAAGCGACGCCATGAACCTGCAACAGCTGCGTTACCTGCACGAAATTGTCAAAAACGACCTGAGTATTTCGGCGGCCGCCGGTGTGCTGTTCACATCGCAGCCCGGCATCAGCAAACAGATCAAATTGCTGGAAGAGGAATTGGGTATCGAAATATTTGTGCGCAACGGCAAACGATTGGCCGCGTTGACCGAGCCGGGAAAAGCCATTGTTGAAGTGGCCGAACGTATGCTGCTGGATGCGGCGAATTTGAAGCAGGTCGGGCAGGAGTTTCGCGCACAGGACAGCGGCAGCCTGAGCATCGCCACCACGCATACCCAAGCGCGTTATGCCTTGCCGCGCGTGGTCAAGGAATTTACCCAGTCTTATCCCGGCGTCAAACTCAGCCTGCACCAGGGCAGCCCCACGCAGATCGCCGATCAGGTGTTGAGCGGGGAAGTGGACATCGGCATCGCTACCGAAAGTCTCGCCTTATACGACGAACTCATCACGCTGCCATGTTACGAATGGCATCACTGCGTGGTGGTGCCGCCCAAACATCCGCTGCTGCTGGAGAAACGCCTCACGCTAAAAAAACTCGCGCAGTATCCGCTTATTACCTACGACTTTGCGTTCACCGGACGCAACAAAATCAACCAGGCTTTCAACGAAGCCGGTATCGAACCCAACATCGCACTCACCGCCATCGACGCGGACGTGATCAAGACCTATGTCGAACTGGGACTGGGCGTGGGCATCGTGGCGCAAATGGCCTTCATTCCGGATCGCGACCGGCACTTGCGTATGTTGGATGCCGGGCATCTGTTCCAGCCCAGCACAACACGCATCGCCATCCGCAAAAACCAGTACCTGCGCGGATTCGCGTATCACTTCATCGAAGTCTTCGCGCCGCATCTGACGCGGGATGTGGTGGCCAAGGCGTTGCATCTGACAAGTGAGTGAGGGGTAATGGTCTGCTTGGTGGTTGTGAACATTCGCGGGTTGATTTCAGATGTCGATTTTACCTAGGGAGGCACTGATTAATTCGTCATCCTCGCGCAGGCGGGGATCCAGCGCCTTAATTTGACTGGATTCCCG
>CAZRZH010000049.1:0-17066 GCA_964604485.1 uncultured Sideroxydans sp.
TCATTCATGCTCAGATGGAGGAGAATAGTTGGGAAGTCGTGGTTGATTACGAAGTGGTGGTAAGCAAGGGTTATACGGAATTCAAGCCCAGCGCCTATACCTATTCAGTGAATGAGCCAACGGCTGATTACAAAGTCTCGCCAGCGGACAAGAGCAATATGGCCAAGTATGTGTTCGCCGGATACAAGCGCTGCTTGTATCCGGTGCAGAAGTTCGACTCCGAAGCAGAGCGTGTCCTAGCGGTCATCCTAGATCGTGATGCAGAGAAGTGGTTCAAGCCTGCCAAGGGGCAATTCCAGATTTTCTACAAACAGGGTGCGGCGACGTTGGAGTATCAACCCGATTTTGTGGCTGAGACAAAAGAAGCCATCTATATGCTGGAACCCAAAGCCAGCAACCAGATGGAAGATGCGATTGTTCTAGCCAAAAAGGAATCGGCAATCAAATGGTGCAAGAACGCTTCTGATTACGCCGCCGCCAACGGTGGCAAGCCTTGGCGCTATGTGCTGATTCCGCATACCGCGCTTGCAGAGAATATGACAGCGGATGGTTTGGCGAGGCAGTACGGGACGTGCGATGACTGACCTGTTCGCCCCACACCAACCTGCAGCCCCCCTCGCCGAACGTCTGCGACCGCAGCACATCGACGAGGTCATCGGGCAATCGCATCTGTTGGGCGAAGGCAAGCCGCTGCGTCTCGCCTTCCAGTCCGGCAAATTACATTCGATGATTTTGTGGGGGCCGCCGGGTGTGGGCAAGACCTCGCTGGCGCGCTTGATGGCGTCGGCTTTTGATGCCGAGTTCGTGCCGTTGTCGGCGGTGTTGTCCGGGGTGAAAGATATCCGCGAGGCCATTGCACAGGCGCAGCAAGTGTTGCAACAACATGGCCGCCACACCATTTTGTTTGTGGACGAAGTGCATCGTTTCAACAAATCGCAGCAGGATGCTTTTCTGCCTTTTGTCGAGCAGGGATTGGTCACTTTCATTGGTGCCACGACCGAAAATCCCTCCTTCGAATTGAACAACGCGTTGCTGTCGCGCGCACAGGTTTATGTACTGCAATCACTGTCCGAAGTTGAACTGGGGCAGTTGCTTGAGCGTGCACAGACGTTCTTTGTAGGTCGGGTTTTAACCCGACAGCCGGCCGCTCATGCTAACGAAAGCGTCGGGTTAAACCCCGACCTACAGGCGCAGGGTTTGGAATTTACCGATGAAGCCAAAGAACGCATCATCGGCTACGCGGACGGTGATGCGCGCCGTTTGCTCAATGTCCTGGAGCAGTTACACACTGCCGCGTTGACCGCCCATATTACGCGTCTCGACATTCCGTTTCTTGATGCCACCCTGGCGCAAAACCTGCGCCGTTTCGACAAAGGCGGCGAAGTCTTTTACGACCAAATCTCCGCGTTGCACAAATCGGTGCGCGGCTCCAACCCCGATGCTGCGTTGTATTGGTTCATGCGCATGTTGGACGGCGGTGCCGATCCGCGCTATTTGGCGCGGCGCATCGTGCGTATGGCGTGGGAGGACATTGGGCTGGCCGACCCGCGCGCGATTCAACTGACCAACGATGCCGCACAAACTTACGAGCGACTTGGTTCGCCGGAAGGCGAACTGGCGTTGGCACAGGCCGTGTTGTATCTCGCCGTCGCGGCCAAGTCGAACGCGGGTTACGTCGCGTATAATGCCGCGCGCGCTTTTGTCAGCCAGGATGGTTCGCGCGAAGTGCCGCTGCACTTGCGTAACGCGCCGACCAAATTGATGCAGCAACTCGACTACGGCAAGGACTACCGCTACGCGCACGACGAAACAGAAGGTTATGCGGCGGGCGAAAATTATTTCCCCGACGGCATGCCGCAGGTGAGTTTTTACCAGCCCACCGAACGCGGGCTGGAAGCGAAAATTTCGGAAAAATTGGCGCATTTGCGCACGCTGGACGCAGCGAAAAAACACAACGAATAAGGAAAACCCAGTGAGCGATTACCAGACCAATTCAGACCAGTGGCCGGAACATGCCGCCGCGCCCAACACGCACAACCGTGTGTTCGAACTGGTGCAGAAATATCTGCCCGATGCACGGGACAAAAAGTTGTGCGATCTCCCGTGCGGCGCGGGCGCTTTTTCGGCGCGTCTGGCGCAACTCGGCGCGCACGTCACGGCGGTGGATCTCGAAGCGGTCGAACCTTTTTATTTTGACAAGTCGCGGCGAGTGCTGGCCGATGGCAATCTGACGTTGCCGTTCGCCGAAAGCGAGTTCGACGCGATGATCTCCATCGAAGGCATCGAACATCTGGAGAACCCGTCGTTTTTCGTGCGCGAATGCGCGCGAGTGGTTAGACCGGGCGGGCTGATTATCTTGTCCACACCCAATGTGGACAGCTACCGTTCGCGCCGTTCCACCCACGTGCACGGCTTCCACAAATATTTCAAACCGCTCAGTGCCGAGCACAAGATGGCCTGGCATTTGCACCCCATCGACATGACGTTTATGCGTGGTGCGTTGCGCAAAGCGGGGTTGGAAATTGTCGAGGTCGCGGTGAACCGGATGCACGGGAAAAACTTCTTGAGCGAGATGTTGCGCCCGTTATTCACGCGCAAGTTACCCGGCGAGTTGCGCGGTGCCATTCCCTATTACGGCGAAGTTATCATTTACGTATTGAGAAAAGGATCATAAAAATGGATTGGATCGAAAATAACTGGTTTCTTCGCAAGCTGTTTCTCATTCGCAAGATATGGTTAAGCAAAACGTGGTTCCATCATTACTCCCAATACGGAGAAGATGTTCCAACGTACATCCACCTTGTACCCATCAAGAAGGGCTTCTTTGTGGACGTTGGTTGTTTTCATCCGAAGAAATATAACAACACTTATCGCTGGTATAAACGTGGTTGGCGGGGGGTGAATATTGATCTTGATCCGATCAAGATCGAGGCGTTCAACATGGCACGCCCACAAGATGAGAATCTGGTGTTTGCCATCAATCGTGACGGTACAGGAGAATTGCGCGATTGCTACTCATTCGGACGTTACTCGCTTATCTCAACATTGGATAAAGACTTTGCTGAGAAACAAAAATCGTTGGGTAAGTCCTTTGTTGTGCGCAAGATTCCAGTGGCTACGCTGGATTACGTGTTGGACAGGACGCGCTTTGCAGGACGCAAGATAGACTTGTTGACAGTGGACGCTGAAGGACACGACCTGGAAATATTGCAGTCATTGTCATTTGAACGATATAGCCCTGGCCTGATTCTGGTTGAGCTGCATCAGCCGACAATTGGGACAGTTATGTCGAGCCCCTTGTACGAGTTTTTGATTGGAAAAGGGTATGACCTTGTGAACTGGGTTGGACCGACGCTGGTATTTAAGCGCCAATAATCAATTTATTTAGGACTTCAGATGTTAGATATTCAATCTTTGCGCAACGATTTGGCCGGAGTGGCGGCACGTTTGTCCACGCGCGGTTACACATTGGACATGGCCAAATTCGAGCAGATGGAAGCCGAACGCAAGACCATCCAAACCCGCACACAGGAGCTGCAAGCCAAACGCAATGCGAGCTCCAAACAAATCGGTCAAGCCAAAGCCAAGGGTGAAGACACAACGGCCATCATGGCCGAAGTGGGCGCGCTGGGCGACGAGTTAAAACAGCTGGAAGCAAAATTGCCGCAGGTGCTGTTGGACATGGATACCTTTCTGGCAGTCATCCCCAACGTGCCGCACGCCTCGGTGCCGGCCGGAAAATCGGAAGCCGACAATCTCGAAGTGCGCAGAGTCGGTCAAGTTCCAAAATTCGACTACGAAGTGAAGGACCACGTCAGTATCGGTGAAGGTCTGGGCGGACTGGATTTCGAGACCGCGACCAAAATCGCCGGTGCGCGTTTCTCTTTGTTGAAAGGCCCGCTGGCGCGATTACACCGCGCGCTTGCCCAGTTCATGCTGGACACCCACACTGAAAAACACGGCTACACCGAGACCTATGTGCCGTATCTGGTGAATGCGGAGTCCATGCGCGGCACCGGGCAGTTGCCGAAGTTCGAAGAAGATTTGTTCAAAGTGCCGCGCGTGGTGAGTGAAAACGGTGAAGAAAAAAATTTCTACCTCATCCCTACCGCTGAGGTTCCCGTGACCAACATGGTGCGCGACGAGATCGTGGCGCTGGAAAAATTGCCGCTGAAGTACGTGGCGCACACGCCGTGTTTCCGCAGCGAGGCCGGTTCTTACGGGCGCGATACACGCGGCATGATCCGCCAGCATCAGTTCGACAAAGTGGAGCTGGTGCAGATGGTGCATCCGGAAAACTCCTACGACGCGTTGGAAGAATTACTCGGCCATGCCGAGAGCATTTTGAAAAAGCTCGGTCTTCCGTACCGTGTGGTGAAGTTGTGTACGGGCGATATGGGGTTCTCCGCTGCGACCACTTATGACATCGAAGTGTGGTTGCCGGCGCAGAACACCTACCGCGAAATTTCTTCCTGCTCCAACTTTGAAGCGTTCCAGGCGCGCCGTATGCAAGCGCGTTTCCGCAATGCCCAAGGCAAGCCCGAATTGCTGCATACCCTGAATGGCTCGGGACTGGCAGTCGGGCGCACGCTGGTCGCGGTGCTGGAGAACTACCAGCAGGCGGATGGCAGTGTGCTTGTCCCCGAAGTTTTGCGCCCCTACATGGGCGGGCTGGAGAAACTCTCCAAGTGAAAGTCGTCCATCTGCTCGGCATCGCCGGTGTCGCGGAGCATGAGCGCGTTCAAGCCAGAGAATGGGCGCGAAAATTGGAATGGCCCATGGTCGGCGTGGCGTTATGGATCGTGGTGCAGTGGTATTTGGAAGAGACACTGGCGATCTCTCCCGAGTTGGCGCGCCTTGCCGATTGGCTGGTGTGGTCGGCTTTCCTGTTGGAGACCGCGCTGCTCACAGCACAGGTTGCAGACAAACGCGCCTATCTTCGCGGCAACTGGCTCAATCTCATCATCGTCATCGGCGGCTTCCCCTGGTTCTGGGAGTTCGCCCCGCTGATCGGTTTGTTGCGTAGCTTCCGTTTGATTCTGGTCATCGCCCTGCTGCTGCGCATGTCGAAGTCGGCGCGCAAACTGTTGTCGCAGCACAAGCTTGGCACAACGCTGATCGTCGCTCTGGTCACCATGCTGTTGTCCGGAATTATCATGTCGCGCATCGACCCTTCCATTGGCTCGGCATGGGACGGCATGTGGTGGGCGTGGGTCACCATGGCGACCGTGGGCTACGGTGACGTTGTGCCGCAAACCGGCGCCGGCCGATTGTTCGCGTCACTGGTCATCTTGTTTGGTGTGGTGTTGTTGTCCTTGCTTACCGCCAACCTGGCGGCATTTTTCATTGGCAGCGATGTGGAAAAGATCGAGCACGAAGAACGCGAAGCTGACCGCTTATTGAAACAGATGTCGGCCCGTCTGGAACGCATCGAGCGCCTGCTGGAAGAACAAAAGACCCCTCGCTCCGACTGAGTAAAACGCACGCAGTTGTTGCACCCGCCGTTCACTCCTTGATTTCTGCATTTCGTCTCAACAGGCTTCCCCTTCTCCCTTTGCTAAATTAGAGTGTCTCCTGTCGATAACACAGGAGGAAACATGAAACATTTCGCGATTTTGACGGCGTTATTGCTGCCGCAATTTAGTCATGCGGGCGATTTGCAACTGACCCTGAATGGCACAGGATTCAGCGGGAAGAACTTGTATGTGGCCGTACATTCCTCGGCGGCGGATTTCCCGGTTCGGGATGCCAAGGCAATCAAAAGTACCGTCGTCGCAAGCGGCCATTCGACCGAGCTATTGATTCCAAATATCGCGCCGGGCGAATATGCGGTCGCGGTGTTTGCCGATGTCAACGGCAACGGCGCGTTGGACAACAACTTCATCGGTATTCCGAAAGAACCGGTAGGTATGTCGCGGGATGCGAAAGGCAAATTCGGCCCGCCCAAGTTTGCCGATGCCGCGTTCAAAGTGGGCACAGGTTTGACGCAACAAACCATTCAGATCAAGTGAGGCAATCATGAGCGATACCCCTTCTCCAATTCTCAAACTGCGCAATATCAAACGCCGCTTCATGTTGGGCGAGACCACCATCGACGCGTTGAACAGTATCTCGCTGGATATCCACGCCGGTGAGTTCCTTGCCGTGTGGGGTCCCTCCGGCAGCGGCAAATCGACACTGATGAACATCATCGGACTGATCGACACGCCGACGGCGGGCGAAGTGTGTTTCGACGGTCAGGACACGCATTTGTTGGCGGACGACGCGCTCACCGAGTTTCGCAGCCAGAAGCTGGGTTTCGTGTTCCAGAACTTCAATCTTGTGCCCGTGCTCTCGGCGCTGGAGAACGTGATGCTGCCCTTGCAGATACAAGGCGTGGCCGAGAAAGAAGCGCGTGAACGAGCCGCATCCGCCCTGGACGATGTAGGTTTGGAGCGGTTCAAAAATTCGCTGCCGGACAAATTGAGCGGGGGTCAACGCCAGCGTGTGGCGATTGCGCGCGCACTAGTGGTGAATCCCCGCTTGGTCATCGCCGACGAGCCGACGGCGAATCTGGATTCCGAGAACAGCCGCATGGTGGTGGAGTTGATGCGCGAGATGAACCGCGCGCGCAAGGTGACTTTTGTGTTTACCACGCACGACCCGCGTTTGCTTGAACATGTGGATAGAAAGATTCTTTTACGCGACGGGGACGTCGTCAGTGATGAGGTGACAGCATGAAGAACTTATTCAAATTGGCACTGCGCGGCCTGATGCGCAATCGCCGCCGCTCCATGGTGACGTTGCTGGCGATCGCCTTTGGCTTCGCCGCAATTTCGCTGTTCGCCGGTTATACGCACAACGTGTACGACGGCCTCGGTCGTCAATCGATTCACGGTGAGATGCTGGGGCATTTGACGGTGTACAAGCGCGGTATGCGCACGGAAGGCAAGCTCGATCCAGAGAAGTATCTGCTCACTGCTGCCGAGGTGGCAGCGATCAGCACGCTGGTGAAAGACGAAGCCTCTGTCGTGATGGTGGCTCCGCGCCTTGGCTTGAGCGGCTTGGCAAGTAACGGACGTTCGAGCACCATCTTCATCGCAGAGGGTATCGAACCCGATGCGGTGGTGAAGCTGAGAGCAGGCGCGCTGACCGAAGAGGAACGCAAAAGCGGCATGTTCGACAACATGCGCATGCGCTTGGAGAGTGACCGTCCCGAAGTGGTCGGATTGAGTGAAGGGCTGGCCGAGCTGTTGCATCTCAAGGAAGGCGAGCAGGCGCAAGTGTTGGTGAATACTCTCAGCGGACAAGCCAATGCGGCAGATATCACGTTGGGCAAATCCTTCAATACCGGAAACGCGGGGAGTAACGACAAATTTGCTTTTGTCTCGCTGGCGCTGGCGCAATCCCTGTTGGATGCGGAGGGGCGTGCGGACCGGTTGACCGTCTTGTTGGATGACGTGCAACACACCGAAGTCATGCGCGATGTTTTGCTGGCGAAATTGAACACGGCCGGGTTTGATGTCGAGATCAAGACCTGGCAAGACCTGTCGGATTTCTACACCCAAGTGCAGGGCATGTTCGACATGATTTTCGGATTCATTTTTTCCATCGTGCTGACCGTGGTGGTAATGAGCGTGGCAAATTCGATGGGCATGACCGTGGTGGAGCGCACCCGCGAGATCGGTACATTACGCGCCATCGGGTTGAAACGCAGCGGGGTGATCCGCCTGTTCACACTGGAATCGATGCTGTTGACACTGATCGGCTGCGTCACCGGATTGCTCATCACCCTGGTCGTGCGCTGGGGGATCAATGTTGCCAATATTTCCTACGTGCCACCCAACAGCGCGGGCGCGGTTCCGCTGTTGGTGGATATGGACACAGGTCGTACCCTGTTCACGTTTTTGCTGATGGGAATCGTGGGAACGTTGGCCGCGTATATGCCGGCCCGGCGTGCGGCAAAGAAGGACATCATTGATGCGCTGGGACACGTGTAAAGGAGCGACCATGAAAAATTTCAGCAGCATATTGGCGTTAAGTTTTGCTAGTTGTGTAAGTTGCGCGTCTGCCGTCCCTGATGCGTACAACATCCTCGCCAGCTCGGATCAGGCGCGCGGCGGCGGTCTTCCCGGCATCGTGTGGGAGATCAAGCTCAACTCGCGCGAGGGTGACAAGGTGGATGAGACACAACGTCTGATCGTGAAGGCGGTGGATGAATCGAGCGTGGCGGAAGTGTTGGAGCCGGTGCGTTCCAAAGGCTCCAAGATATTGCAGGTGGAGCACAACATGTGGCTCACCAAACCGGGGTTGTCCAAACCCATTCCCATCTCGCCGCGTCAGCGCATGAGCGGACAAGCTTCGAATGGCGATATCGCCGCGACCAACTACGCGGGCGATTACGCGGCACAGATGAGCGGCAACGAGAGTGTCGATGGCGAGTCGTGCTACGTGCTCGACCTGAAGGCGAAACACAAACGCGCCACCTACGACAAGATCCGTTATTGGGTGTCGGTGAAGCGACTGGTCGGTGTCAAAGCAGAGTTCCAATCGGTGAGCGGCAAGCTGCTCAAGACCGCGCGCTTCGAATACAACGGCAGCATCGAGCATGACGGCAAGCGCATCCCTTTCATCAGCAAGATGATGATTCGTGATGCTTTGATCGATGCGGAGACGGTGATGGAGTTCGGCTCTGTGAAAGTAAAGAAAGTGTCTGCGGCGGAATTCGATCTGGGGCAGATGCAGTGATTCTCCCTTGCTTTGAACACTTGTGTGCAACTTCATTTGTTCCACTTATAACAGTGCTCTTTAATTCCTCGGTGTGTGCGGTCGAACTTCCCGGTGAGAGGGAAAAGATGCGAGCTGAAAAAATTGAACAATATCTAAATCGGGAAGGTGCGGGTCTCCAATATGTTGTGGTGACTCACACAGGTGTTTTGGTTAACCATGCGGCAGGCTTTTCAGATATCAAGCGTCGCATCGCAGTCAATCCACAGACTACGATGGCCGCCTTTTCCATGACCAAGACGTTGTCGGCTATTGCTGTTTTACAGCTTGTTGATGCGCAGAAAATTCGGCTGGACGATCAAGTAAGCCGTTATGTGACTCACCCCTACGAGCAAACTATCACGATTAAGCAATTGCTCGATCATACCGCTGGCATACCCAATCCATTGCCATTGAGATGGATTCACTCGATGGATGAACATGTGAACTTTAATGAGAGTGCTGCTTTGAATAAAGTGCTTTCAGAGAATGGCAATCAAAAGTATGCGCCAGGAGAAAGGTATTACTACAGCAACATTGGATATTGGCTCTTGGGAAGGGTGGTTGAAAAAGTCACTGGTGAAAAATATGAACAATATGTGACGCGAAATATTTTTCAGCCATTGAAAATCAAGCCTGAAGAATTGGGTTTCAATATTGTTAATGCAGAGAATCATGCGCACGGGTATTTGGAAAAATATTCGCTGATGAATGCGGTGAAAGGGTTTCTGCTGGATGATTGGGTATGGCAAGAATACGAAGGCGGATGGCTGCGTATAAACGATGTTTATCTAAACGGTCCTGCTTTTGGCGGTGCGATTGGTTCGGCTTCAGCTTTTGGCAGGATATTGCAAGATTTGTTGAGTGAGCATTCTGTGCTGTTGTCGGATGCATCAATAAAACTTCATTTCGAGCAATCCGAAAACAATGCGCATGAGCAGATCGAGATGACACTGGGTTGGCATGTGAAAGAGGTGTCTGGTATCAAGTATTTTTACAAAGAAGGCGGTGGGGCAGGTTTTCATTCTGAAATGAGACTTTATCCAAGTAAAGGAATCGGTTCGGTGGTGATGGTCAACCAGACATCCTTTGACTCGACAAAATTTTTAAATCAACTTGATGCGGAATGGATGAAATGAAGCAAAAGGCAACTGGCCGGAATTGGTTTTGGTTAATCGTGCTGTTCGTATTGGGCGGCACGAAGGCAGTAGCCGACGATTCCGACATCCGCACCTCATGGGACGGCGCGCTGTACGGTTACGCCAACGCCATGACATTACGAACCGACAGCGTGCTCAATCCCGGCAATCGGATTGCGGGCCTGGCGAAACGTACAGACACTGGCGAAGCGCGACTCAACTTCAAGGCGGAGAACGATTCGATTCGATTGACTGCACGCCCCGTTTTATTTGTGCGCCATCAGCGTGGAGGCCTAAATGCGACACAAAAAAACGAAAGCTACCTGAGCCAGTGGCAAGTGCGTGTGTCTGCCGCCGAAGGATGGAACGTGGCGGCCGGGCGCGAAGTGTTGAACTGGGGTGCGGCGCAATTTCGTTCGCCTTCCAGTCCGTTCTATTTCGACAACGGGCGCAGTGATCCCATGCGCGAGTTGGTGGGCATGGATACGGCCAAACTTACCTGGACTCCCGATATGTCGAGCAGTGTCACCCTGGCGCGCGTTGTGGGCACGGGACGTGTTGCTTCATCCGCCGATGTGTGGCGCAACACTTGGTTGCTCAAAGTTGACCAGCGCGGTGACTCATTTGTATTTGGATTTGTTGTTGCAAAAGCTGCGTCAAGTGCCCCCTTTTATGGCGCGCAGGGTCAGATTTCTGTTGATGACGAGACGATGCTATACGCTGAGATTGGCTCCTCCGAACAGTTGTCGGAGTTGCAGTCGCCAAGCGATCTTGCACAACCTTTCGGCGTCCTCCCTGTTTCGCCTCGACGCAACACCGTGTTGCTCGGTGCTACTTACACCTTGCCGGATGGTCAATCGCTGACGGGCGAATATCTGCGTGACAACCACGGTTTCACTACGACACAAGAAGCCGCGTATTTCACGCGCGCGGCCAGCGCGCCGGCAGTGGCCGGGCAAGCACTTGCATTGGCGCCGCGTTTGCTGGGGCGGGATTATTTGCATTTGGTGTGGCAGAGCAATCTGATGGAGAGCCAGCGATTCTGGCGCATGATGCACACGCGCAGTCTGACGGACAGAGGGCAAGAGTTGGGTGTCTATGGCGAGACTACGTTGGGCGAGCGTATCAGTGCTTTTGCCGCCGCGCTGGTGACCAGCGGCACGCCGCGTCAGGAAGTATCGGCACTTATAGCGCGAAGTGTCACACTCGGTGTAAAGGTTGCCCTGCACTGAGGTGGCAGACATAATCGAGCCATGCGCAACAACATCCTCGTCACCACATTTATCAATATTCTGTTCAACACAGCCATCGCCGGATTACTCACGGCGGTCGGTTTCGGTGACGGTTTCTGGGTCAATCTGGTGTTCTCGCAGTGTATCGGCTTGTCCATCTATTCCATCAACGCCACGCTTATGTGCCACGTCAGCAACAAACGTTGGCGCACGGCGATCCTCGCGCTGAGTTTTCCCGGCAGCATCATGTTCGGGGTCACTGTGGCGGCGTGGCTCACCGATTCCGGCGACTGGAGCAACCCCCAAGCCTGGGTGGCAGTGGTGATCGGCCTGTTTTTCGGCGGCATTGGTTCCATCACCTATTTCCTCAGCCAGCGCATTGAACAACTGGACGCCGAAGTTAAACAGCGGCGCATGCACGAGATGGAAAACGAGAAGCGCCAGATGGAAGCGCAACTCAAGATGTTGCAGGCGCAGATCGAACCGCATTTTTTGTTCAACACGCTGGCCAACGTGAGCAGTCTCATCGACAGCGATCCGGCACTGGCGAAAAAGCTGCTGGAGCGATTGAACGACTGGTTGCGCATCGCCCTGCTACGCGCGCGTTGTGAGCATGCCACGCTGGGCGACGAGCTGGAGATGCTGGATAACTATTTGCAGATATTGAAAATCCGCTTCGGCGAACGTTTGCGCTGGAATATGCAAGTGCCTGCAGAGGCGCGCCTGGTCTTGTTTCCGCCCATGTTATTGCAACCGTTGGTGGAGAACGCGGTGCGGCACGGCATCGAGCCCAAAATCGGCGGTGGCGAAATCGTTATTCTTGTCAGTCTGGAAGAGGCAGTCATACGCATCGAAGTGAGGGACAGCGGTGTGGGCTTGATAAGCGACGAAGGGGGCGGCACCGGTTTAACGAATGTGCGTGCGCGGTTGGCCACCTTGTTCGGTAATGCGGGCACGTTGGTGCTGGAGAATAACCCGCAGGCCGGGGTGACAGCACGTTTGGAGTTGCCGCGATGAGGGCCATCATCGCCGACGATGAACCCCATCTCGCTGCCGACCTGCAACGCAGGTTGAAGAGTTTATGGCCGGAGTTGCAGATTGTGGCAGTGGTGTTTGACGGCATCGCGGCGCAGCAAACACTGCAAGAACTCAAACCCGACATTGCCTTTCTCGACATCCGCATGCCGGGCCAAAGTGGTTTGGATGCGGCGCGTTGGGCTGGCGCAGATTGCCGTGTGGTGTTCGTTACCGCCTACGACGACCACGCGGTGCAGGCCTTCGAACAGGCGGCTGTGGATTATCTGCTGAAACCGGTATCGGACGAGCGGCTGGAGCGTTGCGTCGAGCGTTTGCAACAGCGCAGTTTGTTTGCGCCGGATGTCTTGTTGACGCGCCTGCAACAATTACTGGCGACGCCGACCATGCCGGAACCCTTGCGCTGGCTGCGTGTGCAGGTGGGGCAGACGGTGCGCATGGTCGCGGTGGAGGAGGTGTGCTACTTCCAGTCCGCCGACAAATACACCACGCTGCTGACGCGCGATGCCGAGCTGCTGTTGCGTACTCCGCTCAAAGATTTGATCGGGCAACTTGATCCGGGGCAATTCTGGCAAGTGCATCGGGGCACGCTGGTGAATGTGAAGCAGATCGTTTCCGCGCATCACGACCTGTTGGGCAAGGTTTCGCTTTCATTGAAGGACAGGACGGAGAAAGTGGCGGTGAGCCGGAGTTATGCGCATCTGTTTCGGCAGATGTGACCTATTGAGATTTTGCATAGAGGGAATTCGAATGGACAAAGAGTTGCATGTGATTTTTGGTGCTGGTCAAGTCGGCTATCCGCTGGCGGAAATATTACTCGCGGCGGGTAAACAAGTGCGCGTGGTGAAGCGCAGCCAGGGTGATGTTCCCGAAGGCGCGGAAACGCTGTTGGGTGATGCGACCCAAGAGGCGTTCTGCCATGCGGCTTGTGTCGGTGCGAGTGTGGTCTATCACTGCATGAATCCGGCGTATGACACCCAACTCTGGGCCGCCACTTTGCCGCGCTACATGGACAACCTCATCGCGGCGGCGGGCAAAGTCGGCGCGCGGCTTGTCGTGTTGGACAATCTCTATATGTTGGGAGACACGGGTGGTAAGCCGATGAATGAGGACACGCCGGTCAACCCGTGCAGTAAAAAAGGCGCGATACGTGCAAAAGTGGCCGAGCGCTTGTTCTCTGCACAACGTCAGGGCGAAGTGCGTGCCGTGTGTGGTCGTGCGGCGGATTTCTACGGCCCGCGCGGGTCGCTCACTATGTTCGGCGAATATTTCTGGAAGCCGGTGTTGGCAGGCAAGGCTGGCATGGCGCTGGGGAATGCGGACACACCGCATACCTATCACTACATTCCCGATGTCGCGCAAGGGCTCGCAACACTGGGGTGTGCAACGGAAAAGCAGCTCGCGGGTCAAGTTTTGTGGATGTTGCCGTGCCAACCTGCGGTGACAACGCGTGAGTTGGTGTCTCGCTTTGAACCCGCGCTGGGCCGCACTCTCACGCTCAATGTGATGCCACGCTGGATCATGAAGTTGCTCGGCTTGTTTGTACCCATGGTGCGCGAGTTAAAAGAGATGGCTTACCAATGGGACGAACCGTTCATCGTGGATGACAGCCGTTTTCGCCGGCAGTTTGGCGACCGTGTTGTGGCAGAAGTCGAAGCGGCGAAAGCTACGGTAGAGTGGGCCAAAAAAACTTACACGTGACGGTTATATTGGAAGGGGGTTCGCGGCGATTGTGCTCAATGTCCGGGTGCAGACAAGCCGAGTTTTCCCCTGACCAAATTGAAGAAGCCCCGGGGCAGAGCGGCGGGCGTGTCGCGTAACTGGTTCTGCTCATCCAGTCGTTTCAACATGTCGTAATACAGCCGCACCGTTTCGACGTGGATGACGGCCTCACCCCCGCGCGCTTTGCCGTGTTTCGTTTTATCGCTGTGTGTGCTGCGGGAAAGCAAGGGCAACGTGCGTTTGACGTCGGTCCACAGATCCGCATCCAAACCGCCTTGAACCGCCAGGATGCGCGCATCTTCGAGATGGCCCATGCCCTGGTTGTAGGCGGCGAGTGCGAGCCATAAACGGTCCTGTTCCGCGATGCGCAGCGGTAATTGTTCTTTCAGCAATTGCAGATAACGTCCCCCCGCCATGATGCTGCTGCGCGCATCCAACCGATTCTCCACGCCCATGCGGTCGGCTGTCTCTTCCGTCAACATCATCATGCCGCGCACATGCGTGAACGAAGTGGCGTTCGGGTCCCAGCGCGATTCGCGGTACGCCAGTGCCGCGAGCAGGCGCCAATCCAGGCCGGTCAGGTCGGCGGCATCCGTAAACCACTGGCGAAAGCGCGGCAGTCGACTGCGTGTGTGGCTGATGAACGTCGCGGTATCCACCGTGCCCAGACGCTCGTTGTAGCCGTAATAGCGGTCGATCAAACGGCGCAAGGTCCCGTCATGTTCGACCCTGGAAAAAAACAGGTTCACTTGATCCAGCAATTCGGAATCGCCGTCAGCCGGGATCGCCCAGGCCATGTTCGACGGATGTTGCAAACTTTTGCCGGCGTTCAGCTCGGGAAAATAATTGCGCAGGGTGGCGATCTGCTCTGCATTGGCCACCGTACATTCCAGCTTTCCTTCAGCCACTTCTTGCAACAATTCAACGGGAGACGAACGCTTGCGGGACGTCCATTCCAGATCATCGTGTTCATCGCGCAGTTCACGCAGGACGGCTTCCTGCGGCGAATCGAGTGCGATGGCCAACTGCTTTTCATACAGGTGTTCAATCGACTTTGGGGTGTTACCCCCGCAGATCACCCGCTCATCCAACGTCTGGTAGCTGCTGCTGAAACGAAGTGCCAGGTTGGATTTGGCACGTAACCCGGTGGCCAGATGGGCACGATCAGAATTCAAACTGAGTATCGCCTCGTCCGCAGTCTGGCGCAGCAGCTTGAGTTTGACGTTAAGGTGGGCAGCGAACAAGGCAGCCAGTTCGGCATCGAACGCCGAGTCGGTTTCCATTTCGGCAGCGGGGACGACGATGACCAGTTCGTCCTTGTGCCAGTCGGGCAAGGGATGTGTCGTCGCCAGCCTGACCGCCATCCAGGCCAGCAACCCGATCACAACGGCAAGTCGCAGTGGGAATAAACTCCGCATGTAATCATTCTGCCCGAAATTCGAAGCTTGCTGGTAAAATGCGCGCCCTTCGCGATGGGTAAGGCACACGTGCTTCAGTCCAAAGCGAATCGAGTCTCGGAGAGGTGGCAGAGTGGTCGAATGTACCTGACTCGAAATCAGGCATACCTCACGGTATCGAGGGTTCGAATCCCTCCCTCTCCGCCAGAATTAGGGAAGCAGTTTTTTTCTCAATCAGGGATCCTGCAACTTTTGGGGGCGTATGACTGGATCGAACGAACAGGCTTCCACCTTGAAATTTGGCGCAATCGAGCGGCGAACACAAAGCCATCTGCGCGATATTTTCGACCGCGCCTACGACGTCGAATTTCCCTTGCTGCATTCGATAATGGATAGTCAATCCGGCGGATCGGTGCATTTTCTGCATGTTTCATTGCATGAAGAATTCCCAAACTTGCACAAGCAGGACATTGCGCTGTTGTCGGCGACGCTGCAACGCGTGTTTCGCGAGCGAAACAAGCCTGAAGGTCAATAAACACGGCAGTTTGAGCGACGTCTGAGCGGTTCGCGTGCGGCGAAATTTGTTCCCGATTTGAAGTATCTCCGATGCTAAAATCCGTCCTGGATTTTTCTCAACCACATCATGCAACCCTCCTTCGTCCACCTGCGTCTGCACAGCGAATATTCTATCGCCGATGGCATCGTGCGCCTCAGCGAGGCCGTGTCTGCGGCGAAGGTCGATGCCATGCCCGCGCTTGCGCTGACTGATCTGTCCAATGTGTTCGGGTTGGTGAAGTTCTACAAGGAAGCGCGCGGTGCGGGCATCAAACCTGTCATCGGTTGCGATGTATTCATCAGCAACGATGCGGCGCGCGACCAGCCTTTCCGATTGCTGTTGTTGTGCCAATCGCATGCCGGTTATTTGCGGCTGTGTGATCTGCTTACCCGGGCCTATCTGGAGAATCAATATCGCGGACGACCGGAGATTCGCAGGCAATGGCTGCGCGAGGGAACGGACGGTCTGATCGCTTTGTCCGGCGCGCACATGGGCGAGGTGGGCGTGGCGTTGGCCAACGGCAGTGCCGGTGCGGCGCTGATGACGGCGCAGGAATATGCGCGTCTGTTCCCCGACCGCTTCTATCTGGAGGTGCAGCGCTATGGTGCGCCACGGGAGGAATCTATCCTGCGCGAGACGGTGAAGTTGGCGGCGGAGTTGGCCTTGCCGGTGGTGGCCACGCATCCGGTGCAGTTCCTCACACCCGACGATTTCAAGGCGCATGAGGCGCGCGTGTGTATCGCCGAAGGTTACGTACTGAACGATAAACGCAGGCAGCGCGCTTTCACTCCGCAGCAGTATTTCAAGACCCAGGCCGAGATGGTTACGCTGTTTGCCGATCTGCCTGAAGCTTTGCAGAACAGTATCGAAATCGCCAAGCGCTGCAATCTCAATTTGAAACTCGGCAAGCCGCACCTGCCCGATTTCCCCACGCCGCATGGCGAGACGCTGGATGACTTCCTGCGCAGCGAGGCGCAGCGCGGATTACAGACGCGTTTGCTTCAGCTGTATCCCGACGCGGCGAAACGCGCGGCCAAGATGGTCGAGTATCAGGCGCGTCTGGAATTCGAGGTCAACACCATTATCAACATGAAGTTCCCCGGATATTTCCTGATCGTGGCGGACTTTATCCGCTGGGCGAAATCCTTCCGCGACGAAAAATTTCCCAACGGCGTGCCGGTGGGTCCGGGGCGCGGTTCGGGAGCCGGCTCGCTGGTGGCATATTCGCTGGGTATCACCG
>CAZRZH010000050.1:0-16721 GCA_964604485.1 uncultured Sideroxydans sp.
CGAATCGCGTAGCCCACTCATTTGAACACTCCGATGGTTTTCATCGAAGCCAAGCTCACGCCCACTTGCATCAGCACACGCGACCAATCCAAAGTTGAATCCACGAAGTTAAATTGCTCAACTTCTTGCGGTACAACAATGGCATCACCCGGCTCAATTTTGGCCGATTTGATGCCAAACCAGCCCGCATTTATTACCTCTAACATGCCGTTAACCCGAACCACATAAATGCGTTGTGTATCGCCGCTGCGCGTTGCGCCACCGGCCATGGCAAGGTATTCATCGCTGCTTAAATTGTCGCGATAAACAAAGGCACTCTGGTTATACACCTCACCCAACACTTGTACTTCATCGGGACGTTTGGGTATGTAGACCCTGTCCCCATCGCGCATAGCAAGGTCGAATGACGTGCCTTTCAACTTTTCAATATCGGCAAGCTCTATCACAATACGTCCCGTCGCGCGCACCGATTTCATTTGCTCGGCAACGCGCTTGGCCGCTTCCAGCTGACCCAGTTGACGCGTGCGCAACATTTCATCTTTTAGTGAACCCACCGTAGTTTCCATCTTGGCCACATCGACCTCGGTGCGTTTGGCCAATTCATCAATTTGTTTTTGCTGATCGGCTCGCACCGATTCGCGGGTAAACACCGCCGCGCGCAAATAGGCATCGTCGGTATAGCCGCCTGTTCTGGTCAGAACACTGGAAAGGCGTTCACCCTCTTCAACCGGGTAGATTCCCGGATATTTAACTTCACCCTGCACTTCCACGCGAGTCACTTTCCGCCAATTTGAAATCGCCCTGATCAGCAACTCATCATGGGGCAATAACAACAGGTTCGCATCGACATTGCCCGCTAAGGCATCATCCAAATTCACCTCGGTATGGCTGCTCTGACGGCGTTCGCCGTCTATCACTTCGTAACGTGTCAGCTCGGCGATTTTCAAATAGGCTTGCTCGTTCGGCCCCCCTGCGGCCAACACCAAATCAGCCAGACGCATTTGCTCGGCATAAGGGTATTGTCCAGGTTTAATAACTTGTCCAGAAACAGAAACCATTTTTTTCACGGGGGGCGCACTCTGCCAATTAGGGATGGCTCTGACAAACAACTCATCATGCGGCAATAACACCACGTTTGCTTCAGCATTGCCGGCAAAAGCCTCGCTTAAATTCACCTCCATACGGCTGCTCTGGCGATAGTTGCCCTCTATCACCTCATAGCGCGTCAACTCGGCAACTTTCAAATAAGATTGCTCGGTAGGTCCGCCCGCCGCCAATATCAAGTCAATCAACCGCATTTGTTCCGTATAAGGATACTGCCCAGCGTTGACGATTTGTCCTGAAACTGACACAACGTTGAGCGGGTCAATCGTAGCCTTGGAAAATACATACACTTGGTCGTCTGCCTGCAAGGCAACATCAGCCTGTTTACTTTGCTTGACCAATAGTTGATCCAAAGATACGCGCACGGTTGTGACACTGCGCAAAATCGGATCGGTACGCTGGATCAGCGCGTAATCCAAAAATGCGCCAGGCAGCAAATCATCCACCGAGCTAATCAAATCGGACAGCTTGATGTCTTTGGACAGACCGTATTGCCCCGGACGTTTAACGTGACCCAACAAGCTCACCGTATCGACACGCATCCCCGGAACGGAAAACAGCATGAGAATGTCGCCATTCTGAATTTTGATTGTCTGCTTCAAATCAAAATCCAAAATATTGCGATCTCCGGCTTGACCGAGCCTATCGATTTGAAGGTGCTTTACATCCGCATCCACCAACACACCACCCGCCATTTGCGCCACCTCCTGTGCGGTCTTTTCGGCACGCAATTCGTAGATGGCAGGACGGTTCACTTGCCCCGCCACACCGATCACCGCACCAATAGGTGGAATGAAAATCACATCGCCCGGCATCAAGCGTTCGTCAGCACGACTGTTACCCTTCAACAAAAAGTCATACAGATCGAGTTCTTTGATGACTTTGCCATTGCGTTTGAGTTGGATGTGGCGTAACGAGCCTTTTTTGCTCACCCCCCCCGCCGAAAACAGGGCGTGCGAGATGGTGGAAAGTCCGCTGATCAAATAGGAACCGGGATGCTCCGCATCACCCAACACAAACACGCGTATCGAGCGCAGTCTACCCATGGTGACTGAGGTGGTCACGCCTATCATTTTTTGCCGAACTTGCTCGGCAATCAGTGCCTTGGCCTGCACAAAACTCAGCCCCACCAAAGTGAGCGCGCCAACCTTGGGAAGTTCAATCACACCTTCACGGTCGATGACCATATTCATGCTGTCATCACGGCTGCCATAAAATTGCATCTGTAATTCGTCACCCGGTCCCAGAACATATTCGGGTGGGACAGGAATGTCCGCTGCGGGTGCAAAAGTGTTGGGTGTACCCGCAAACAATTGGTAACCAAACTGCGAAAGATTGCTATCCACGCCGCGCACTTTTTGGTTTTCGAGGAAACGTTCCCAAGACGAACGCAGTCCCAAATCTTCTTTTCTGGAATCCGCCATCTCGCGCTTCTCTGATCTGTCTGCCTTGACCAAATCGGAGTTTTTTAAGTTAGCGGGAGTGTCTTCCTTTACGCTTTCATTCAAATTCGAGGCCAGCCGCGCCCGAAAAGAACGCTCGATGGCACTCGGTTTAACATCCGCCGAAGCAAATCGTGGTTGCGGTTGTGCCAATTGTTGCTGCTCGGCAATCTCGCTTGCCTGCTTGCCATCCGCCGCATCGCCCTGCCCGGTTGCCGACCCCATATACTGCTGCTTCAATACAAGCAGCTGCTGATCGCTCAATTTCACAGTTTCCGCATACAAGCTTTGGGCAAACAAAAACATTGCCACAGCAATCGCCAAAAACCACACCTGTTCAAAGTTTCTTTTCAAAACTCGCTCCTCAACTATTTATTCCCACTCGATAATATACGAAAATCATATCAATATGATTATTAACATAATTGCCATGAATGCATTTGCGCATACCCCGATTTATACCCCAACTAGAAAACCATCCTTAGGATGGGAAGCTGAGGTGCTTGACATTGTACACCGCCGTCCGCAGGCTCTCTGTCTGTATCAAATTTCGCAAACTGCTGTCCCATTACTCGCAGGAGGCAACAACATGAAACAGAATGACGGGGGATTTTGCCAATAGTCTTCGCTACGCCCATGCCAATCATTGAGTGCATCTTCTGGGCTTCGATATCTGTGGCGGTGACAGACACATTGAGCACACCCACATCCCAGTTGGATGGGATACTGTTGATATTTTCAAAGATTGCCCATTTTTAGAAAATCGACTACCTAGCTGGAATTAGCCAAACTTGATTAAACTTGATTTCCTAAAAGCTTTAGCTATAATCTTGCCCCTATGGAAAAACTACTGAATTACGGGGCGATTCAGAGTGCTCTCACAGAACGTGGGATCACACAGAAACAGTTGGCTAGCTCAGTTGGGACATCATCTCAAGCTGTTACCAACTGGCTAAAGGGGAAAGATTTCCCCCGCCCTGCATCACTTCTCAAGCTCGCAACCATTCTTGGACTAACATTCGATCAACTTGTGCAAACAAGCAATGCGGGACGCCCAATCATTGCTTATCGCAAGAAGGCAAACGCAAAAACAACCGATGCACACATTGCAAAGGCCGAAGGCATAGGTATGTTGCTTAAGCCATTGGTTTCGTATCTGCCCGAGTTACAGGCATTGCGCACACTGATTACTTCTCCATCGACTGATTACGATAAACTTCAAATCGTTGCGTCTCAAACTCGCAGTCGATTAGGCATTGGTGAGCAAGCGGTTCTAGGATACGAGCACTTGCTTGGAGAATTCAAGGAGTGCGGTGCCATTTTGGTACCCGTACTCTGGGGTTCTAAGGGCAATCACGAAAATGCTTTGCATATTCGCTTACCTCAAGAGGATGTTACTTTCATCTACCTAAACCTCGACACCCGCCTAGAGGATTTTAAATTCTGGATGGCACACGAACTGGCTCATGTGCTCACTCCTGAACTCTCAGGAAAAATCGAGGGAGAAGATTTCGCCGACGCTTTTGCTGGAGCACTTCTTTATCCTAGGGCCTGTGCTGAGCAAGCCTATCGTGCGGCTACCCAGCAACCGAGTCTTGATCGTGCCATCGAGGTTCTGCTGCACCAAGCAGATGTGCACATGATTTCCCTGAATACCATTTTCCAACAGGTTCAAAGGTATGCCAAGGCGGCTAATTTGATGTTGCTGCCTATCGAAGAGAAAAACATCCACGCGTTGCGCAACAGCCTACGCGGCCCACTGGTCAGCGAAACTATGTTCGACCCGATGCCGCCATCGCCACAACGCTACATTGCCGCCTGTGAAAAAACTTTTCAGACGGGATTTTTTCTTGCGTTAAAACGTATGATTCACCATAGCGGCACTGGTGCATCTTATGTTCAACAAGTCTTGGATGCATCATTACAAGACGCTTCAGCACTCTACGAAGAGCTTCGCCGTTAATGCTGGTTCTGCTTGATACCAACGCCTATTTACGGTTGGCCAAGCGCATCCGCCCTTTGCTAGGGGTTGAATTTGGACATAATCAATACAGTCTCAACGTTTTGAAACAAGTCGAGGACGAAGTTTTCAAAAGTCCTCGACTCCAATTCCTCTATCCGTGGTTCACAGATACAGAACTGAAAGCAGAACGGATGGGCAAGCTAGTTCGCCTCAGCAAAGAAGAGCGAACCAAAATTGAAGCTGCCTCAAGTGTGTTGCATGCCTATGTACTTTCCGATCCGCTTGGATATACCAGCCACGGCCGTTCGCCACCTTCACCGACTGATTGTTTCATCCTGGCCTTTGGTCAGGTTAGACCCGCCATTGTCGTAACGGACGATCTCGGCATGCACAAGCTCGCCAATGATTTCGACATCGACATCTGGCACGGACATGACTTGCTTAAGAAGATGCTTACAGCAAAGGTCATAACAAATGACCAAGTGAGAGAGATTTTCACAGCGCTTGAAAACAACGACGACTTGCCTCGTACATGGCAAGAGGTTAAACACACTTCATTCAAGAAGCTATTTGGCCCCAAGCCTTAATTTTCGTTGCATTCCGCAAATGCATCTACACCACTCTTCGTCATGCAACCAAACGGTTACTCATATGGCAGATTGTCCGGATATCATTAATAAAGACGCTCAGTCACGTTCAGAAGGGTGAATTCATTTTGAGTAGTAAGGCTAAATCAATTCAATTCCAAAACGACGTACCGTAATAGCAAGCAGTCCGAAGCAAACCACGGTAATGACCAAGCAGACTAGAAGCGTCGGCCAGAAGCCTATCCGTGGCAGAAGTGAAGGAAAAATAAGAAACATCGGCAATGTCGGCACAACATACCAGAATGTGTACCAAGCATGATTGGCTATCTTTTCTTGGGACTGGTTTTCTACGTACAGCCAGATGAGTGCCAGTATGGTGACCAGCGGCAGCGCAGCAACGAACCCACCCAACTTGTCGCTACGTTTTGCCAGTTCGGAGACAAGCACGACAATCCCTGCCGTCAGAAAGTATTTGGTAAGAATCCAGAACATAACGCACCTCTTTTCATGGATGCAAGATTAGATCCCTGCATGCAACGAGCAGGAATGATTTGATGTCCCCATCTCCACTTGCAATGTGCAGTGATGAAGAAAGAATCGCTCTTCCAATGTGTGTGCAATCTCATCCATGAACGCATCACCCGGATAACCTGCCGGCATTACCATATGGACCGTCAGAGCATTTTCGGAGGTGCTCATCCCCCAGATGTGTAAATCATGTATGTCACTCACGCCCACGCATTGGCGAAGATAAGCTTCCACTTCTTGCACGTCGATATGGTCGGGAACAGCATTCAATGCAAGAGCGATAGACCTGCGTAGCAAGCTCCAAGTCCCCACCAGGATGACCAGCACGATCACTAGACTGATGATGGGATCAAGCCAGTACCAGCCCGTGAACAGCATGGCAATCCCAGCAACGACGACACCCAACGAGACAGCCGCATCAGCGGCCATATGTAGATAGGCGCCACGAATGTTTAGGTCGTCCTTGCTTCCTTGCATAAACAGCCACGCAGACAAACCGTTGATGACAATCCCGATAGCGGCGACCACGATAACCGTCAGCCCTGCTACTTCTGGCGGGGCGGATAGGCGCTGAATGGCCTCCCACGCAATCGCCCCGCAGGCCACCAAAAGTAACATGGCGTTTGCCATTGCCGCCAAAGTCGAAGTGCTGCGAAGACCATAAGTAAAGCGTTCGCTCGGGGTCTTGCGCGCGAGGATGGTTGCACCCCATGCCAACAATAACCCCATCACATCCGAAAGGTTGTGCCCCGCATCGGCCATGAGCGCGGTTGAGTTTGCAATGAAACCGTAGGTCATTTCAATCGCAACAAAAGCGACATTCAATGCAATAGCGATGGCAAAAGCGCGTCCATAGCTTTGGGGAGCATCATGGTGATGTCCATCACTATGGGCGTGTACTTCGTGATGATGCGGGGTGGACGCGTTCATCACAGCGCCCCTTGTTTTTCCACCGTCGTCACCTGGTAGACAGCGCGTCCAGCCAGACCGCAGTCGGCATCACGCAACGCCTGCAACACATCGTCCACATCATCACCCATGAGCAGAATGTCCACCCGTACGCGCGGCGTGTAGCCGATCACACTATCTCGTGCTGAGAGCGCAGAATCATGCTCATCCTGCGCACTGTGACTTTCGACATGGGTGAAGGTGAATTCGGATACCCGCTCCAGATTGCGCAGTGTGTCCGCAAGTCGCTCTTTGATATCCGTGTGCGCGATCAAGGTCAGGTTTTTCATAATGATGCTCCTTTGTGAGGTTTGACTGCGCTTTCGGAACGAGTCTCCAGCCATGTATAAAGAGTGGGCAACAGCACCAACGTCAACAGCGTCGAGGTGAACAAACCGCCTATCACCACCACGGCCAGGGGCCGCTGCAACTCGGAGCCGGGACCTGTGGCGATCAGCATCGGCACGAGACTGAGGCTGGCGATGAGCGCCGTCATCAGCACTGGTCGAAGTCGCAGTTCCGCTCCAACCTGCACCGCTTGCAGCACCGTGCGCCCGGACGCACGCAGTTGGTTGATATAGCTCACCATCACCACACCGTTCAACACGGCCACACCGAACAGCGTGATAAATCCCACGGACGCTGGCACGGAAAGATAAAGGCCGGAGAGATACAGGCTCACCACCCCGCCAATCAAGGCAAACGGAATATTAAGGATGATCAACCCCGCCTGACGTATCGAGCGGAACGTCCAGAACAGCATGACAAAGATGAGTGCGATAGACACCGGCACGACCAAGCTCAAGCGTTGCGAGGCGCGCTGCTGGTTCTCAAACTGTCCACCGTATTCGACGTAATAGCCTGACGGCAGTTTGACCTCACGCTCGATTGCACTGCGCACGTCCGCCACTAGGCTGACCACATCGCGTCCCTCGACGTTGACCTGCACCACAGCCAGACGCTTACCTGCCTCGCGTGTGATCTGCACCGGCCCATCCACCTCGCGGATATCGGCTAGCAACGAGAGCGGCACTTTGGCTCCACCTGGTGTCAACACCAGCAGGTGTGCGAGCGCCTGCGGTGTTGCACGTGCTTCTTCAGGGAAACGCACCAGCACGCCGGTGCGGCGGCTCGCCTCGATCACCTCGGACACCACCTTGCCTGCGACAGCGGTCTCGATCAGCCGATTAATATCTTCGACCTTGATACCGTATCGCGCGATCCGTTCCGGACGTATCTCGACTTGCAGATACTGCTGCCCCATGACCGGTGGTCGCACGATATCCACCGCACCGGGAATCTTACTGACCAGTTCCTCGATCTGTTTCGACTTCTCTTCAAGAACCGTGAGGTCGTCGCCGTAGAGTTTGACTGCCAGCGCGGCACGCACACCGGAAAGCATCTCCGACACTCGCATGTCGATCGGCTGGGTGAAGGCGATCTCGATGTCATCGAACGCTTCCAGCTTATGACGTAACGCATCCTGAAAATCGGCGACGCTGCGCGTCCATTGATCGCGCGGTGTGGTGAGCACGAAGTTGTCGGTCTGATAAAGCCCCATCGGGTCGAGGCGCAACTCGTCTGCACCGGTACGCGACACAACGCCAGTGACTTCGGGTAGTTCCATCATCGCCCGGTGGTACTGTGCGTCAGCGGCAAGCGAAGCTTCGAGCGTGATGTCCGGTCTCTTCTCGATGATCACCACGGTCGAGCCTTCGTCCATCACCGGCATGAACTCACTGCCAATGAACGGGAACAGCGATACAGCGACAAGCAATGCAGCGAATGCCCCGCCAACTGCGGTCTTGCGATGGGTGATGGCCCAGCGCATCACCGGCAGGTAAACATGTTTGATCGCTGTGAGTAGGCGATCATCACCATGTGCGCCGCCGCGCATGAGGAAGCTGGCGAGTACGGGGATCACAGTGAGCGAGAGCAGGAGCGATCCGGCGAGTGCGAAGCAGATGGTCAGCGCGAGTGGCGCGAACATCTTGCCTTCGAGACCAGACAGTGTGAACAAAGGTAGGAACACAATGACGATGATAAGCACCCCCGACAGCACCGGTACGCTGACCTCAACCGCCGCGCGATAGACGAGGTGCAAGCGGCTCACGCCCTTGGGTGCTTGGCCGAGCTGGGTGTGAATGTTCTCGACCACCACCACCGCCGCGTCCACCAAGATACCGATGGCGATGGCGAGTCCACCTAGCGACATGAGGTTGGCGGAAACATCAAACACACGCATCGCCAAAAAGGTGAACAGCACCGACAACGGCAGGATCAGCGAAACCGTGAGCGCCGCACGCATATTCCCGAGCAGTACGATGAGCACAATGAGCACCAACACTACCGCTTCGCCGAGCGCCTTCTGCACCGTCCACACGGCATCGTCGATAAGCTCGGTGCGGTCGTAGAATTCCACGATCTTGACACCCTCGGGCAGCACGGGGGCCAGCGCGGCCAATTCACGCTTTACGCCCGCGACCGTGGTGCGCCCGTTTGAGCCATTGCGCAGCAGCACCAGACCAGTAACGACTTCGCCTTTGGCATCGGCAGTCACTGCACCATATCGGGTAAGAGAGCCAAGATGTACTTCAGCCACATCGCGAACGAGCACTGGCGTACCGGCACGTGTTGTCACCACCACCTTGCCGATGTCATCCAGACCGCGTAACACGCCCACCGTTCGCACCAACAAAGTTTGGCCCTGACGATTGATACGGTCACCGCCCGCATTACGATTGCTGGCCTCGAGCGCCAGCGTGACATCGTCTAGCCCTAGCCCGTATTGAGCGAGCCGTTCGGGTTGCACCTCAACTTCGAAAGCACGTGCCTCGCCGCCGAGCGAGTTCACATCAGCAACACCTTCCACGGTGCGCAGGCGCGGGCGCACCGTCCAGTCTTGGAGCGTGCGCAGTTCGGCATTGCTTAAACCGCCGCCCTCGATGCGATACATGTAGACCTCGCCGAGCGGCGTGGTGATCGGTGCCAGCACCGCCTCAACGCCGGGTGGCAGATTCCCGCGCACCTGATTCAGTCGTTCGACCACTTGCTGACGTGCCAAATAGATGTCAGTTCCATCTTCGAACCAGACGGTCACCAGTCCGAGCGCGTATTTGTTGAGCGAACGTAATGCCGTCTGATTGGGTAGACCTTGCATCTCGGTTTCAATGGGGAAGGTGATGCGACTCTCGACCTCGGCCGGGGTCATACCCGGCGCTTTCACGATCACCTGTACCTGCGGCGTGTAGATGTCGGGGAAAGCGTCGATGGGAAGTGTGCGAAAAGCCCACAGGCCGCCAGCAATTACAGCTAGCGCAACAATCAACATCATCAGGCGCTGTATCAGCGCAAAGCGAATTAGTGCGGCAATCATGGTGCCACCTCCTGCGAATAATTGAGTATTGAAACACCAGACGCTAGGCGCAGGTCAGCGGCGGCTAGCACACATTCCTGTTGCAAATCCAAGTAGCGCGCAAGCGCATCGAAATAAGTGTTGTTGGCATCTACCAGTGTGAGGACGTTGAGTTCACCAGCGGCAAAGCTACGGCGCGTGAGCGTGAACATCGACCGTGCAGGTTCGAGCAGATTGGTGCGTAGCCGCCTAGCCTGATCGAGCAGTCGAAGCAGTTGTGTGTGCGCTTGTTCGAGTCGGCTACGTGCATCGCGTTGCGCAACTGCAAGCTGCGCCCGCATGCGTTCTGACTCTGCATTAGCCTTGGCGACCGTGCCGCTGCTGTTGCTCCAAAGTGGGACTTGCACGCTGATGCCCACCCCGGTCACGTCACGCCGCGTTCCCGCCAGAGTGTCACGTTCGCGATACAGACTTAGTGTCGGGTCGGCGTAGCGCTGTGATTCGGCGACACTAATCCCGGCCTGTGCCGCCTCGGCATCTTTGCGCGCTCTCAGTAATGCCGGATGAGCGTCCAACTCACGCAACAATTTATCGAGACTGACTGGCTGAATCGGCAAAGTCAGCTCCTCCACTTCGGCTCGATCCAAATTTGGCAGGGCCAGCAGCGTACGAAAATCGATGAGCGCTTTCTGCTGCTCTCGCTCGGCAACGGCATCGGCCTGAATTGCCTCTTCATTGAGAATGGACAAACGCTGACGTTCAAGTGGAGTGAGATAGCGTACCAAACGATCCGCCGACGATTTGCGCGAAGTGTTGAGAGATTCGGCCACGAGTCGTTTCCTCTCTTCGGCAAGCTGGTGCTTGGCTGCGGCCAGTTGTAGCGCATGAAAAACACGCGCAACGTCGCGTTCAAGCAGAAAATGCTGATAGCGAAGATTCGCCTGTGCACGCTCGACGTTTGCCTCGGCGGCTGTACGTTGATGCCCGATGCGTGACAGCGGCAACGGTTGGCTTATCCCGATACGGGTGAAATCGGCTCCGCCGCGTCCGTTCTCCAAGCCGAGACGGTTGTTCGCATCCACATCAATGCTGGGATTCGGCCAAGCGGAAGCTTGGATCAAGTCAGCCGTGCGTGCGTTGATTTCGGCCTCGGCGGAGAGAAGCTCAGGTGCGATGTCGAGCGCACGCTTTACGCTATCAGATAGCGTCCAAATAGCCCCAGCCTTCACCGACACTTGCCCCGCAACTTCTATTTCAGTTAAGCCAGCGGGTGTCTGCGCAGAAGCGGAGCTAATAAACAGTGCCGTCAATATGAGCGGCAATAAAAATATTCTCATCGAATTCTCCCAGTAGTAACAAAGCAGGAATTCGGCGAGACGTCAGAAGTCGCTAAATGCGAAAAATCTATACAGAAAACATCTCGCCGGATCAGGCGAGTGTGTTTCTGGGGGGGCGTTCGAGGAGTGTGGGGGGAGCAGAGACGAAAGTCTCGGTATGGTTTGCAATCATGATGCTATCGTCGATCAGCGGCACGATACCAATACTGTCCGGCAAGATAGTGGAGAAGCCGGGATGTACATGGTTATGGTGGTGGTCGCTGACCGATTCGTCAGCGTTAGTGCTCTGATCATCGTGGTCGTGATCATGGTCGTCGCTATGATGGTGTTGGTGATGGCCGAAATGCTCCGCATGGCTCGTCGAGTGTTCCATCGCACCGCAAACACCCACGGATGCCATATAAGCGGCATTCAGCGAAAGCATGATGGCAAGAACAAAGGAGAGACTCGCACGCATAACTTAAATGATTTGAACCTGTGAATAGATGTTGATACTGGATTGATTGTCCGGCTATTGGAATCTTCCGTCAACTTACAGCCCCTTCTAAATACGCAGTATTCCTATTTATGGGCCGCTGGCTCAATCTTTTTATCGATGCGGGAATAACTAAAAAGTGGCATTGACATGTTTCCTACTCGGTCAACCTATTCGCCCAAGAGAAATATTGATCGGCCGCTCCGCCTACAAAGCGGAAGTATGTGATGGCTGCATCGACCGTCGGTTTAGGTTAAGGGTTGCCAGATATCAGCCCAGAACGGGCTGTCGTTGCCTGAACACGCCGCAGTCGATGGGCTGACATCTGACAACCCTCAACCATTTCTGTCTGTGACGTCCAGATGAGACAATGACAGCTATAGCTTAAACGGCCATAGGCATAGCCGTGTTGGCACACCGAAAAGCTGCGTTGTCACAGCAGCTTTTCAGTAGCGTGCCATCAGTGTTTCATCATGGGCATCGGTCGATTCTGACCCGTGGTAGGCATTGGTCGCCGTAACGGGTCTGGATGAGACGCTCTGTTATGTTTCATCTGTGTAGGCATTGACTGAGGCATACCCGCATTGTGTTTGCGACCTTTCTCTCCAAGCATGACACCAAACATATGGCTGACGATCTCCGGTCGCCGCATGATCTCGATACGATTCGCCTGCAAACGTCGACCTGCTTGCACTTGCCCCGTGACACGAACCAGATGACCCTGCATAAGTTGCCCCATGCTCCCGCCGGCAACCAAAGTCGAATTTGAATAATCAATATCGAATCCGCTGATCTTCATTTGTTCGCCCGGCATACGCTCAACAACCAGACCTTCAACCACCACCTGCCTGCCGTGTTCAGCAAAATGCAGGGAAGGGTCTTGCTGTGCGCTATCTGCAATGAGTTGCCGACCGTTCCATTTTCCTTTTACCAGCACTTCAGAGCCTGACACCAGCATTGATTCTTTTGCCTGAACCGGTGTGCCGGAAACCACGTATCCCCCCGCACCATCCCGCGCAACCGTACCCACCAGACTGACTTCCGCCAGCTCGGATACGCGCTCAATACGTGTTGCACTGATTTCGTTTGCCGCATTTCGATAACCGCTCACTTTGAGTGGCGCACCCACGGTTATCTCCTGAACGGCAGCGATCCCATCGAGCCTCGTTGCATCATTCAGCCTGACTTGCTGCCCCATCACCTCGACTAGACCGCCCTCGACTTTAAGTCCTGTCACCGGCCCTTCGACTGCGTTGAGGATTTCAATTTCGCGCGCCAACATACCATTCTTGGCATCCATAGCATCGATGGCGATAACCTGCCCAATGGCCAACTTTTGAATACCTGCCGCTTGGCCGTTACTGATCACCCGCGTTGCATCGTCGTAATTCACCTCAAGACCGTTGATGCACACACTGGCAAATCCGGTGATGGTTCCAACGATGCCCGTCCCGCCAATGCCGCCCTTGGCTTGCGCCCCCGTCCCACCTATACCACCCTCATTTTTCAGCGCACTGATCGCAAGCGGTGCGCCAGTTCCACCGATTCCGCCCTCCTTCGCGACGCACGCAGCCGACACCACCTGTGGCATGACGAGCAAACATAAGCACACCCACTTTATTGTTTGGGCAACCATAGGGCGCAGGGAATTCATTGCTTCTTCTCTCCGGGAACGGGCTCGCTATAGAAATACAGTCCGCAGGTGAAACGCTGACGCGGTGTGTCCTCTTGCGCATCACGCGCCTCCAAGCGCATGGCTGACTGGTTGAGTGTTTTCAGCATATTGGCGCTCAACTGCTGCGCCTGTGTGTTCAACTCATCAATACTCGATTGAGACAACGCATCGTAATAGACGCTGCGCTCCAGCCACGGCGCGCCATCGCCCACTAGGTTGTGCGTGGCCGCAGCGGCATGGTCATGCAGATTGTGTGCAAAGAAGTAGAGTTTTTCATCTAGGCCTTCTTTAGGAATGAAGGCCTCTGTGCTGAGGACTACCCGGTCTTTGTCGTCCAGACTGACGATGCCCAAGCGCAACCATTCATCAAGCACAACACGTGCACGAATGTCTTTACTGCGACTCGAGACCAGTCGCTCGAATGACACTTCGCCATCTGCACTCGAAAGGCGCGGTAAGGCACGCGGCCGACCATTGGCATCCACGAACGGCGGCTGCTCCAGCCAAGTCGCCACAAGCTGCGCGCCCACGGAAATGACTTCCGGCATGGGCATGTCCACATCACCGCTCTGATTGCGCAAACGCTTGACATCCTTGCGGTGCACGCCCGTCAACAGACTGATGCGGCTATCCGTCGAAGCGTTTTCTCCGAGTCTAAATTCTTTGTCCGCCACCTCGACGAATACCCCCTTGAGTAACTCGGCGATGTACGGAAAGGTGATTCCGCTGGATAGCATCAGACGCACCAGCGGATGCAGTACACGTTTAAATGCTCTAACCAGAACCGGCGATATATCGGGATTGCTCATAGTCGTATATTCAGATGAATTGTCCGGAGTGTAATCCAAAACGCTTGACGTGGGATTATTTTACACGCACAATGCATTCGCTGGTGGGAATTTTTCCCACGGCATAAAATTCAGGAGACTGACATGAAACAAAAATTATTGATCGCAGGCGTGATGTTCACTTTTTCGACCTTGGTCGTCGCGGCTGGCATGGGTGCAGGTATGAGCGCGGCTGACAAAGCCGCCATGCAAAGCAAAATGAGTACGATGAGCACAACCGACAAAGCCGCCATGCGCTCCAGCATGGGTGCTGGAAATATGGGCGGCGCAGGTATGAATCACGGCGCCGGTGCCATGGGTAATGGGGCTGCGGGTAAAGGGGCGATGAGCGGACAAGGCATGAAAGGCACGCAGGGCACACCCAACCAGAACCACGATGCCGCAAAGCATGATGCGATGCAAAACAATCAGGCGGCCTCTCCACCCGTGCAGGCTCAATAACGCGAACCACAACACATCGAACCATCCGCTCGCGGGTGGTTCCACTATCCGGAGAAATCGAATGAAATACCTGACGATCCTACTGCTGCTGATTTCATTTCAAGGCTGCATGTTGACGGGCGAACATGGAATGCATGGCATGATGAATCACGGTCAAGCAGCAACCTCACCCAGCGGCGAACCATCGCCACCACAACATTGATGCGGTGTAACACGCCAAGAAGCCGACGGTGAAATACCGAAGTAGGCTTCACTAAAAAATACGAGATGGGGAAAGAATGAAAAAAATAATCACGTCCGGATTGATAGCGCTTGCAGCGACTCTCTCCTTTTTTGCTCATGCTGAAGGCACACTTAATCTGTCTGTCGGTTCCGAATACACCAGCGGGAAATACGGCACGACTACCTCAACCAATGTCTGGTTCTTTCCTGTCACCGCCAGTTATCGGAAAGACAGTACGTCTTTCAGCCTGACCGTCCCTTATGTACTCATTACGGGTTCAAGTGTGGGCATCGGCACCATCGGCAATCAGATTCAGATGGGGGGCGGAATGAACGTAGGCACGAACGCATCGCGCCGTGTGACGGCTGGCCTGGGCGACGTTGTGATGTCTGCCACGCAAAACCTCTTTACGAATAACGATCATGACTGGGCAGTTGATGTCACGGGCAACATCAAGTTCGGCACGGCAGACAGTGCGAAAGGTCTGGGGACGGGTAAGAACGACTATTCAGTACAAGCTGATTTCTCGCAGTATTTCGATGATGCCGACCTATTCGGCACAGTCGGCTGGCGCAAGATGGGCAACCCCACCGGAATTGTTTTCAACAATCCGTGGTTCACCTCTGTCGGGGCTGGCTACTCCCTTACGCAAACCACTCGCATCGGACTGGCTTACGATTTCCGCCAAACTTTGATAGACGGCACGGCAAATTTTTCTGAATTTCTCGCCTTCGTCAACTATAACGTTTCAGACAAAAGCAGAGTTCAGATATATTTACTCAAAGGCTACACCGACAACAGCCCCGATTTTGGTATGGGTGCAACGTTGAACTTAAGCTACTAACCGATTGACTATCGCACGCCACTTTGCCACACTGCGTCCATGTCGAAGCAAATCCGAAAATTCATAGCCGTATTCATGCTGTTGTGGTTACCACTCTCTAGCGGTAGCGCACTGGCGGCTTCGCTTGCGATGCAGTTGCAGCAAGGCGAATGCCATGAGTCGGCTGAGATGATGTCGATGTCGCACGATGACATGATGTCTCACGACATGATGCAGCATGACCATGAAGCCATGCAGGTGAGCGATGAGGGTGATTCGGGTTGTACGTCTTGCGGCGTTTGCCATCTGGCTTGCACAGCCTATCTCGACACCCCAGTGGTCGCCATGCAACTGTCTGCCCCCGCTTCCCAAGCTGTTAGCTCCATCTCCGAGACTTTCGTCTCCCATCTTTCCGCTCCACTCGATCCACCACCCCTCGCCCGCGTCTAACGCAGGACGAGTTCGTCTGTAATTCCTAAACGTTCCTCGTCCTGCTTCGTTCGGCAGTCGTTTTCGGCTGTCTGCTCGTATCGAAAAGCAACCGGATGTGGATCATGAAAACCTATTTAAGACTGATGACCTTGGTGTGCGGTGTATGGCTATCCAGTAGCCATGCAGCAGAGGTATTGCCTCTGCAAAACAGCACCGCCCTCACCCAGACAACCGTGAAGACGGCCAGCACGACTTCGCTCGGCAGCAACGTTGAAGGTTTGTTGCGCTACGCGCGCGAGCACAACCCCGGCCTCGCCGCAGCACGCTTTGATGTCGAGGCAGCCACCCAACGCGCTGAACCTTCCGCCGCCTTACCCGACCCCGTCTTACGTATCGAACCGATGGATGTGACCCGGGGCGGTGGCACACGTTATCTCTTGATGCAGAGCGTGCCATGGCTGGGCAAGCGCGGTCTGCAACGCGAAGTGTCGGAAGCGAAGATGGCGCAAGCTGATGGGCAGATGGCCGCGACTTGGACGG
>CAZRZH010000051.1:0-7394 GCA_964604485.1 uncultured Sideroxydans sp.
AGTAACGAAGGCTCAATTATGCCTGCTTTTTACATTCTCGTGACGACACTATCTAAGGCGCCTTCAGATAAAACATGATGGCGTAATTGAGTCAGGCGATCTCAAGGATGCGCACCGTGTCATCCTGTTGGAAGAGGGATTTCTGTGTCAGGTGATGAAGGGGTGGTATCCGTGGACAGTTATACGGGTCAAGCTACGTGATGCCTACATGGATGCGATGGAGCGCGCTAGTGTGGATGGGGACATCGTGACGTTACCCCGCTTTGTAGCAGAAAACATGAAGGGGTGATGAAGTGACTGGATCGTCAGGTGAACAACTACCTGCGACAAAATGTGACAGTGTTTCTCACCAAAAATCGATGGTGGATAGTTCGATCGGTAAATCATCATTTCACTTCCCACAACTGACCTCCAAAGATGCAAAATCGGCCGTTAATGTGATTCTCGATCAAATATCTAATGCGCTGGCCCATAAGGGTAGGGGCATTTAAGATTTGAGTATCTTGGGGTGAGAATAGAGATGCTGTAAAGGCTGGCAATATAACCGGCAATATATTTGCATTAATGTTGATTAGTTGATAAATTGTTAATTGATTAACAAGGACTTTAATTGAAAATCAATCTGGCAAACATACCGGCAACTATGACAAGCATAATACCGCAAACTATCGCTCAGTACACGCATCCGAGCCATTTCGAGCCATTGCTGCCTCAGCAGCATTTGAGCGAATTGCGCAAGCGCACGCGAGCTGTCGTGGAAAAGTCCTTCCAACTGACTAGCAGAGTCCATCCTTCTACTATTGCCAGCCTGCGCGAATTGGTCAGGACTATGAATTCCTATTATTCCAACCGAATCGAGGGGCAGAGCACTCATCCACTGAATATTGCGCGAGCACTGCGCAAGGATTTTTCAGACAAGCCTGATGTTGCCCAACTACAGCGCTTAGCGCTGGCACACATTGATGCTGAGCGCGTCCTAGAGCAGAGGTGTGCCAAGGGCGATGAGGCATTGAGTTCTGCGTTTCTATTGCACGCGCATAAAGAACTCTATGATCACCTGTCAATAACAGATCGAACCACGGTTGACGGTATCGTCGTCGAGCCAGGAGCACTACGAACAGATCAAGTAGCCATAGGTCGTCATGAGCCGCCGCTCTGGTCATCCGTGCCTGACTTCCTTACTCGTATGGATGAGGTCTATTTACGCGACCAGTCTCTCGATGACATGCTGATCAGGGTAGCATCTGCACATCACAGATCGGCGTGGGTTCATCCTTTCCATGATGGAAACGGCCGTTCCGTGCGACTGCAGACTCACTGCGCGCTTTGGTCAATCAGCGCGGGTCTTTGGTCTATGAACCGTGGTCTCGCACGCAACCGAGATACCTATTACTCGAAACTCCATGCAGCAGACAATCATCGCCAAGGTGATCTGGACGGACGTGGAAACCTCAGCGAGAAGATGCTTTGGGAATGGTGCGAATGGTTTGTTTCCATCGCTGAAGATCAGGTGAGCTTTATGACCAAGATGCTGAGTCTGGACGAAATGAAAGCGAGAATCTCTGCGTTAGTGATCTTTCGTTCTCAGTTTGACAAGGGGATACGTGAAGAAGCCATCGTACCGCTCTTCCACATGTTCATGGCTGGACCCACGCCGCGTGGTGAATTCCAGCAAATGACCGGATTGGGTGAACGTACGGCGCGATCCCTTTTATCCAAACTGATTGAGTATGGTCTGGTTACAAGTGAAGGGCACACCGCGCCAGTTCAAATTGCATTCCCTCTCGATGCCCTGCAGTTTCTATTGCCCGAGCTTTATCCTGAAGCTTCAACCCAAGCGGCCGCATAAAGTTAAGCATCCCACCTGTAAGTAGATTAACTCGCCAGAATCGGTGCAACCATCAAGGATCGATTGATGGTGTGAGAACTCTTGGTCTTCAAGTGCCCTTAGGTTTATGTGGCACCGATACGTATGAATTCACCCGGCCTTGGCCGCATCGTTCCCGATATATTGTTGGCGCTTTACATGCCGGGTTATGTTGAACAGGCACGGAATGTCGTGCGCAACGCGTGTCACGGTGTGGCCGAGTTTTGCGAGTGGTATACCGTCTTGGCCGGAGAGGTGGAAAAGAATCACAGCGCCATCGAATGGTCAGCACTGCAAAGCCTGCAGCATTTGGCGATTGAAGATTCCTCAACGGAACAGAAACGCTTTCAACAGCAAGTGCGCAACGAAGACACCGACGTGTTGAGCGTCAAGATCAGGGTCGAGGATGCCTGCAAAAAATTATTGCTCTACGAACGTATTGAAAATCTGAACGGATGGGAACTGGAAAACTTGCGCAATGAAATGTTGGCTTGGGTCGAGTTGACTGTCTGGGTAAAAGGCCTGGAGCACAGCAGCAAGAACCTGCACGAATTGGTCGAAAAGATGAATGCGGAAACAAACCGTGTGATGCAGCTGCAAGGTTATCTGGACGAGCATCAGCACCTGTTGGAGATCAACCAGATCTGGTTGAAACCGTCGCGGGTGTTTATTGGGTTGACATTAATATTGGGCGCGATGGCCTACAACCTCTACTTCGCATCGGCGCTCGCCGTTGTGGCGGTTGGCTATTATCTGTGGCGGAAAAAGAAAACCAAGGAATCTGCCGAGGAAGGATTAAGACGCCAGCGGCGGATGATGTACGGCATCGAGATGTTTTATGAGGCCAATTTTCTGAATAAGAAATCGGTCTGGCGCGCCTGACAATTTTTCGAGTGGTTCGTCCAAGCCTCTACCCGGAAAATTTCCGCACGAAGAATGGAATGCTCAATCATGCTCACGCGTATTTTTTTCACACTCGGACTCACCCTGCTGGCGACTACTGCACAAGCACAAGACACAGCCATTTCAGTGCATGTCAGTGCAGACGGTGGAGCAGGTGTTGAACTGACAACCCAACTTACCGACAATTTCAACGCTCGGTTTAGTTATCATCAAACCAACTTTCGATACACCGATCCATCTGACCTTGTGAAGTATGTCAATCCGATCACCCATCCTGCTGGCCCAATGCGGTCGAATAGTTATTACGACCATCACTTCAAGCAAAAGATTGGGTCAGTGACGGTGGATTGGTACACCGACCCGGAGAGCCAGTTTCACTACAGCTTTGGCTTGAGCCACAATGACCTCCAAGACAATATCGTCGGCCATGAAGCACTTTGGGGAGGGGGCTATGATATTGGCAATGCAGTTTACACAGCCACGCAAGTTGGCAAGTTGCAAGGCGTCATCCGCTCCAACCGCTTTGCGCCCTACCTTGGCTGTGGCTGGGGCAACCCGGTGTTGAAGCGCAAACAGTGGGGCTTCATTGCGGATGCCGGACTGATCTTTCAGGGGAAACCCGACATCACTCTAACGGCCAACAGCACTGTGTTGCCCGCCGACTTGGAAGAAGAAAAATCACGCTTGTTTGGCCCGAGCGTCGCACCCTTAAATTTGCTGTTATCGGTGGGTGTGTCGTATCAGTGGTAGTAAATATTTATTCATTTCATCCTGACACTTTCCCGGCTCATCCCGTCTCAACCAATACGCATCGTTTCAAGTGCAGGACAGGGTTCTGATAATCTTCTATCTGCCAGGAGCGAAGCGCTCAAGTTATACAACCAACCGCAGGAGAGTGTGATGTTAAAGATGATCTACGTCGTGTTGCTGTTGATTATGCCGGTGCTGGCGCAGGCCGGGGTGAATCCGAAGAACGGCAATTTTTATATTTCGTATACCGATTCGGTGCTCACGACACAAGCTTACAAGCTGGAGATGGATCGCACGTATAACGCCAAGTCCAGCCACGTCGGCTGGTTCGGTGTGGGCTGGGGTTCGCAGTACGAAACGCACTTGACGGTGCTGCCGGATCGCACGGCGGCGATTGTGGAGAACGGCGCCGGTGCCACTTCCTATTTTCACGACGAAACCAAACCGCGCGATGCAAAACGGGTGGCGGCGGGAGTGGCCAAGATCGTGGCAGCGGCCAAAGCCAAAGACAAATTGAGCAAACAAGCATCGAAGGAATTGACCCAAAAGCTGCTGGGCGATGAAGAAGACCGCTTGGCTGCAGTGAACAAATATCAGGTGCAAAGCCAACTGCCGCGCACGTTGAAGCTCACCGCTTACGGCCGGGGTTATTGCGCCGGTACTTTGCAACGCACTGCTGCCGGTTATGAACGTGACGATGGTTGCGGCAGCGTGGATGAGTTCGATGCCAAGGGCAATCTGCTGCGTCGCAAACAAGACTTGATTGAAGATGGCTATCTGCTCACCTTGCGTTACGAGAATGGACACCCGGTGGAGATCAAAGATCAGGATGGGCGCGGCTTTAATCTGAGCTGGTCTTCCGAAGGTTTTGTGAATCGCCTCGTTGCCAGCGATGGCGCGGTGGTGGAATACGAATACGACGACAGGCACAACCTGATCCAAAGTAATTCACTGGCGGGGACTTATAAAGGAGAGAGCTTCGGCTACAGCTACGACCGCCGTCACAACATGACGCGTATTCGCTATCTGGATGGCACGAGCATGTTCATCAACTACGATGGCAAGGACAACGTCACCCGTATCGACGAGACCAGCGGCGAGTACAGCTTGTATGAATACATCAACGATGCGAAGAACCCGGACAGCTATTCCACACGCATCCGCCACATCGATCAAGCGGGTAACGAAAGCAGCCAGACCGTGGGCTTCCAGACCAGCAAATCAGCCACCGGTGAAAATCGCTTTGAGGGTTATTCGTTGCTGGATCAGGAAACCTTGGGGTTTGAAACCAAGGTGGAGCTGGACGAAAAGGGCCGCACTATCAGCAAGACATTCCGCTCGGGCGATGTGTTGTCTTATACCTATCACCCCACGTTAGAGAAGATCGACACGGTCAAGCTGAACGGAAAATTACGCGCCACGTTTAAATATAACGATAAGGCCGATCTGATCCGCGCGGAAGATGCGGAGGGCAAGGCAGTCGATCTGGAATATGACGATTTGCATCACATCAGCCGCATGGTCACTACCAACGAGGAAGGCAAGCGCGGCGTGCTCGATTTCATTTACGACACCAACGGGAAGCCGGTGAAGATCAGTGATGAGACAGGTTCGATCGATGTGAGCTACGACGACAAAGGCGAGATCAACCATGTGGAAAGCGCGGCTGGCTCGGCCATGGCGCTACGCGTTCTCACCATGTTCCAGAACATGTTGCACATCGTGAAGCTGGCTGAATACTAAGACTGAATACGTGTTATGGCGCGGAAAATTCGCGCCTTACTTAAAAGGAAAAACCAAATGAAAACGAATCGAACTCTGTTGTCTTGGTTGCTGCTGGGTGTGCTGGCAAATACCATTCCGGCGCAGGCCGTTGAGAGCGTAGCAGCCAAATCAAACCTAAGCCAACCGGCTGCGCAACCACAAATCACCGGCGTTACAGTCTCGGATCTGCAAGCCTTGATCGCCGCGCAACCGCAATTGAAAAATGTCGGCAAAGGGGACAAAACATCTTCCGGTTTGCCGAGGATTTATGGCGTGACCGCGCGTGCCTTGAAGCAACACGCCAGCGGCGAACAAGTGCATGCGTTGCTTAAGCTGATTCAGCAAGATGCAAAGCAAGGCAACTTCACCGCCTTGTGGAACATGGGAAAATTTTATGAAGTGGGCTTGGGCGTAAAGCAAGATAACCAAGTGGCGATGAAGTGGTATCGCCAAGCGGCGGACAAGGGCGATGCGGATGCGCAAAACCATATCGGGCATTTTTACCTTGATGCCGTCGGTACGACTCGTGATTTGAAAATGGCGCGACATTGGTTTGAATTGGCCGCACAGCAGGGTGAGCCAGCGGCCATGATCAACCTGGGTTTTACCTATCGCACCGGTATCAGTTACGGTGATAAAGGCAATCAATCACAAGCCGTAGTTTGGTTCCGCAAAGCCGCCGAACTAGGCGATGCGGATGGGCAGTTTCAAATTGGGCAGAGTTATCTGAACGGCTCAGGCATCAACAAAGATGAAGCGATGGCACTGAGCTGGTTGCGCAAAGCCGCCGAGCAACAACAGGCCGAAGCGCAGAACCTGCTGGGTGAACTGACGCAGGAAGGACGCGCCGGTATCAAAGCCGATAACGCTGCTGCACTGGTATTGTTCCAACAAGCCGCACCGACAAATGCCACGGCGGCTTACCATCTCGCGACGCTGCTGGAAGCGGGACAAGGCGCGGATAAAAATATCCCCGAAGCATTGCACTGGTATCACCACGCGGCAGCCAACGGCAACGCCCTTGCCCAACTGCGCTTGGGCGAGCTGTACACCATCGGTATTGATCTGCCCAAGTCCTTCGAAGAAACCGCACGCTATTACGGCGATGCAGCAAATAACGGCAACGCCGAAGCGCAATATCGCTTCGCCAAATTATTCTGCGTGGGGCAGGGCGTAGTGAAAAATCAAGCCGAGAGTGAACGGTGGATGTACAAAGCGGCGAATCAAGGCCACCCCAAAGCAATGGAAGTCGTCGCCTGTATGAATAAGAAAGCCGCCGACTAAACACAGGAAAAGTGCGAAAAAAATAGAGGCCTTTGAATCCTTCAACAAATCAAAGCCAGCGCAATACTGCTGACTTATCAAAATCCCCGTTTGAGAATTACGGGAATTGATAGAATTTGCAACGTTTTTATATGCCCCCAATTCAACCCAAGGAGAATCCAATGAAACTGCAACACCTCTGCGCAATCGCCCTTCTGGCGGCCTGCACCTTAAGCACCGCCCAAGCCGCCGACAAGGGCGGAATCAACATCCCGATGATACATATTCCCGGCCGGGACTATGAAATGGGCAAGACCGAAGTGACGCAAGACCAGTGGGTCGCCGTGATGGGAGAGAATCCCAGCAGTTTCAGCAAATGCGGGGGTGATTGCCCGGTGGAAAGCGTGAGCTGGGAAGATGCAATACGCTTCATTAAAAGATTGAACAAGAAGACTGGCAAGGACTACCGCCTGCCCACCGAAGCCGAGTGGGAATATGCCTGCCATGCGGGCAGTAACGACACCTATTGTGGTGGCAACGACCTGGACAAACTGGGTTGGTACATGGATAACAGCGGAGACGAGACCAGCCCGGTAGCGAGTAAAAAGCCGAATGCGTGGGGCTTCTATGACATGAGCGGCAACGTGTGGGAATGGTGTCAGGATAAATATGACAATGAACACGATTGGCGCGTGCCGCGTGGCGGCTCGTGGGTCCTCGGAGCAACGACCGTGCGTGCGGATTACCGCTACAACCGCGCCCCAGCGGAACGGCTCAGCTTCATTGGCTTCCGTCTTGCCAGAACGCTCCCGTAGCGCAGTGGAGGGAGCTTACCCCTTGCACCTTT
>CAZRZH010000051.1:7494-16536 GCA_964604485.1 uncultured Sideroxydans sp.
ACTCCTTTACTCCTTTACTCCTTTACTCCTTTACTCCTTTACTCCTTTACTCCTTTACTCCTTGCGGGCAAAGCGCGGCAGGATGAGGAAAGCAGGGCAGGGGGTTTGGGGGCGCAGCCCACAAGCGCGGGATTTTTGTGAATGGATATAACTCAGCGCAGCTCAACAAGCAATTAAAGCAGTTTTGTAGGTTGGGCTGAATGTAATGAAGCCCAACGTTTTGTTTTCTGTGCATCGTGTGCCTGTTGGGCTGCGCTACGCTTAACCCACCCTACAACCTACAAACTTGAGCAAAAGTTCAATGGACAAGATCAATTCAACAAAAAACCAATGAGCAAACTGATATTTCTGGATTTCGACGGGGTGTTGAGAAGGGTGACTTCCTTGCCCCCATCACGCTTCGACAGCGATTGTTTACAGCATTTTGAATCCGCAATACGGCAAGACGAGAAATCAAAGATCGTCATTTCTTCAACATGGCGACTAGCGATGAGCCTGAAAGAAATTCGAAGCCACTTTTCAGTGGATATTGCTGCTCGCATCGTGGGTGTGACGCCCGAAACTCTGGAAGACGAAACTTTCGCTCGGTATGTCGAGATACTCGCGTTTTTGCAAGAGAAGAAAGTTGCGGCATTGCCTTGGGTGGCCATCGACGATGATGCCACGCACTTTCCACCCGCTAGTCCGTTGCTGCTTGTCGATCCGAACAAAGGCTTCGATGCTGCATGTGAGTCGCGTCTGATTCATTTGATGCGGCATTCGATAATCACGTAGGTTGGGCTGAATGCAATGAAGCCCAACGGTTTAGAGGTGTATGGAAAATGTTGGGCTGCGCTACGCTTAACCCAACCTACAAAACTGTGCGTCGTGTGCCTGTTGGGCTGCGCTACGCTTAACCCAACCTACCAACCTACCAATTCGATTGATTAACACGAGGCGATTGATGCGGTTTGCGTGCTCACCCCATCCTACGAACTCGTCGTGAATCAAATCAATAAAACATCCTGACACTTTTCCGTTGTACACGTCTTAACCATTGAAGGCGTTGTATTCAGACAAATTCCAACCAACGGAGGATAAGATGATCAAGCAAGGTATCGTGGCAACAGTGATGGTGTGTATGTTGGGCGTGTCGAATGTGCAGGCAGATACGCTGGCACGGGATGTCGCCATTGGGGCGGCGGTGGGGGCTGCAATGGGGGCCGCCATCAGCGGGCGCGACGGGGCGCTGGTTGGCGGGGTGATGGGGGCGGCGGTGGGCGCGACGGCGAACGAAGCGGGTGACAGATATTCTCGCCCCACGTTTTACTACTTACCTCCCCCCGTGTATTACCCGCCCGTGGTTTACCCAACTTATTATCCGGTGTATTACCCAACGTATTACCCCCCGGCACAGGTGTTTCACGGCGAGGATGCGCGCCAGCGCGAATATCGGCAGCACCACAGAATCGAACGTGAACGCAAACGTGAACACGAGGGTGGGCGGGAAGGTGAACGCAAAGGTGAACAAGAGCGTGGGCGCGAAGGTGGTCGCCAGCATGAGGGGCGGCGTTGAGTTTTAGGTAAAGGGGAGGGGCGATTTCTTGCCCCGGCGGGTGCTGAGCGGCGCGTCAGGCTGCCTTAACTTCATCCAGCAAATCAGGATGTTTATCCAGCACTTTGAGCAATTTCACCAGTGCCAAAGGCGGTTTGGTTTTTCCATTTTCATAGCGCGAGAATGCATTGGCGCCACCCCCAAAAATTTCGGCTGCTTCACGTTGGTCGAGCGCAAGTTTTTTTCGCACACTGGCAATATATTCCGGCTGAACAAACGCTGCATTTACTTGCTTGTTGAATTCGCGCACCAACAGAGCATAACGTTGCGCTTCTGGCATCTCCAAGATGACCTCAGCGCATGCCGGGCAGTAATCTCCAGTCAATGCCGGAAAAATGGTTGATTCTGATTTGTAGGTGTAGGAGAAGTCGCGGGTGTCATGCACCAATTTAGCAGCACCGCAAGCGGGACATTTCATAATTTATAACCCCTTGAAAGATACGATGAGCACGTCATCAACAACAGTCAGTTTCAAATAGACAGCGCCTGTGGGCGTGGTTGGCCTATAAACATCTTGCCAAATCGTATGGTCTGCATGCGTGGTCATGCTCTTGTAAAAGTCAGAGGGCCTAAGTGCCAAAACGACGGCGACCATCGCGGCAGGCTCGAACCCAAGTTGCGCACCCGCTGCTGCCGCACTTGCTGTCATTCGAACTTTGCCCGCGCCGATAAGCACCTTTATGACGGACAGTTAGCAGTGTGCCGTGCGTTTTTCCATAGGCGGGAAATTAACCTAGTAGCCAAATTATGGCAAGTAGGTTAATAGGAGGTTTTTAAAGGTTCTGGCAGGGATTAAAGCAGCTTCTAAGGAGATACTGATTTATTCGTCATCCCCGCGAAGGCGGGGATCCAGCGCCTTAATCTGACTGGGTTCCCGCCTTCGCGGGAACGACGAAACCGAATAAATCAGCGTTTCCCTAATAAATGTTGTGGCAAGCTTTTGCCGTGTTTCAAAAATTGTTTTCTGCTTAAATATCCGTCCACTATTTGGGTTCTGTTGAATGTCTTTGAAACTGTCCCTGCGTGTTGTTGCCATCACATTGGCTTTGCTATTCGCCCCGTACAGCCAGGCGAAAGTGATGCGCGCGTTGCTGGTGGGCGTTTCGGAATATCCCAATCTGCCGCAAAAACTGCAACTCAAAGGCCCGCGCAACGATGTTGTTCGGGCGCGTGACGTGCTGATGTTGCGCGGCTTTGCGCAAGACAACATTACGCTGTTGGCGGATGGCGTGAGCGGGGCGGCCTTGCCGACGCGAAGCAATATTTTGACCGCGTTGGATCAATTGGCGAAATCAACGGCCAAGGATGATTTGGTGTTCCTGTATTTTGCCGGGCACGGCAGCCAGCAACCCGCCGACCCACAAACCGCCGCTGGCCGTGCCGAGCCGGATGGCTTGTATGAGATCTTCCTGCCGCGAGATGTGGGCAAGTGGTCTGGCTCGGTGGGCAGTGTGCAAAACGCCTTGGTCAAAACAGAGTTGCGCGATGTCGTGGATCGCATTCTGGCCAAGGGCGCATTCGTGTGGGGCGTGTTCGATACGTGCCATGCCGCCACGCTGGTGCGCGGAGAAAACGACAGCGTGCAATATCGCTTCGTCAACCCGCAACAACTGGGTGTGCCTCAAGTCGCGCCGAATGTCGCCAAACCCGCCGCAGATAAATCGCCATTCATCGCGCCCTCACAAACTGCGCAAACAGGCGGCTCAGTTTTCTTCTACGCCAGCCAAACGCGCGAGGCCGCGCCCGAGATGATTTTGCCGAAAGGGCAGGGTGATGGCCGCACCTTTGGCCTGTTCAGTTTCACCGTGATGCAGGCGCTGGAGACCGGCGTGCCGATGAGCTATCGCCAAATGGCGCAGTCTATTTTGACCCGCTATGGCGCGATGAACGAGACGCGGGTGACGCCGCTTTTTTCCGGCACGGCGCTGGATCAGCCGGTGCTGTTTCAGCAGGCACCCCCAGTGCAACAATGGAAGATCGAACGCGGCAGCGAAGTGCTGGTGTTGGCCGGTGCGCTGTCGCAGTTGAGCGAAGGCACGATCTTGGCGGTGCTGGCGAATCCGCTGGCGAAGAATGACGCGGCCATCGGTTATCTGCGACTTTCCCAAGTGAGCTTGGCCGTATCCACCGCATTGCCCACCGAGTTCAACAACAAACCCGCACTACAACCCGAAGCCATTCCGCCCGGCAGCTTTGCCCGTGTGGTGCAGAACCCGCCGCACTACACCTTGCGCGTGAGTGTGGATGCGACGGCCTGTGGCAAACGGTGTGCGTCAAAAGTTGTGGTGGATGAACTGCGCAAGACCGCGACCGCAGTTCCCGGCACGTCGATTAAATGGCTAGCTCATCCCGCCGGTGGTGATGTGCTGCTCAAGTTATTGCCGGATCGCATTCTGTTATTGCCGCCCTCGATGATGGGCGTGGATTGTGGCAAGTCGGCAGACGCCTGTGAGCAAAACGCGGCGATGTTTTATTCGGCTAAACAACACCGCGCCGAGGCCGGATTGCGCGCGCAACTTGCGGCCTCGTTACACGCCATCGCACGCACCACCAACCTGCTGCGCATCGCATCGCGCTTGAGTGAAGCGAACGCAAATTCTTCGCCGCTTGAAGTAACGCTGACTGTGGTGAAGAAAAATGGAACGGGATTTCCACTCACACAAGACCACGTGCCCCATCTAAAATCCGGCGACCGCATCAACGTCACCCTGCGCAACACCGGTGTGCAAGCGGTGGATGTGACCCTGCTGTATGTCGATGCGCGTTACGGCATCAACGTGCTTTATCCGAATGGGCCGGGTGCGAGCAATCGGCTGGAAGCCAGAGACAGCGCCCGCTTTGGCATCGCCATCGACGATGAAACAGCCGGGCTGGAACGCATCCTCAGCATCGCCGTGTTGGCCGCAAAAACACAAGAACGCGCCGATTTTTCATTCCTCGCGCAATCCCCCTTGGCGATAAAACAAAACAACAAACGCATGTTTACCGACCCCGATGTTTTGGCCTTTATAGATGCCGGCTATGCCCGCTATCAAACACGCGCAGATAACACCGCACCCAAAGCGCCCGGTGCAAGAACCACCCTGCAGGTTTACACCTTGAACGTCTCGCGCGAATAAGACGCGTCGGCGCATTTCTGCCCTGAATTTTCTTGACAGAAAAAGGGCGGTGACTTCAAATATCAACCGCATCGCAGCTCTCCGCTGCAAGCATCAAATGCCGCATGCATGGCAAAGAGCACAGCCGGAGAGAAAACCAGAATGGAGGCTGGCGCGATGACCAAAGAGGGCGCATCGCAGTGCAAGCTGTGAAACCGCCGTGCCAAATAATCCGCAGCATTCAGACACCAAAGGGGAGTCTTGATGTTGATGCACCTCCAGCACCGCGCAAGCCAGCGCCCGTATTCCGCGCGTGATCTCCTATCCAAAATATATCCGGCAACCCGCCTGACATTTTCCGGGGTGGCTTCGTCTATACGTGTACCTGAAAGTGAAATATAACCGGAGCAAACTCGCGTGACCTACCCGACAACCTCGCCATGAACACCCCGCACACCTCCAGCGTTGCACTGTCCGAAATGATCGGCCTGATCTACGAGGCGGCGACAGATTTAACTTTGTGGCCGCAACTGTTGAAATGTATGTCCGCCTACCTTGAGTTATCTGTACCTGACGCGCCGCATGCCCACAGCAGCGTCAGCCAATCCGAACATTCCTTGATTCGTTTTCTGGCACCGCATTTTGAGCGGGCACATACGCTGCAACAGCAACTTTCCGAAGTGCTGGAAGAACGCAACCTGCTGGAAAAAGTTATGAACCGCTTGCCGATGGGCATGGCGATTATTGATGCGCAATGCAACGCCATCAGCCTCAATCGCACCCTGCTGGCTTTGCTGCAAGGCAATGCACTGCTCACGTTACAAGCAGGCCGACTGGTTTCATTACCGGACGAAATTTTGGAGCACGCCGTAGCACGAATTTTGACCGGCGAGATGGGAGAAGACGTAATCCGTTTGCAGAACGAAGACAGCAGCCTCTCGCTTTGGATCAGCCGCAGCGGTGCGCCCCACCTGGCCGAAGTGCAGCAAACCCGGCTTATGTTATTTGTGGCCAGCCGCACCAGCCATGCACTTTCAGAACAAGGCCTGAGCAACCTGTACGGGCTGACACCCGCCGAAGCGCGCCTCACCCAAAAAATGGCACTGGGTTGCACGCTGGACGAATCCGCCGCCATGCTGGCCATCTCAAAAAACACCGCCAAGTCCCAACTGACGCGCGTGTTCGGCAAGATCGGGGTGAAGCGGCAAACCGAAATGATGCAAGCCATCTACGCCAGCCCGCTGTGGTTGCAAACCGATCACAAACATTCCGCCGAAATGCCGCTGTCCATCCATGGCATTCAACAAGAGCGCCATGCCACAGAAGACCAGCGCGTGCGCCTGGCCGATGGGCGCTGGCTGTATTACTCCGACAATGGCGATCCGCAAGGCCATCCGGTTATCTTCATGCACGGCATCGCCGGGTCACGCTATTTGCGCCATCCGGACGACGACATCCTGCTGCGGCAATCCATCCGCCTCATCATTCCGGAACGCCCCGGCAGCGGCGATTCCGATCCGCTGCCCAACCGCAATATCAGCGACTGGCCGCACGACATCACCGCGCTGGCCGACCATTTGCAATTGGACAAATTTTCTGTGCTGGGCTATTCCGCCGGAACCGGCTACGCCCTGGCCGTTGCGGCCGCCCTGCCACAGCGCGTGTTAACGCTAAACCTGGTGGCCGCCGTGCCGCCCATCATCGAGCTGGAAGATTTGCGCGCCTTCAATCCGGTGTTTTGCATGACGCTGTTTGTTGCCCGCTACACACCGGCCTTGCTGCCCGCGCTGATGCGCGTCATGGTTAAAGACATCCGCAGAAACGTGTATCAATACCTCGAAAAAATATTTGCCGACGCGCCAGAGCAAGACCGCGCAACCTTGGCCAACCCCAAACTACGCGCCAACATCGCCGCCGGATTACGCGCCAGCGTCAAGCGCAACGAACAAGAAATCGCGCAAGAAGTCCTCATCACCGCCAAAGATTGGGAACTGGATTTGCGCCAAATACACCTGCCCGCACACATCTGGTACGGAGAAAAAGACCCGCTGGTATCTCCCGGCGCAGCCCAAAAGTTGGCCGGACTATTACCCAATGCCCAACTCAACATCGTGCCCGCAGCCGGACACTATTTACTCTATTCGCATTGGCAAGAACTGCTAATCGCCCTAAACAAGCGCGTAACACAGATGGCTGAAAAGTGATGAGGCCTGTAACTAAAGGCACCCCAAACTTTTGGCTGCTTAAGGGGCGCTGCGTATCAGTGGGGCAGCCAAAGCAAGTTCCCCACTTTGGAAAAGGGGGGCTAGGGGGGATTTGAACTTCGCAGTTTGGTAGCTTGGGTTACGCGATAAAGCCGCAAATCTAAAGTACAGATCCTAATGAGTCTGGTTGATACTCAGCCCAAGCCGGTTGCTCTCTACTTGCAGGCGTTTGTCGCGCGTCCAAAGCAAGGTACCGGGAGTAAGGTGCAGGGCGGCCAACAGATGTGCATCCACAAAACCGATACCTTTCCCGTGCAGGGCATGACGTTCGATGAAATGCATCACCTCCTCATCGGTGGCAACGTTGACATGGGCCAGATTTTGCAAGGTACTGATGAAGGTGGTTCGATTTTGCAGATTGCCCAGTGACAATTCCCCAATGACGAACCGGTGAGTCAATACTTGACCGCCATTCAGCAGAGTCATCAACTCACGATCACCCTGCCTGAGATGGTCAATCCAGACCGAAGTATCGACCAGTATCATGCCGGTTGGGTGCGGCGTCTGGGCACACTTTCCAGCAAGGGTTCCGAGCCACCGAGCAGCGCCAAGCGCTTGGCACTTTCGCGCTCGATCAAGGCTTTGAGAGCTTCTCGCACCAGTGCGGTTTTTTCCATCGGGCCCGTCAAAGTCTGGGCTTTTTCAATTAAGTCGTCATCAAGGGCAAGCGTGGTGCGCATGGCGGGTCTCCTAATTATCTGCACGAATACTAGCATCAAAAGATGTTGAAATGAGTGCTGATGATTGGCGTTAATCTGATTGAAAACAATCCTGACACTTTTCCGTAAAGCACGTCTTACCCATTGAAAGCAAGGCAGCCAAAGCAAGTTCCCCACTTTGGCTGCGGAAGGGTCGCTGCGTAGCAGCGGGGTATCCACCGGCGTACCCCTTGCGGGTAAAAAGGGGGGCTAGGGGGGATTTGAACTTCGCACAAAACAAAAATCCCCTCGCCAACATTTATTAAAAAGGAGAAAACCAACCAAATATCCCAGTAAAAAATCTGGGTTCTATGCCCTTATCACCTAGTTGGGTGATTCACAAAATACCAAGTTCGTTTAAAGTTCGCACGGGGGATTTTCACAGCAGGACAACACGCGCAGGCTTTGCAAAACTGCCGAGGTTGATTGTGCGATGAAAATGAATTTTGAAAGCGCACTGAAATAAACCCACCCGACCCGCAAAAAAAATATGTCCACCTCCCTGACATAAGCGAACGGGGCAACGTCAAAACGTATGAAGTAGCAATGTTGTCGAAAAGCAAGTGCGGCACATTGGCGCTGAATCTAATACAGCCCAACAGCCGGTAGGTTGTGGTTGAACGCAGTGAAGCCCAACAGTGCCCTTCTCCCCGTGGGATAACCAGCGACTTGCTCGCTTGCGGGCTTAGTCGAATGGCTAGTAGTTTCATCAGAAGGGTTGGGATGAGGGAAAGTAGAAGTAAACATAGCAAAGCAAAAGGCAACAAATGCAGTCGCAACAAAGTGAGTGATAAACGTTTGAATCAAACATAACCAAGGAGAAACACAGCATGAAGAAATATTTTTTGGCAGCAGTTTTGGTGATGGTGTCGGCAAGCGCGATGGCGGATCGGGTGGTGAGTGGGACTACCAATTGCGGCATTGGAGAAGGAAACGAATGTCCTGCTGCCGAGAGAGTCGCTGGTAACAAAGTGACTGCCTGTGAAAGCGCAAAAAAGAACGTACGATCACAGTTGGAAAGCTCAGAACAGGTGGAAGCCTACTCAAAATGTGACTGCGATCAAGACTCGCATGGCAAATGGTCTTGCTCCGTCGATGCCAGGCTCGAAAAGAAACACTGATCCACTTTCAATCCCCGCTCTGCGGGGATTTTTTTTAGTTGAATTTGCGCAGGGTGCATTTGATGCGCCAAAAAAACAGCAACAAACAGGGTAAAAGAAACACCCCCGACGAAAACGAAATGAACTATTTCATGAACACAACAACGCTAAAAATCGGGCTGCTGCTGTGCTTGCCAATGCTATCGGGCACTGCGCTGGCGGATAGAGTGGTGAACGGCCACAGCTACAACGGCTGGTCCAATTATCACGTCTTCGACAACAAAGCCG
>CAZRZH010000052.1:0-2820 GCA_964604485.1 uncultured Sideroxydans sp.
GAAGGAATTTGGGTACAAGAATCCGATGCAGGTGCCGAAGCTGGAGCGGATCGTCCTGAACGTGGGCATGGGCGAAGCGATCCAAAACGTGAAGTTGCTCGAGGGGGCGGTCGCGGAGTTGGGCGTCATTACCGGGCAACGGCCGGTGGTCACGAAAGCCAAGAAGGCGATCGCTGGATTCAAGCTTCGTCAAGGCATGCCGATCGGAGCCAAGGTGACGCTCCGCAGCGACCGGATGTACGAGTTCATGGATCGTCTGGTGGGTCTTGCCCTGCCGCGGATCAGAGACTTCCGCGGCGTTTCTCCCAAAGCGTTTGACGGGCGCGGGAATTATTCGCTGGGTATCACCGATCTCGATCCCTTGCGTTACGAATTGCTGTTCGAACGTTTCCTCAATCCCGAGCGTGTTTCTATGCCGGACTTCGACGTGGATTTCTGTCAGGACGGACGCGAGCGTGTGATCGAATATGTGCGCCACAAATACGGACAGCAGAACGTCACGCAGATCGCCACCTTCGGCACCATGGCATCGAAAGGTGTGATCCGCGATGTGGGTCGCGTGCTGGATTTTCCGTATGGCCTGTGTGACCGGCTCTCCAAGCTGGTGCCGTTGGAGGGCGTGAAGCCGGTGTCGCTGCGCAAGGCGCGCGAGATGGAGCCGGAGTTCAACGCCATTATTGCCAATGAAGACGGCGTGGATGAGTTGATGGAGCTGGGCGAGCGCCTGGAAGACTTGACGCGCAACGTGGGTATGCATGCGGGTGGCGTGTTGATCGCACCGGGCAAGCTTACCGATTTCTGCCCGCTGTATTGCGCCGAGGGCAGCGAAAGCACGGTGAGCCAATACGATATGAAGGATGTGGAAGCGGTCGGTCTGGTGAAGTTCGACTTCCTGGGGCTGCGCACGCTGACAATTATTGATTGGGCGGTGCGTTATGTAAGGCAACTGGAGAAGGGAGAAGGGGGAAGGGGGAAGGGTAACGGCGGAGCGGAGGGTTCTTTCCCTTCCCCCTTGAGCGCCGAAGGCGCGGTCCCTTCTCCCTTCTCCATCGAGACCATTCCGCTCGACGACAAGCAGACCTACGACACCATCTTCAAGAACGCGAATACGACCGCCGTGTTCCAGTTCGAATCGCGCGGCATGAAGGACACGCTGGTGAAGGCGAAGCCGGATTGCCTGGAAGACCTCATCGCCTTGAACGCGCTGTACCGTCCGGGCCCGATGGATTTCATTCCCGATTACATCAACCGCAAACACGGAAAAGAGCAGGTCATCCTGCCGCATCCGCTGTTGGAGAAGGTGGTCGGCACGACTTACGGCATCATGGTGTATCAGGAACAGGTGATGCAGTCGGCGCAGGTGGTGGCGGGCTACACGCTGGGCGGCGCCGATATGCTGCGCCGCGCGATGGGCAAGAAAAATGTCGAGGAGATGGCGGAGCAGCGCGGCATTTTTGTGGCCGGTGCGGGGAAGAACGGCATCGACGAGAAGAAGGCGAACGAGATTTTTAACGTCATGGAAAAGTTCGCGGGATACGGCTTCAACAAGTCGCACGCCGCCGCGTATTCACTCGTGGCGTACCAGACCGCGTATCTCAAATGTCACTACCCTGCCGCGTTTTTGGCATCGACCCTGACCTCGGAAATGGTGAACACCGACAAGGTCAGTTTCTTCTACCAGGATGCGCTGCAGCAAGGGCTGACCATCCTGGCGCCGGACATCAATTCCTCGTGCTTCCGTTTCCAGCCCGTGGATGAGAAAACAATCGCGTATGGATTGGGCGCAGTGAAAGGCACGGGCGAAGCGGCGGTGGAGAACATCGTGCTGGCGCGCAAGGATGGCCCGTTCAAAGACCTGTTCGATTTCTGCCACCGCGTGGACAAGCGCATCGTCAACCGGCGTGCGCTTGAGGCACTGATCCGTGCCGGTGCGTTCGACAGTATCAACACGCACCGTTACCAACTGCTTGTTTCACTGGATGCGGCGATGGGCAGCGCCGATCAGAAAGCGCGTTCGGCGAACCAGAACAGCCTGTTTGGCGAAGACGAAACCCAGGACATGCCGGTGCATTTGGCCGATGTGCCGCGCTGGAAGATGCGCGAGCAATTGGCGCAAGAAAAATCCGCGCTGGGTTTTTATCTGAGCGGCCATCCCTATCAGGAATTCGACAAGGAACTGTCGAACTTCGTCAAGACCCGACTGGCCGATATCACGCCGGAGAGGGTGCAACCGCAGAATGGCGGCAACGGCCATCACGGCCAACGGGGACGCAACGAGGTGAAGCTGGTTCTGGCGGGCATGGTCAGCGGCGTGCGCATTGTGCAGACACGGCGTGGCAAGATGGCGGTGGTGACGCTGGACGATGGTAGTGCTCCGATGGAGGTCACCGTGTTCAACGACCTCTACGAAACCAACCGGCCCTGGATACGCGACGACGAATTGCTGGTGGTACAGGGACGCGCCAGCATGGACGAATATTCCGGCAACATGCGCATCACCGCCGATGCACTTTTCGATTTTGCTTCGGCCCGTGCCGCCTTCGCCAAGCGACTGGAACTGAGTTGCTCTATAGATGACAAATTGCGCGTGCCGCAACTGGCCGAACTGCTTAAACCCTACAGCGGCGGCAAGTGCCCGGTACAGATAAACTACCGCAATCTCGTGGGCAGCGTCCCGCTGCATTTGGGCGAGGCCTGGCAAGTCACCTTGCCGGAGGAGCTGCTGGATGAATTGCGAAAGCTGTGCGGCGCGGGCAACGTGCAAGTGGTCTATTGAGTATTTGAAGTTCGGTCAGATGCGGGAGTAGAATCGCGCGCTTG
>CAZRZH010000052.1:2920-7051 GCA_964604485.1 uncultured Sideroxydans sp.
ACACCGGATAAATGCAGTGAGTCCAACGCCGCTGGAAATTGTGAACCTGGTGATCCTGCTGTGGATCGTGCTCGGCCTGGCCGGGCTGGCATTGCAACGTTCGCCGCAGCGCATTTCGGCTATCGTTTTTCCGCTGGGGGCACTGGCTTCTCTCGTGCTGGCGGCCACCTCTTTATTCGCTCTCGGCGCTCCCGCGCAAACACAGGTTTTGGCGATGGGTTTGCCCGATCTGCCGTTCCATCTGCGCCTGGATGCTTTGTCCGCTTTTTTTCTGCTTCTGCTGGGCGCGGCGTCGTTCGGCATCTCGCTTTACGCCAGCGGATATTTCCGCAGCATGGACGGCAAGACGCTGGGTCTGTTGTGTCTCGAATACCACCTGTTTTTGGTAGGCATGACGCTGGTGTTGCTGGCGGACGATGCCTATATGTTCATGGTGGCGTGGGAGACCATGGCGTTGGCGTCCTATTTCCTGGTCACCACCGATCACACCATCCCCGATATCCGCAAAGCGGGCTATCTCTATCTGCTGATTGCGCATGTGGGCGCCATTGCCATTCTGCTGTGTTTCGGGGTGATGCAGGGCGGCAACGGCATCGGTGCCTACACTTTTGATGCCATGCGCGATGCACCGCTGGATCCATTCTGGGCATCGGCCGCGTTCCTGTTGGCATTGTTTGGCTTTGGCGCAAAAGCCGGGGTACTGCCGTTACATGTGTGGTTGCCCGAAGCGCATCCGGCTGCGCCCTCGCCGGTCTCCGCACTGATGAGCGGGGTGATGCTGAAGACCGCCATCTACGGCATCCTGCGCGTGACTTTCGATCTGCTGCAAACGCAGATCTGGTGGTGGGGTGTGCTGGCCTTGGCGCTGGGTTTGATGACGGCCGTGTTCGGTGTGATGTTTGCGGCGGTGCAGGGGGATATGAAACGCCTGCTGGCATATTCCTCGATCGAGAACATCGGCTTGCTGCTGGTCGGCATCGGGCTGACCCTCATTTTTCACGTGTACGGTAAAGACGCGCTGGCGGCGTTGTCGCTCACCGCGACGCTGTACCACAGTCTCAATCACGCGATGTTCAAGAGTCTTTTATTCATCGGCACCGGCTCCATCCTGCATGCCACGGGCCAACGCAATATGGGGCGACTGGGCGGCTTGATCCACCGCATGCCTTGGGCGGCAATGCTGATGCTGATCGGCGTGTTGGCGATTGCCGGATTGCCGCCGCTTAACGGTTTTGTTTCCGAATGGCTGATGCTGCAAGCTTTCCTGTTGTCGCCGGGTCTGCCCAACAGTTATATCAACATGCTGGTACCGGTGGCGGCAGCGGTAATGGCGCTGGCGGCGGCGCTGGCGGCGTATGTGATGGTGAAGTTCTACGGCGTGATTTTCCTCGGTCAGTCGCGCGAGCAAAACCTGCAACATGCGCATGACGCGGGGAGTTGGGAACGCTTCGGCATGGGATGGCTGGCGCTCGCGTGTGTGGCGCTGGGACTGGCGCCGGTGTTTGTGGTGCAGCACACCGATTTCGTTTCGTTGTTCTTGCTGGGGACGGGGCTGGGAAACGCCGCCAGCAACTGGGTGTTTTTGGCACCGGTGGATACGACCCGTGCCAGTTATAGTCCGCTGTATTTCCTGCTGGCGGTGCTGGGTGTGATGTTGCTCACCACGATCTTGGTGCGCCATTTTTATCACGGGCGCTTGCGCCGTGGACCCGCGTGGGATTGCGGCTACCCCGCCCAGACGTCACGCATGCAGGACACCGCCGAAGGTTTCGGACAACCGATACGGCGCATCTTCGAGCCGTTCTTCCGCATCGAAAGAGAAGTGCCCAGCCCGTTCGATAGACATCCCCGCTACCACGGCCAGAGTGAGGACCGGCTGTGGTTCATCCTGTATCAGCCGATTGTGCGGCTGACCGAGAAGCTTTCTTCATGGGTGTCGTTATTGCAGCACGGGCGCATCCATTTGTACCTGACCTATACCTTTGTCACGCTGGTCGTGTTGCTGGTGTTTGTGTGATGGAAAACTACGGACTGCTTTTCGCGATTCTGTTTCAACTGGCGCAACTGCTGGTGGTGGTATTGCTCGCGCCGTTGCTGACCGGTTGGGTCAACCAGTGCCAGGCGTGGTTGCAGAACCGTTCCGGGGCGGGGGTGTTGCAGCCGTATCGCGTGTTGCGCAAATTGTTCCACAAAGATGCGGTGCTGGCCTACAACGCGTCGCCGTTGTTCCGTGTCACGCCGTACATCGTGTTCGGTTGCATGTGGCTGGCCGCCGCCATCATCCCCATCATCGCGGTCGATTTGCCGTTCTCGCAGGCCGCCGACGTGATTGCGCTGGTCGGGGTGTTCGCCCTGGCGCGGGTGTTTATTTCGCTGGCCGCGATGGACATCGGAACTTCGTTCGGCTCACTCGGCGCACGGCGCGAAATGCTGGTGTCTTTCCTCGCCGAACCGGCGTTGCTGATGGTGCTGTTCACCGCCTCGATGATCAGTCACTCCACCCAGTTGCCGCGCATCGTCGAAGCGTTGGCGCACCACCAGTTCGTGTTGTATCCCAGCCTGGCCTTTGCCGCGCTGGCCTTCGTCATCGTGTTGCTGGCGGAAAATGCGCGTATCCCGGTGGACAACCCGAGTACGCATCTCGAACTCACCATGATCCACGAAGCGATGATCCTGGAATATTCGGCGCGCCATCTGGCATTGATCGAATGGGCCAGCAGTTTGAAACTGTTCGCCTACGTCTCCATCGGCATCGCGCTGTTTCTGCCGCACGGCATCGTGGAAGTGGGCAATTGGGCGGGGCTGCCGCTGGCCATCGTGTTGCTGTTGTTGAAGATGACGCTGGCGGGTGCGGGCTTGGCGGTACTGGAAACGGTGATGGCCAAGATGCGCATCTTCCGTGCGCCGGAATTTCTGGGGACCGCCTTCCTGCTGGCGGTGCTGGGTCTGCTCATCCACTTTTTACTCGGGGCGTAATTCGTGCCAATCCCGTTCACATTGCAACTCATCAACCTGCTGGCCGCGCTGCTGTTGTTGATTGTGTTCGCCATGCTGGCGCAACGCAGGATTTTGTCGCTGATTAATCTGTTTGCCTGGCAGGGCGCGTTACTGGCGCTGAGCACGTTTATCGTGGCGTATTCCACCGGACAACATCATCTGTATTATTCGGCGGGGCTGACCCTGTTGCTCAAGGCGCTACTGTTGCCGTGGTTGCTGCACCGGCTGATCCGCAAATTAAACGTGCGCTGGGACGTGGAGACGCTGATCAATATTCCCACCACCATGTTGGTCGGCATCGCGCTGGTGATTTTCTCGTTCAATCTGGCGGCACCGATTTCGCAGTTGGCCGAAGGCATCACACGCGGGCTGATCGGCATCGCGCTGGCCAGTGTGTTGTTGTCGTTGCTGATGATGCTGACGCGGCGCAAGGCGGTGTCGCAAGTGGTGGCGTTCCTGTCGCTGGAAAACGGTTTGTTTTTCGCCGCCACCAGCGCCACGCAGGGCATGCCGCTGGTGGTCGAACTGGGCATCGCGCTGGACGTGCTGGTCGCCACGTTCATCTTCGGCATCTTCTTCTTCCAGATCCGCGAGACCTTTGACAGCCTCGACATCACCCACATGGAAAAACTCAAAGATGATTGACCTGCATCTCCTGGCTCTGCTGGCTTTTCCGCTGCTGGGCGGTGTGTTGTTGGCCGTGTTCGGTTCGCGTAATTGGGCGGCAGAGCTCAATTCGGCGATGAGTTTTCTGACCTTTGCCGCAGCGGTGATATTGGCCGCACGCGTGATTGGATCCGGCCCGCAGGTCGCCTTCAACGAACAGTTCTTTATCGATCAGTTCAACGTGTTTTTAGTCGCGCTCACCGCCTTCGTCGCTTTCACCACCTCGCTGTTCTCGCGCCCTTACATGCGTATCGAGCAGCATCACGGCAAGCTCAGCACGTCCATGCTGCATCTCTACTACAGCATGTACCAGCTGTTCACGTTCGCCATGCTGGTGGCGCTTACCACCAACAATATGGGCATCGTGTGGGTGGCTATGGAAGCGGCGACACTGACCACTGTGTTGCTGGTCAGCCTGTACCGCACGCCGGCCAGCCTGGAAGCGGCGTGGAAATATTTCATCCTGTG
>CAZRZH010000052.1:7151-16338 GCA_964604485.1 uncultured Sideroxydans sp.
GCCTGTACCGCACGCCGGCCAGCCTGGAAGCGGCGTGGAAATATTTCATCCTGTGCGGCGTGGGCATCGCGCTGGCGCTGTTCGGCACCATCCTGCTGTATTTCGCCGCCGAACGCGTGTTGGGCGAGGGCGGCACGGCGTTGTTGTGGACACATTTGAATCAGGTCAAAGGCGAACTGGAACCGACCGTGCTCAAGTTGGCTTTCATTTTTCTTCTGGTGGGTTACGGCACCAAGATTGGGTTGGTGCCTTTGCACAGCTGGTTGCCGGATGCCCACGCGGAAGGTCCGACACCGGTCTCCGCTGTGTTATCCGGGCTGTTGCTCAACGTCGCCTTGTGCGCGGTGGTGCGCAGCAAAATACTGGTGGACGGTTCACTCGGCACGCATTTTGCGGGCAACCTGATGATGGGTTTCGGCCTGCTTTCGGTGGTGGTCGCGTCACTTTCGCTGTTCCGGCAAAAAGACATCAAGCGCATGTTCGCCTACTCCTCCATCGAACACATGGGCTTGATCACGTTCGCCTTCGGCATGGGCGGGGGCGTGGCTAATTTCGCCGGCATGTTGCATATGACGGTGCATTCGCTGACCAAATCGGCGATCTTTTTTGCGGTGGGCCATGCGGTGCAAAAATCCGGCACACAGGTGATGGAAAATATCCGCGGCCTGCTTCAAGTCAGTCCGACGGTGGGCTGGGGACTGGCGCTGGGTACGTTCGCCATTCTCGGTATGCCGCCGTTCGGTGTGTTCGCCAGCGAGTTTCTTATCATCACCACCGCCATGCATGAATACCCGTGGACCACGCCGATTCTGTTGATCGCGTTGGGCATCGCCTTTGCCGCCATTTTTGGCAAGGTGCAGCCCATGGTGTTCGGCGAGACCAACGCCAAGCCGTTGCCGCATCCGCCCGCGCTTATTCCGGTGTTCGTACACTTGGCGCTGGTATTGATCCTCGGGGTTTATATGCCGCCGTATCTAGCCGACTGGTATCGGCAGGCGGCTGCACTGCTGGGATAAATTAACATGAATAAATTTTTCCCTAATCTGCAATTTACCCGGCTCAACGACGCGGTTCCGGCGTGGTCGGGCGAGATACAAGTGCATGAATTGCACGTTATCTGCGAACAGGTGCGCGACGCGGGCGGCAGATTGGTGGCGCTGTGGGGCAGTGATGTCCGAATGTCGGGGCGCGGGTTTATGTTGCATGTGGCACTGTTCAACGAAAAGGGATTGCTTTGTCTGCATGTGCCGCTGGCGTCCGAGCAGCCGGTTTATGCCGATATCAGCAGCATATTTCCCGCCGCCAACCGCATGCAGCGCGCGACGTATGATCTGTTCGGCATTACAGCGTTAGACGCGGCGGATCAGCGCAAATGGCTGCGCCATGCCGCTTGGCCCAGCGGGAGTTTTCCGTTGCGCAAGGATTTTGTAACAGAGGTCGGGTGGGCAGGCACCTGTGCCCGCGCGGATGAAAGTGCGCGTGGGCAGACGAACACGCTGTCTACTCACCCTACGTCTAACCCCGTCGACCCCCACCTCAATCCCCCCCCGGAGGGAGGGGAGGCAAACGCCCATTCTCCTGCGGAGAATGGAATTCAAAACCTTGACGACTACCCGTTTGTGCAAGTCGAAGGCCAAGGCGTTCACGAAATCCCGGTAGGCCCCGTTCATGCGGGCATCATCGAGCCGGGGCACTTTCGTTTTTCCGTGATCGGCGAACGCGTGTTGCGGCTCGAACAACGTCTGGGTTACACCCACAAAGGCATCGAGAAACGTTTCGAAAATATGAGCTTGCAGCAGGGCGCGAAACTGGCCGGACGTGTCAGCGGCGACAGCACGGTGGCGTATGCCTGGGCGTATGCCATGGCGGCGGAAAGCATCGCAAACATCATTCCACCTGAACGGGCTGTATGGCTGCGCGCGCTGTTGCTGGAACGCGAGCGTGTGGCCAATCATTTGGGCGATCTCGGTTATCTGGGCAACGATGTCGCGTTGAGCTTCGGCTTCGCGCAATTCTGGATATTGAAAGAGCAGGTGTTGCGCAACAACGCCACGCTGTTCGGCCACCGTTATTTGATGGACACGATTGTGCCGGGTGGGATCAAAGCCAGCCTGTCGGAGGAAGGCAAACGTCTTATCGCGGAGGAATGCGTCCTGCTGGAACGCGAGGTCACCATCCTGCGCGGTATCTACGACGAACACGCGGGGGTGCAGGACCGTTTCATCGGCACCGGACGGGTCGAGCCAAAATTGGCCGCGCAGCTGGGTCTGTGCGGACTTGCCGGCCGTGCCAGCGCGCAAGCCTGGGATGCGCGCGTGTTTTTCGCCTGTGCGCCGTATGACAAACTGGACGTGCATATGTCCACCTATCGCAACGGTGACGTGGCGGCACGTGTCATCGTGCGCTTCGAAGAGTTGTTCGAATCGTTGCGTTTGCAACGCCAGATATTGGTCAACCTGATCCACGAGGAAGAAGCACCGGTGCTGCTGGAAAAATTGCCCGCGAATAAATTTGGCGTGGGTATGGTGGAAGGTTGGCGCGGCGAGGTGCTGGTGGCGATACACACCGATGCTGAAGGCAATCTCGCGCGGGTGCACCCGCACGACCCGTCCTGGCAAAACTGGCCGTTGCTGGAGCACGCCGTTATCGACAACATCGTGCCGGATTTTCCGCTCATCAATAAGTCGTTCAATCTGAGTTATTCAGCACAGGATTTGTAGGGGCGCGCATGTACCAAATTCTCAAACAGATTGTAAAAACAGGCATCAAAAGCGAAGCCCCGCCGCAGGCCGACGCAGCAATGTTGCTCACAACGCAACGTTTGCAGCAGCAGATACTGGATGTTTTCGGCGGTGCGTTGGCGATTCGCCAGGTGGATGCCGGTTCGTGCAACGGTTGCGAGCTGGAGATCCACGCGGTCAACAACGCCTATTACAACATCGAGGGACTCGGCATCAAATTCGTCGCCAGTCCGCGCCATGCCGATCTGCTGCTGGTCACCGGGCCGGTGTCGCGGCATATGGCAGTAGCGTTGAAACGCACCTACGACGCCACACCCGAACCCAAACTGGTGGTGGCAATTGGTGACTGCGCGACAGATGGCGGAATTTTTTGTTCGCATGGCGCCGATGCGGCGACAGACAACTACGCGAGTTGCGGCAGCGTCTCCAACGTCATTCCTGTGGACGTGGTGGTGGCGGGTTGCCCGCCCACGCCAACACAAATACTGCAGGGGATTCTCACCGCAATTACCCGCCATGCCGCGCAACCCTAAACACATCCAAGGTTTTGCCGGGGGCTTGCGCCAAAAGTTGGGGCAGATACTCTCCGTGTCGGCCAATCCGCAAATCCATGCCGGGTCAGGAAAACCCTATCTGATTGAGCGGGGCGGAAGGCTTTCTTTGCAATTTGATGCCTTGTGTTTGCAAAGTGAAATGAATATCGAAGACCCGGAACAATTGGTCTTCAGCTATACCCGGGCCATGATGAGTTTTTTGTTGCTGGAGCCGTCACCCAAAAGCATCGCGATGATCGGTTTGGGTGGCGGCTCGCTGGCCAAATATTGTTACCGTTATTTGCCGCAGACAGAAATTACCGTTGTCGAAATTAATCCCGACGTTATCGCGTTGCGCAACGAATTCGCCATCCCGGAAGACGATGACCGGTTCAAGGTTTTGCTTGGCGACGGCGCCGAGTTCGTCAAAGAGCGCAGCGAACGCTACGATGTGCTGATGGTGGATGGATTCGATGTGGCCGGATTGCCGGAAGTTTTATGCAGCCAACCGTTTTATGACGATTGTTTTGCATCGTTGGCCGACACCGGCATTTTGGTGGCCAACCTTTGGGGCAGCACCGGCAAATATCCCGCGTTTATTTCGCGTATTGAAACCAGTTTTGCGGGACGCATCGTCGTGGTGAGTTCTGACGACAGCACCAACAAGATCGTACTGGCGGTCAAAAATTCTACGACGCCTTTAACTCCCGGTACCGTGCGAAAACATGTCAATACTCTGTCGCAGATCCATCCGCTGAATTTTCATGCCAAATCCAGAAAATTGATTGAGGCCATCAATGTGGGTGTGATGAACCAGAGGGGCTATTGACTGCGGTGCATAGCAGGTGCCCGACTAAATAGGCTATAAGCTACAGCTTCTGAATGGCCTTATTACGGCGACAAGGCAGAAAAAGAATCAGCAAGATCGCATTGGATTCAGATACGATCTTCATTAAGTTGGGTGGAGTGAATGCCAGTGAATACCGAAAACACACTACTTGAAGCCGTGGTTATTGGAAGCGGCTTTGGCGGTGCCATCAGTTTTTGCCGGATGGCGCAGAAATGGCAGGACAAAGTGCTACTTCTGGAGCGCGGGAAACGTTACCCGATGGGGGCGTTTCCGCGGTCACCGCATGCCATGGCGACAAATTTCTGGAGCCCGGCAGGTGATCGGACCCGGCGTCCGAAAGCGATCCGCGAACAAGACCTGCGCGGGTTGTACGATGTTCGTAATTTCAGCCGCATGGATGTTGTTGCTGCTGCCGGACTGGGGGGCGGATCACTGATCTACGCCAACGTTTTTCTGGAGCCGCCCGCAGAGATATTCAACCGTGGATGGCCAAGCGGACTCGGACGTGAAGTCCTTCATCCCTATTATCAAGTGGCCAGACGGGTTCTCGGGGCACGGCCGATCCCATCCTGGAACCATGATCCGCGTCGCCGTATCGTGCGCACGGAACTCTTCCGGGAATTTGCCAGCAGTCAGAACCGCACCTCGACCCTTGCCGACCTTTGCGTGTTCTTCGGCAACGATTTCGAGCATCCCACCGCCATCGGCATTCAGGAGAAGAACCATTATGGAGTCACGCAAACCTCTTGCACGTATTGCGGGGAATGCGACGTGGGCTGCAACACCCACTCCAAAAATTCTTTGGATTTAAATTATCTCCATGTGGCCGAGCAGGTGCACAAGGCAAAGATAAACACCGATAGCCAAGTCGAAAACATCGTCCCATTGAATGCGTTCGGTGAAGAAGATGCCAAGGCGGACGGCACTTTCGGTTACCGGATTCATTACATCCAACTGGATAGGGGCAAGCGCCACGTCGATACACGCCGGGTTGTGGTTGCTGCCGGCACATTGGGGACCAATGAATTATTGCTGCGCTGCCGGGATGAGTTCGGCTCGCTTCCCCGTATCAGCGAAAAACTGGGGCATGGTTTTTCGGGCAATGGTGATTTCGTTTCGTTCGTGGCGGAGGGAAAGAAAGCGGCCGATCCCAATTATGGTCCGGTCATCACCCAATACATTGACTACAACCTGTTCCAGCAGCACGACCGGGAGCGTGCCTTCATTCTTCAGGATGCCAGTTATCCCTCATTTGTTGCGTGGTGCATAGAAGGTTTACGCCCCAGTCTGAACGTGTTGGGTTTTGTGAAGAGAATGATTGGAAAATTACCCACCCTATGGAATTACGTCGTTCAGAGCTGTTGCGGAGGCAAACGGACGGGTTCGCTGGGTGGACTGTTCTCACACATACTCAAGGGGGACATGTCCTATCGGAGCAGCGTTCTGCTGTGTATGGGGCTGGATAAAGCGGACGGCGTGTTGGAACTCGGTAGAAACGACAGTTTGAAACTGGTTTGGCCGCAGAGATCCAGCATGATTCTGTATCAGGCTATTCTGGCGAGTGGCAAACAATTCCGGAGCTTCGTGCAGTCCCACTTCTTTTTCGCGATGCCAACCTGGTTATGGCCCTTCCGCAACAACATAACGGTGCATGCCTTGGGCGGTTGTATCCTGGCAGATAGTCCTGCAACCGGGGTGGTCAGTGCGCATCAGAATGATCGCGGTCAGGTGTTTGGTTACAAGGGGTTGTATATCGCAGATGGATCAATCGTGCCGAGTGCTATAGGCGCCAATCCTGCCGCAACTATTTCTGCACTCGCGGAATGGATAGCGCACGGCATCACCCAAGATCCTGATTTACCGGGCGATGACCTGCATCGCCCGATCCGCTCACAAACGCGAGACCTGCTATGAACACAAATCGACACCCGCCTATTGGATTGAAATTCACCGAGGAGATGCAGGGGTATCTCACTGACCAACAAACGTTGTTCGAGAACGGCTATCGGCTGGGAAAAAGCGCAGACAAACAATTCAAGATCCATCTGACGATCCGCACGAATGATTTGGATCGATTCCTTGAATCCCCTTCGCACCAAGCGCAGGCCATCGGGTATGTCGAGAGCAGTCTGGTGGGTGGGCGACGCCCGGTATTGCAAGGAACTTTCAATTTGTTGGTCGACACCTCCGATAGAAGTCGCAAGGAGATGCGCTACCGCCTTATGTTTGAGGATGCACAGGGCAAGCCGTTCACTCTGAGCGGTTTCAAAAACATCCAGAGTGCATTTGGGCCGCATGTTTGGCGGGATACAACGACACTGTTTACCAATCTCTATCAGTGCCACTTGCGGGCGGAAGAAGAGTCAGGGGCAACAATATTTGCCACGGGTATTTTGCGTATAACTCTGGGGGGATTCCTGCGCCAGCTGACCACGTTCCATGTCGATGCACCGACCTTTTTCACAAGGGTCGCGTCGTTGACCCGATTCGGGGGATTCTTTTTGCACGCGTTATGGGAATGTTATCGGCCGAATCTTCACACTAAGATGGGTAAATTCGAAAGGGAAATTCCGCTCTACACCACGCAGGGTGTACACGACGCCGGGGTTACTGTTCACCCCTTCAGCACCGGCGATGGTTTGGGAATTAGCCTGCTTCGTTTTCAGCGTGTTTCAACCGACGATGTTGTACTCATTCTGCATGGGCTGACCCTCTCCAGCGATATGTTCATCATGCCCGAACATAACAACCTGGTGCAGTACTTGCTTGATCATGGCTACGGCGATGTATGGTCGCTGGATTTTAGAATGAGCAATCGCTATGCCTACAATCTGCAGCGCAACCGTTTCAACTTGGACGACATCGCCCTGTTTGACCACCCTGAAGCTGTCGCAACGGTGCGTCGTGCGATCGGCGAGGGCAAACGTATCCACGTGATATGCCATTGCCTGGGGTCGTTGTCATTCATGATGAGTCTTGCGGCGCAGAAAGTAACCGGTATTCGAAGTGTCATCTCGAACAGTGTAGCGCTGACCCCAAGCATACCGCCCTGGTCGAGAATGAAACTGACGGTGGGGCCGTGGATATGCCAGAACATTCTCGGCATCGAATATTTGAACCCCGGGTGGAGACGTGAACCGGGTTGGTCGATTGGCAAAGTTATGGGAGGGTTGGCGTCACTTTTCCACACGGAATGCGACTCGCCAGAGTGCCACATGCTCTGCTTCATGTGGGGCAGCGGCTCACCTGCTTTGTACAAGCACGAGAATATGGCGGATCAGACGCATCGCCGCAGTGGCGACCTATTCGGCGGTGTCAGCATGAATTACTACCGTCATGTCCTGAAAATGGTCAAGGCAAAACATTCGGCGGTAAAATTCGCACCCGACGATCCCCAATACAACACTCTGCCGGACAACTATCTGGAGAAGGCAAATGAAATCAAGACGCCGATTCTATTCATCACCGGCCAGCAGAATCGGGTGTTTTCCGATTCCAATATCGAGTGTTATCAACACATGAACAAAGCCGCACCGGGATTGCATGAGTTGCATGTGTTTCCCAACTACGGTCATCAGGATGTGTTCATGGGAAAACACGCAGACCGCGATGTTTTTCCGCGCCTGTTGGCGCACCTCAGAAAACATAGCCACTAACGTGTACCCATGAACTGTCCCTGGAGTACCGATTTGTATTTACCCATTCCAGACGTGCTGGAGCAGAACCTCCGGGTCAACAAAAATGGCTGACCAGGCGATCTTTCAGGTAGAGCAAACCGCAATCGATGCGGCGCGCGTCAGAGCGTATTTCAATGACGCGAATGACCTCAATCTGGGGGGCGCTATGGTGTTCTCCCTGCTGGTGTACGTGGTGCATGACAATACGCCCTGGTGGACATGGGGGCCGGCATTGATGGGTGTTTATCTGGTCACCGCTTATCGGGCGTACTTATTTTCGCAATACCGCTCTGCTCCGGAGGCGCGTGTTTCAGAGCAATGGATCGTGAGGCAAACACTGAGCGGAGGGGCGGCAGGCATTTGTTGGGGCGTCGCCAACAGCATGATGGTTGCATATCTGCCCATCTACCATCAGCTCTTCGTTTTGACCGTCGCGGGTACGGCCGCCGCGACTTCATCCTCGGAAGGATTCGCACTTAAATATCCGCCGCGTGCCTTTATCCTTTGCAGTCTGACTCCGCTCACGATCTGGGTTCTCACACTAGGCGACCGAATGCACACCGTACTCGGCATCATGTTGGTCTTTTTGATTCTGATCACCATGGCCATCATCAACAAGAAAAATGCGATGTTCACCGAGGCGCAGCATCTGCGCTTCCAAAACGAATTCCTGGTCCAACAGTTGTCCGAAAAGCAAAGAGTGGTGGAGATGGCCAGCAAGGCCAAGACCAATTTCCTTGCCGTTGCCAGTCACGATCTGCGCCAGCCTTTGGCCGCGCTGATGTTGTTTCTCGAACAGATGAAATTTGAAAAATTGACCGTCAAAGGCAATCGTCTGCTCGACCGGTCGCTGCAGGCGACCCACTCGTTACACAATTTGCTCGAAAATCTGCTCGATATTTCCAAACTCGACGGCCAGGCGGTGAAGCCCGTGATGGACACGTTTGCAGTGCGCGAGGTTTTCGAAGAATTGGAAAATGAATTTGGAAATCTTGCCGCGAGTAAAGGCATCAAACTGCGTTTTTCAAAGTGCAGCGCATGTGTCAAGAGTGACAAGGCGCTGCTGGCCCAAAGTCTGCGCAACTTAATCGCCAATGCGCTCCGCTACACAGCGTCAGGTCGTATTCTGGTGGGGTGCCGCCCGCGTCAAGGCCAGCTGGCGATCGCGGTGCACGATACGGGTGTCGGCATTGCTGCGGATCAGCTCGACAAAATCTTTGATGAGTTCTATCAAGTGGGCAACAAGGAACGGGACCGGGAACGCGGCTTGGGACTGGGGCTGTCAATTGTCAGGCGCATTACCGAGTTGCTGGGCATCTCTATCAGGGTGGATTCGCAACCGGGTAAAGGATCGACGTTCACTTTGCTTCTTCCTCGCGCCTTCGG
>CAZRZH010000053.1:0-7053 GCA_964604485.1 uncultured Sideroxydans sp.
TTTTCAGCGCGCAGACGCTATGTTTTCTGGGTAATATTCAACGCGTACCAACATCTATTAGCAGATATAGCGCGTATTGCGGGAATGCATTGGCAATTGCTGTTATTGCCTCTGTTCCCGGTTTGTGTTTTCCAACCTCAATTCCAATCAGCGTGTTTTTTGGAATGCCTGTTGCATCTACGAATTCTTGCCTGCCCATACCTAGGGTTCCGTTCGGTCGGGCGAAGTTGTCGTGTTTGCAGGTTTGGAAGAAGCCAAAGATGATGAAGCAGATTCAAAGATGTTCGGCTTTTCGCTGGGCAAAAAGAAAAGCAACACCTCAAGCGAAGTTCTGTTTTTTCTTGAGGCGCAACGCATTTGACCCAGCGCCATAAGGTTTCCAGCGATTTATCAACAGATTTATTCACTGAAATTGTGGACAAATAAAAACCCGCCGAAGCGGGTTTTTATTTGACAGGAACAGAATTCAGTTTGTTAGTTCAAGACGCTTTTCGATCTTCTCGATTCGTTCTGCCAGTTTATCGACCATGTGCCGATTCTCGATGATTTCGCCGTAGTTGCCTGCCTCATCCCTCGTGATTCGCGCTATACCGCTCTCAATACTCGACAATCTCGACTTGATCTCTGAATTGTCTTGTCGAATTCCTGTCAGTTCGGTCTGAATCTTTTTTAAGTGTTCTAGCATTAAATTATCTACGTTGCTCATGATGTTTCCTTTCAAAGTGAATTAAGTCTAACCGTTGACCAGTTTTAAGTAAACCTGTGAAGTCTGTTCCTGCCACTCTCTGTGCTTTATCTTGCCAAAGGTAAGGGGTAGGGTGCGCTGTTCGAACTTTATTGCCTTCTGGAACATCTGCCGCCATCCTGCCGCGCATTCATTTTTAAAAGCCACTAGGAACTCAAAAGCCTTCGCGCAAAAGAATGCGAAAGAACCTTGTACTACTCTATCGTGATAAGGAGTCGGGACGATCCATTTTTTCTATACAGGCTGGCTCGGTGAGTACATGAATTGCAATGCAGCGTGTTCGCTCGGATCGGGTTCAAGCGAATTGTTGGCGCAAATATTGGATGATGTCGCGTGACTCATACAGCCACTCGACATTGCCATGTTCGTGTTCGATGCGCAGGCAGGGAGTTTGTACTTTTCCACCGCCTGTCATCAGCTCCGTTTTGTGTTTGTGATCATGCTGTGCATCTCGAAGTGATATCGGCAACGAGAGCCTTGCCATCTCGTGGCGAACCTTGATGCAAAACGGGCAGGTACTAAAATGGTAAAGCACAAATTTGGAGCACGCCAAGTCGATTTTGGATTGGGCGTCCTGCGCGCGTAACAACCCGGAAGGTGCCCCGAATCTTGCCCAGAGCAGCATGAAAGGTATTAAAACCATGCGTAGTAATTTGAAAAATAATTTCATTGTTTTTCCTGTTGGGGTTGGACTCAAAAAAGCGGTAGAAAACTGGGTAACTTTCCTTCAGCCAATATTTTAAACCAACGGCTCGAAGTTATTCCTAACAACGCTACAAACCCATACCGTTTAATGGCGCGTCGGGTGGTATGGTACAGATGGACGGGTTGGAAAATGGATCAAGGGTATGCTGAGTTACAGATCCGATGTCGATGATTAACGCTTCTGTGACATCAAATTGAACCTTCCAATTTGGTGACAATCGACATGGCGCAAAGCTACAACGCGGTACAGTCGAAGTATGTGCGCAGCCGCACATTGTTAAGGGCGCCACAGCTCCATCACTGCAAACACGCGGGTTTCTCAATGTCCGTCGTACATTTCCGCATATTCCTTTTGGAAGTGTTCCAATACTTTGGAGCGTTTGATCTTGAGTGTGGGAGTCATCAGTCCGTTGTCGGGACTCCAAACCTCGCTCAACAGTGTGATGCGGCGGATACGGGCGTAGCCGGGGAAGGTTTGGATAAGTTGAGTCACGCGCTGCAAAGCGTAAGCCTTGGCTTGGGAGAGTTGCAGGCTCTCCGGCCAGTCTGACGGCAAGTTTCGGTCGCGCATGGCGGCTACCCAGCGTTCACGATTGATCACGGCAAACAAAGCCAGGAAGGGTTTGCCTTCCCCCACCACGATCAGTTGTTCGAATAGCGGATCGGCAAGAATCGCCGCCTCCAGATCGCCCGGCGGCATTTTCTCGCCGTTGGAAAGCACGATGATTTCTTTGATGCGTCCGGTGATGGTGAGGCGCTCCTGTTCATCGATGCGCACCACGTCTCCTGTATTGAGCCAGCCATCCTCGGTGAACATCTCTTGGGTCGCAGGCGCGTTGTTCCAGTAGCCCAACATGACATTGGGGCCGCGCACTTCCAGCGCATCGTATTTACCCAGTCGTACTTCCACATTGGCGAGCGGCTTACCCACGCTACTCGGCAGATTGTCATCCAGGCGGTTCACGCTGATGACCGGGCTGGTCTCGCTCAATCCGTAGCCTTGAATGATGGGAATGCCGAGGCCGATGAAAGTGCGTGCATTGGTGGCGGAGAGTGCTGCCCCGCCCGCCACCGCGAGGCGCAATTTTCCGCCGAGACGGGCAGTCAACTTGTCCGCCACGAGCGCCTTGAGAACAGGCCACAGCAACAGTTTCGGATGCCAGGCGGCCCGACCCTGCGCATGCTCGAAACGGTGATACCCCACATTGATCGCCAAAGCGAACAAGCGGCGCGCATAGGCGGGGCCTTTGTCCAGTTTGTTCTGCATGCCCGCCTGGATACGCTCGAAGATGCGCGGTACGGTAACCATTACGCTCGGTCGTAATAGCGACAGATCTTCCTGCAATTGTTGCACCGAGCGTGCATACGCGACGGTGGCACCCGCCATCACCGGCACGTAATACCCGGCCATACGTTCAAGCGCATGCGAGAGCGGAAGGAAGGAAAGGAAGACGTCGTCGGTGTAGACCTCGAAACATTGCAAAGCACCTGTGACGTTGCTCAGTAAATTGCGGTGGCTCAACATCACACCTTTGGACTTTCCGGTGGTGCCGGAGGTGTAGATGATGGTGGCCAGCGTATCGGCATCATTTACCACATGGCTGAAGCCGTTGTGTGCATCCGGCAACCATTCATCGAGCCCGCGCAAACGTGCATCGTTATCGCCATCGGGCGGCGTACGCAGGGTAACAATCCGGGTCAGGGTTGTGATGTCGGTACAGGCTTCGCGTAACGGATGCCAGTTTGATGCATTGTCGATCAAGACCAGCTTCGCGCCTGAGTCGCGCAACACATGCGCCACATTTTCGGGGCGATCCGCCACATAGAGCGGCACTGTCACCAGCCCCAACCCCAACGCGGCTTGATCGAACATTACCCACTGCGGACAGTTCTTCAACATGATCGCCACCCGGTCGCCGGGACTCAACCCTTCGCGATCCATCGCGGCTTGCCAACTCGCGATCTCCTGCCCCATCTGTTGCCAAGTCAGATCAAGCCACTCGCAGCGACTGTCATCAAAGTAGCGGTAGGCGATACGGTTGGAGGATCGGTGCGTCCTTGCATGGAACAAACCGTCCAAGGTGACAGTGAAATCCTGTGGAATGAGGTCGATCCTTGCGTTCATTCTGTGGCTCCCCTAGTGTCGTGATTGTTCACCGCAGCTGCGCGTGGTGTCGTATTTCAGAATTCAATTGACGGCCGGATGACCAGCGTGAGTTTGTTGGCATTGGCGAATCTTAGCGCACCCGCATATTCGTCCGGACTGGTCCAAATAAAACCGATGCTGAAAGTCGGGTGATAGCCTTTGTCGGGCAGCGGAATCTTTTTTCCGGCGATCAATTCCGAGCGCACCAGCTTGCCACCGTGCTGCAGAAAATGCAGGCGGAAATCGAAGTTGGTGTTTTCCAGCCAAGCCAGATAAGAAGAACGCAAATCGGTATTGGTGCGATGTAGGTTGATGAATGTGACGTTATTCACATCGTGGTTCTTGTTGAACTTGCCACCGATGCGAAAGCTCCAGGAAAGCTTCTCGTCGGGGTGGTCGATCTTGCCCTTGATTTTCCATTCGAGTTCGCACCAGTCATCGTTCACCGGAGTGTTGTGCATGATGTGTTTGGTGCCGACGCTAATCAAATAACCGGTGTAGCCGTAGTTATAGTCTTGCCGGTGGTCTCCAGGGCGCTTCAATCTGGCCACATTGCCGAAGAAGGCCGAGAGCGCCCAAGGCTCCTGAAATCCGGCAGTGAGCGATTCGATGATATTGAAGTCCTTGCCAATGCTGAACTGATCGTAAAAACCCGGCGAGTGCGATTTGATAAAGGTGCCCAATATTGGCAGGGGATAGATGCTGGCTTCGAGCAGCATATATTGCGGGATCAGTGAATCCTTGATGAGTTCGCGGTAGATCACCGCTTCACTGCCCGAAGAGATCGTGGGGATCGGTTTGTTGGTCAGCGGAATGTTGTAACCGATGTCGGAATAATAGGCATCCAGTTCATACACGAACTCGGATTTGGCGTCACCGCCTGCTTCCTCTGCCGGGGAATTCATCGAAACGAAACTGCATAGCATGCCCAGAACGATGGCAAAACAAACCGGTGGGCGCGTATACGCACGGATGAACGGGATAGGCATGGGGCGGAATTCTATCCGCTGTTGCTTGCTTGTAAAAGCATGTAAAAATACGGCCTGTTCACTGGGAGATTCATTTGAAGAAAATCACCGCCGCCGATCTGACCTCACTCGGCCAACAAGCATCACAATCTCCGCGTTTTCGCGCCAACACCAACCTGCATACGGATCTGGGCGACCCCGTCCAGCGCCTTGCCATCGCCATGGAGCCGGACACGCTGATCTTGCCGCACCGCCACCCGCACACGTGGGAAGTGCTGACCGCATTGCGCGGTCGCTTCACCGTGTTGTTGTTCAACCAGGACGGCACGGTCATCGAACGTCTGGAGCTGGGTGAGGACACCCGCGTGGTCGAGATCCCGGTGGGCGGGTGGCACGCCGTGTTGTCGCGTGATGACGGCGCGGTGATCTTTGAAGTAAAACATGGCCCGTATTTTCCCGTACCGGAGGTGGATGTGGCCGCGTGGAGCAAAGGGCGTTCCGCCGAGTTGAATGCCTGGTATGCCGTGGCACAGGCGGGTGATCGTCTGTAACAAGTGTTACTTCATACTCCGGAAATCAGCGATCGAATTTGGGAAGCAGCGTCACGAAGCCCAGTGACCCGCCCCCCCCCGGTCTGGGCACACTTGAAACCGGTACCGCTTTGAGTGTGTTGAGTCGGGTGGGCTAGATCAAAACGACCATCCCAATCCCAATTCGATGTAAGTGTCATTCGAGGACGGTATCACGGTTGTTCCCGCCGGAATTGTCAACGCCTGGATATTCGGGAAGATTATCTGTTTGGTGACCACTGCGGTGGAAGAAACGCGTGAAACGGCAGCGGTGAAATTGAGGTGATCGGTCACCTGGTAGTCGATCCCCAAACGTCGGGTCTTCTGTGTCTGGTCCAATTGGGTAAGCGTCTTGATGGAGGAGAGGTCGACCGAGAGGGCATCCGACGCGAGCCAAGTGATACCGAAATTGGTCGTCGAATCCGGGAACGAAAGCAACGATGATCTTGAATCGGAAGACCTGCGCGGTGAGATCTTCATCAGGTATTGCGCGGCTTGCTTGGGATCGTGGTCGTAGAGGTATCGGTCGTACGAGACATAGATCGAGACCGGGATAGCGATATCCTGACTCAACACGAGACTGTTCGCGGACTGGTTAATGGTGTCGTTCTTGACGGTTTGCGGGAGTTGCTTGAACGTATGTGCCGATGAGCCATGTTTCAGTTCCAACTTGGTTCGCAGATCGCCCTGCCACAAAGTATCCAACATCAGCGCGAAGCTGAGCGAGTTCCCCGACACATCGACCTGACTGTTGGACTGCTTGGTGTGTGACGCACCCAAATTGACGAGTTTGGACAATGACCAATTCAACCCGAGAACGGATTGGCTGGCGGGGTCGCCCGCAGAGGAGTCTGATCTGAAAACGAGCGCGTTCAAGTTCAACGGCGTATCCAACAGGTCGGCATTTCCGCGCAGCTCGGTTGATCGGTAGCCATCGGGCCCGGTACCCGCCGTTGCGGCGAGATAGGCGCCCGCATCGGCGGCGGAGGGGAATATGTAGGACAGCGCGATCCCCAATGCGACTGCGTGATTCTTCATGGTATTCATGCGCGACTCTCAATTCATTGTGGTCTTTGTTGCTTGCGGTGTTCACGTGGACGCTGCGCATCACGTTCGCGGCGCACTGTCCTTTCCGCTTTGTCCTTGCGCACTTCGTTCTTGAGCTCCATACGTTTGTGTATCCCTTCGCGCAGCGATTCTTTGCGCTGTTGGATGCGATGCTCGATACGTAACGAACGGCGCTCCATGAATGCCGGACGTCGCGCGAGCAGGACAGGAGCATGTTCGGCATCGCGTGCCGCGTAAGCGCTCTCACCCGGACGCACCTCGGTATCACCCCGCTCGGACCGCATCACCGTCATGCCTTCGTACACCGTGTCGTAAGTGCCCGGTTGATCGTCACCCTCGGAGGTCTCCAGGATGTAGGTCTCGTGATCGGTGCCCCGTACGCCGATGGTCGCCGTGGGGGTGTGCAACTTATAAGCGGCAGGGTTGCGTTTCGCGATCCAGCCGCTGATCGAGCGCAACGCGCCTTTGAGCAAGGAGAAGGTGATCTCGTCGGTCTCCTCACCTTTGGCTTGATAACGCTCGACACGGAAGTTGCTGTTGGGTCTTAAGGCAAGCAGGGCGCTATCGGTCGTGACGATATGCACTTCGCCATCGTTCGCGGTCGTGATGCTCTGACCGACATAGATTCGTGTGCCGACCGATAGGGCAGTCGTAACACCCGTCACACTACTGAGGACGGCAGAACCGTCCACGTCATCCACCGTACCAAACAATTCAGCCGCTGCTGCGGCGCCACACATCAAGAATAAGACGACCAATATCCCCAACGAACTCGTTCTCATGGCTCCCCTTTCACTTCCGATTGCGGATCGGCCTTTGCTGACGGTCGATGCGACGCTGGATGATACGCTC
>CAZRZH010000053.1:7153-16195 GCA_964604485.1 uncultured Sideroxydans sp.
GGCGACATGTTTGCCCACTTGCGCGCACCTTTGCCCAAACGCTCCTGCTTTTTTTGGGGGGGTGTACGCGTGGCAAACAGGGCGATGCGGAAGGCACGTCCTTCGATCGCTGCAAGAAACTTCTGCATGTGTTGAAAACGCGTGCCTTATGTAAGCGCTGCGGAATTATCTGGCTTGTTGCACGCGGTGGTCGTGGCGGTGTTTGGCGCGGTCGCCTTTGTGATCTAGGCGGCGGTCAATACGTTCACCTTTGCGATCCAGATGCCGGTTCATTGCCTCCCCTTTTCTTTCGAGGCGCTCGGCCTTTTCAGTATTACCTGCAGCGCGCGCCTTGTCCGCCCGAGCATCCATGCGCTCTTCGATGAGGTCACCTTTACGGTCCAGACGTTCCTCGATGCGGTCGCCTTTGCGGTCCAGATGCTGTTCCATGCGTTCGCCACGGTGTTCGATCTGGGCGGGAGTAGGGGAAACGTTTGTGGGCGGTGTGCGGTCATCGGAAAATGCTGTGCCTGTCGAGACCAGGGCGAGGAAAGTACCAGCAATAAACAGTTTGTTTTTCATTTGATTACTCCTGAGTTGGGTGGAATTTCACACCATTTTTTGTGGTGCTTACGGTATAAAACGCGCTGGTTTTGACTTCGACTACACACTGGCGAAAATATATCACCTCCCTGAGCCGATGCGGGAGCGACGAGTTTGGAGTTAAAGGAGCTACGGTTTTTCGGTGAACGGCGGTACACGCCCCACCAAAGCCTCGGCCATGATGAGTTCTTCATCCGTGTGGTTAGGCACGGGCAAACGCGGTATCGGGTGGATGTTTTGGCCGGGTTGCCCTTTGCCGTAGATATACAGCGGTTTGTCGTGATGGGCGGAGACCAGCGTCTCTTTGCTGTCGGGATCGTTCACCGCCTGCACATCCACCTCGCCATAACAGGTGCAGAAGTAAGTTTTCTCCGGACCGGCCTCCAGATAGACCCCCGTGCCGCGGATTCCGATGGTTGCCGTGGGGGTGCTGATGCGCAGGCCTTTGTTGCGCGAGACGGATAGCAATTTCCCGGCGAACAGGCGCAGACCGCCGATCAAGAATCCTCCTATAACATTATCTTGATGCGGCTCGATCACCAGATGGCTACTGCCGCGTAGCAACATGACATGGTCACCCACCACGAACACCAACTCACTTCCACGCGAGGTCTTGACGATATCGTTCGGCTTGATGACCGTGTTCATATCCACCGGATTGCCATTCACCCAAGCACGACCTTTCAAACGGAATACGGACTTTGTTACTGCACCGACCTCCAACGCGCTGGCGGAGGCAGGGATCAAGGTCCAAAGTAAACCCGCCGAGAGGACTTGCAGAAACTGTCTACGCGGCAGATCGGTCGTGCTGAGCTTTTTCATTTCATATCCTTTCCCGTATGTGTCTATCGAGCAGGGCGTCCAGCGCCCAAGCGCTGCGGCTGATGACCAGTAACACCGCCAGCAGGATACCCCAATACAAATGCTGGTTGAGGCCTGCTTCGCTGAGTTCGCTATAGTAAGAGATCACGGCTACGCCATTGAGGATGAACAGTCCGGCAGCGGCGAAACGGGTGAAGAGTCCGATCACCAGCAGCGCAGGCAAACCCAGCTCGGCAGCGGTCGCCAGATAGGCGGCCAATTCGTAGTTCAGCAACGGCACTTGATAGACATCGCTGAACAGGAACAAGGTGCTGTCCCAGTTCTTGATCTTGGTCAGTCCCGACTTGAAGAAGGCATCGGCTAACAACAATCGGATGCCGACATCGAGCAGTGGCGCGAGGTGCTCCGGCCAACGTGCGGCGCTGTGATACAGGTGCAGGGTTCGCAGCAAAATGTTCATGATGTCTCTCCCAAAGAGAAGCCGGTCCAAACGTTCAGTGAGGCGCAGTGCAGCAAACTATCTTGCAGGTCGAATAACGGGAAGCGTTCCAGTGTGGCGGCTGTCGCCGTGCCCAAGCTCTGGCCGTGTATTACGGCCTCCAGCCAATGCGCTCCATCCTTGTTCAGTTCGTGTACGTTCACCCCATTCTCGCGGCGACTGACCAGTGCAATCTCGCCGCTCCCAGCCCAATCGATCTTGAATCCTCCTCCTTGATGTGCCTGCCAGATAGCGACAATGGGAAAAGCCGAGGCCACGATGTCACAGGCCGGATGCACCTGCAGCAGCAAGTTCGCGTAAGCAGATGGAGCGACTTGAGCCAGACGCGCCAGATCGAGAGGCGCAACATCCGTGGCGAAATAGGCGCGATGGCAAGCCCATTCCAATCTCGCCACATCAGGCAGGTAGGCAAGCGAACGCGCAGGTTCATAGTGTTCTAAGAAATCGCCAAGCTCCGCGCCATAGTCGAACAGATTGGCGCTGCATGAACCCTGTTGTGAGATGAAATCGCGGGACAGCATGCGCAAGAAATCTGCGCCCACCAATTGCCCGATGACAGGATATGTTCCCGCCAAAGCATCTTGCAGATTGCCGCGATAGTTGTTGCGATAGACCTCAAGGCCGATGGCGGCTGAGTAATGCGGCGATGTGTCGAAGCGTACCGAAGCGGCGGCGCCTTGGATGATGGCGCGCGAAAAGTCGGCGAGTTCATCATGCAAAACATTCACAGCACGCCTCCATGCGCTGTTGCGCTTTGACTGCCTCGGCCATCAGCACGGGCAATGCGGGGATATTGCCATCCCACTCGATCAAGGTCGGGCGCGGGCCGATGTGGCGCAAGACTTTTTCGTACAGCGTCCACACCTCGTCGCACACCGGATGATCATGCGTATCCACCAGACATCCGCCGCGCACGCTGAAGCCCGCCAAGTGATATTCGCCCACAGCGTGTGCCGGGATGGCGCGGATGAACTCATCCTCATCCACGCCGAGGTTGCGCACGTTCACGTACAGGTTTTCCACATCGAACAAAATGCCGCAGCCGGTGCGCCGCACCAACTCGGCGAGGAACTCGCCTTCGCTTATCTCGCTGCAAGTGAAGCTCAAATAACTGGACAAATTCTCCACCAGCAACTGTCGTCCCAGTACCTCTTGCACATGATCGACACGGCTGGCGACATGCGCCAATGCTGTTTGGGTATAGGGAAAAGGCAGCAGGTCGTTGATGACAGCGCCATTCACCGTGTTCCAGCACAGATGTTCGGAGACACGCGCGGGTTGCACGACATCGCATAATTGTTTGAGTGCGCAAAGGTGGTCTTGAGCGAGCGGGGCAGGGGAGGCGAGTCCCATTCCCACGCCGTGCAGACTCACGGGGTAATGTTGGCGTACGGCGAGCAAGGTGTGCAGCGGCGCACCGCCGCCAAAGAAGTTCTCGCTATGGACTTCTACCCAGCCCAGCTTGGGCAGTGTATCCAGCAATTCGCGATAATGAGGCGCCCGCAAGCCGATCCCGGCGACACAGGGCAAAGCCGACGTTGCGGGCGGGTACATCACATGCCTTTCTTCATCATCATGTCATCGCTTTCGGTGGTGCTGCCCCCGGCGATTTTGTCGCACGTACCTTTTGGCAACGCGACGAAATCGTGTTTGTCGTTATTCACGGTGGCGTGGCCTGCGCAAGCATGTCCGGCTTTTTTGCTGCCGCAGTCGTTCATACCGGCCTTGGCTACGCCGTAACATTTTTCCATCTTGGCATCGGCTGCGCTTGCATTGCCGACCCAGCCCAATGTCAACAAACTGCCGATTGCGAGTGACAACATGTGTTGATTCTTCATGGTGATTCTCCTTGAGTGGTTGATAAATCGCTCGGACGTTGTTCGCCCTTGCAAGCATTGATTCGGGCGGGGGAGTAAAAAAGTTATAGCGCGGCGCGAAAATATTTATTGGTAGAGCTCGGGAAACTGCTTGCGCAGCTGTTCCAGTTTCGGTTTGTCGTGGAAGACGATGTAAGGCTGGAACGGATGCAGTGCCAAATAATTCTGGTGATAGTCCTCGGCAGCATAAAAGACCTTCAAGGGAACAACTTGCGTCACGACAGGTGCGGGGAAGTTGTGCGTGCGTGTGTAGTTCTGTACCTGCTGTTGCTGTTCGGGGCCGGTGTAAAAGATGGCCGAGCGGTATTGCGTGCCGACATCAGGGCCTTGGCGATTCAATTGCGTGGGGTCGTGTGCCACCTTGAAGAACACATCGAGCAATTGTGGATAGCTCACACGCGCCGGGTCGAAACTGACTTGCACCGCTTCCGCATGGCCTGTGTTGCCATTACTCACCAGCTCGTAGCGTGCAGTTTCGGCCGTACCGCCTGTGTAGCCCGATACCACTGCGGTCACCCCTTTTACATGTTTGAACACCGCATCCACGCCCCAGAAACAGCCGCCCGCGAACACGGCGGTCTGGTTGGCGGCATAGCCGGGATGGGTGAAGCTGAGTCCCAGAAAAAGGACCAGTGAAGTGAAGATTTTTTTCATGGTGATTCTCCTTGTCTATCCGAAGGTGAACGCAAAAACTTCCGCATCGGCATCCAGAAATTCAATACGCAGTGTGTGCTCTTTCAAGGTGCCCGCTTGACGCACTAATTGGTACAGCCGTTGTTCGTTGACCTTGCCGTTGCCTTGCGCGTCGGTATCCACGCCATGATTCACGCCCAAGACCTTGCCATCCAATGTGACCTTGAAACGGATCGGTTTGCCGCTGTGCGATCCCATTACCAGATGCACATCGCGTGCGTAGAAGCGGTAGCTGAGTGTGCCCGCCGCTGAATGCAACGTGGCGGATTGTTCAGACACCAACCATTTGCCCTGCAACGCCCACTGATTTTTGCCGAGTTGGCGCGGTGTGCTGTAGTCGCTCTGCTCATCCATCAGCAAAGGTTCGCGTGATGCCCAACCTTCCTCGCGTGCGAAGCCCAAGTAAGTTTCCGGCGAGCGACCAGTACGCTGCACACTTGCGGCAGCAGAGACACCGCTTCCAGTGACGTTCACCAAAACACTGCTCACGTCAGCATTCGAAGGATTCGCTTCTTTGAGCAGTGTCTGAATCATCTGTTCGGTTTCTGCATACGCGCCTTCGCCGAAATGTTGATGGCGGATAATTCCGTGTGCGTCGATCAAATAATGCGCCGGCCAATATTCATTTTTGTAGGCGTTCCAGATGGCGTAATCGTTATCCATAACCACCGGATATTTGATGCCATGTTCGCGAATGGCGTTCTCCACATTGGCCTGATCCTTTTCAAAGGCGAACTCGGGGGCGTGTACGCCGATGATGACCAAACCGGAATCGCGATACTTCTCATCCCAGGCTTGCAGGTAAGGTAGTGTGCGCAGACAGTTGATGCAGGAGTACGTCCAAAAATCCACCAGCACCACTTTGCCGCGCAGCGATTCTTGGGTGAGCGGAGTTGAGTTCAACCAGTGCGTCGCACCTGTTAAGGGCGGGGCGCTGCGTATTCCCGCTTTGGCGGGTGATGACGTGTCCAGTTGCGCGATCAACGCCTGCTCGGTTTTGGCCGTGTTGAAAAAAGAGAACTGTGCGAGGAAGCGCGTATCCCAACCCAGCGCGATGACCACCACGCCCGCGACCACCAGCACGCCCAAGCCGTGCCGCACCCATTCCTCGGCGCCGAGTCCGCGTTTCATGGCCGCGAACACGCGCCCGCCAGCCAGCAAGGTCAAACCCAAAGAAGTGGCTGCGCCCGCCGCGAACACCAACAGCAACGATGCGCTATACCAGTTCGCGCCGTTTAATGCCGCGCCCGCCAACACCAGACCCAAGATCGGCCCGGCACAGGGTGCCCACAAGAATCCCACCGCAACGCCCAATAACAACGCACCTTTCACGCTGTGCTGGCGATCCGCCCGTTGTTGCAAATGTCCGCCCAGCGCCACGAAAGGACGCATCAACCTTTCGGACAGCGCGGGGAAGATCAGCGCCAATCCCAACAGCAAGAGCAATCCCATCGCCGCATATCGCCCATATTGATTTACGGCCACCAGCCACGCACCGCCCACTGCCGCAAGGCTCGCCAGCACGGTGAAGGTGAGCCCCATGCCGATCAGGATGGGCAAGCCGCTGCGCCGGAACGACTGGTCGGAGCGCGCGAAGATGAAAGGCAACACCGGTAACACGCAGGGGCTGAAGAGGGTAAGCACGCCACCGATGTAAGCCAATAAGAAGATCAATATCATGTTCACACCTTACGGTAGGGCACGAAACGCAGCGACACGGTATTCATGCAATAACGCAGCCCGGTGGGTTTGGGTCCGTCGTTGAACACATGCCCCAAGTGTGCATCGCACAAGACACATTGAACTTCAATGCGACTCATACCCCAGGCACGGTCTTCGATATTGCGCACGTTCTCCTCCGCGATGGGCTGCCAGAAGCTGGGCCAGCCCGTGCCCGAATCGTATTTAGTCTTTGCGTCGAACAAGGCGTTGTCGCAACACACGCAACGGTACAGTCCCGGTTCGTGCCGGTCGTAACCGGGTTGCGAAAAGGCACGCTCGGTACCTTGTTCGCGGGTGACGTTGTACGCCAACGGTGACAATCGTTGTTTCCATTCAGCGTCTTTGCGCACCTTGGGCAAGGTCACACGGCCGAGCGGTCTGCCATCGTCACCGAACTGCGTGATGGAAACGTTCGCGCTCACAGGCTTGGCGAAACTGCGCGTGGCGAGTGCAAGCCCGAAAGCGGATAGAGATAGAAGGAATTGTCTGCGTTGCATGATGACCTCCTGTGCGTATTTTCTGAACAAGGCAAAGTGCCGGAGAAGCTATGATGCGCTCCCTTGCTGGTGTATTCGCGGCAAGTCTGAATTTGGTTACATCGTGGAGTGTCGTTGACAGAGCAAAGCCAAAAATTGGAAGTTTTGATGCAGCAGGCGCTGGCGGGCGACCAAGTCGCCTATGCCAAGGTATTACACACCACGGCGCAGTTGCTGCGTCCCTTCCTTTCCAAGCGCCTGTTGTTCGCCAATGATGTGGATGACGTGCTGCAAGAGATACTTGTCTCCATCCATAAAGCGCGCCACACCTATGACGGGCAACGTCCTTACACGCCCTGGGTATACGCCATTGCCAAGTTCCGTTTGCAGGATTATCTGCGCTCCCACTATGCCGATCACATCAAACACGCGCTCGATATAGCCGATCTGGAAAATGAATTGACGCAGGATGTAACCGAAACCGCTATCTCGTACGAATCTATCAGTGGGGAGATCGCAAAACTTCCCGAAAAGCAGGCCGCCATCCTGCAACTCCTGCATCAGGAAGGTTACACCGCCAAGGAAGTGGCGGCGAAGCTGGGCATGAACGAATCGGCGGTCAAGGTCGCGGCGCACCGTGCCTACAAAGTATTAAGGAAGAGGTTGGAGGAAACATGAAAGACATCGAAGACTTGATCGGACAACTGGCGCAGGAAGGGGGGGCAGTAAAGCCCGCGCCACATCCAATCGCGCTCAGCTTGAAATGGATGGCGCTATCGGCCGCCTATCTGCTGGTGTTGCTGCTCGTCTCCGGTGTGCGCAACGAGTTGGTTGCGACCTTCGAACATCCTTGGTTCGCTTTCGAGGTGGCGCTGTTGCTCGCCGTGTTCGTAGCCACCTCGGTGAGCGCGGCCTTGCTGTCGTTCCCCGACATGTACCAGATGCGCCGCGCGGTGTGGATGCCGATGGCGGTATTCGGCGTTTTCGCCTGCGTGCTGTTCATGGCGTGGCGCGCCGATGTACCGCCCGCGCCATTCCCTGTTCACGGCGTCGAATGCACCTTGGCGATCTTGATGGTCGCCCTGTTGCCTGGCGCTTGGCTGCTGTATGCCATGCGCAAACTCGCCAGCACACATTACCAAAGTGCCGGCAGCATCGCACTGTTGCATGCCTTTAGCGTCGGTGCGCTGTGGCTGCGCTTGCAAGAGAACAACGACTCCATCCAGCACGTGCTGCAATGGCATTACCTGCCGATGATCGTTTTCGGCATCCTTGGCTTATGGCTAGGGAAGCTGATTTTGAAGTGGTGACCGTTCAGCAATCGCCCGCTTTACGGTAAGCTACGCGCCTTCAATTCTCCACCCAAGAAAGCGCAATAAAATGGCACAAGGTCAATATGTAATGTCCATGCTCCGCGTGAGCAAGATCGTTCCCCCTAAACGTCAGATCATCAAAGACATCTCCCTTAGTTTCTTCCCCGGCGCCAAAATCGGCCTGCTGGGTCTGAACGGCTCGGGTAAATCCACCGTGCTGCGCATCATGGCGAAGCAGGACAAAGAATACGACGGCGAGGTGCAGCACCTGCCCAACATCAAGATCGGCTACCTGCCGCAAGAGCCGGTGCTCGACCCGACCAAGACCGTGCGCCAAGAAGTGGAAGCAGCACTTGGCGAAGTGATGGAAGCGCAATCCAAGTTGGATGCCGTGTACGCCGCCTATGCCGAAGAGAACGCCGACTTCGACGCACTCGCCGCCGAGCAAGCGCGCCTCGAAGCCATCATCGCCGCATCGGGTAGCGATGCCTCGCACCAGATGGAGATCGCCGCCGATGCGCTGCGTCTGCCCGAGTGGGATGCCGTCATCAAGAACCTTTCCGGTGGCGAGAAGCGCCGCGTGGCGCTGTGCAAGCTGCTGCTGGAAAAACCCGACATGCTGTTGCTGGACGAGCCGACCAACCACTTGGATGCGGAATCGGTGGAATGGCTGGAACAATTCCTCGTGCGCTTTCCCGGCACTGTGGTGGCTGTCACCCACGACCGTTACTTCCTCGACAACGCCGCCGAATGGATATTGGAACTCGACCGTGGACACGGCATCCCTTGGAAGGGCAACTACTCAAGCTGGCTCGACCAAAAGGGCGAGCGTTTGGCGCAAGAGCAGAAGCAATTGGATGCGCACGCCAAAGCGATGAAGCAAGAATTGGAATGGGTGCGTCAGAACCCCAAAGCGCGTCAGGCAAAATCCAAAGCGCGTATCGCACGTTTCGAAGAACTGAACTCGCAAGAACACCAAGCACGTAACGAGACACAGGAGATATTCATCCCCGTGGGCGAACGTCTGGGTAACGAAGTCATCGAATTCGAAGGCGTGA
>CAZRZH010000054.1:0-16061 GCA_964604485.1 uncultured Sideroxydans sp.
CGAGGTATCGGCTGCGGGAACGGCCTTGTCGCTGCTGCGGCGGCCCACTTGCTCGGCTTCATCCGCAGTATCTGTGGCACGCCGGCCCGGATTCTGCGTTTCCGCGCTGCTGTCTTGCACGGCGGGTTGAGGTTTGAGTTTTTTGAAGAATCCGTAACCTTGTTTGGCTTCCTGCCTGGCGGTCACTTGTGCTGGCAGTTCCTCAACCTCGGTAAAAAAACCGTAATCCTCTTCGCTGAGGATGATTGGTGTGGGGCTGATCGTTGTGCTTGCTTCCGGTGCGTCCACGAAAAATCCATAAGCATCGTCCATAGCCGGCTGCACCTGGCTCGGTTCATCCTCAAAGAACCCGAAAGCCGGCTCTTCTCCGACCACCGTTTCAGGAACCGCTGATGTTGGCTGTGCGGTGCCTTGCCTGTTCAGCTCGGCCAGCTTGTCGCAAGCCATCTTGACTTCGATCGGCTCGACATGGCCTTCGCCGCGATGGGCACTCAATTGCATATGAATAACGTCACCCGCCTCCAGAAATACGTTGACCATTTCGTCGGTCAGTTGCAATTCATGTTTGCGCAGCTTATCCAGCAGATTTTCCAACACATGCGTCACTTCCACCATGTCGTGAAAACCAAAAGTGCCGGCACCGCCTTTGATGGAATGGGCGGCACGAAAGATGGCGTTCAGGTCATCGTCACTGGGTTCGGCGACATTCAACCCGAGTAACAGCGACTCCATTGAAGCCAGATGTTCCGCCGCTTCCTCAAAGAACACCTGATAGAACTGGGAGATATCGATGGACACGATTTTCTCTCGGTTATCCAATGCACTTTTTCACGACTTCCAGCAACTTGGCCGGATCGAATGGCTTCACCAACCAACCGGTTGCACCCGCCGCTTTTCCCTGCGCCTTCATCGTGTCTCCGGATTCGGTGGTCAACATCAGGATCGGTGTCGATTTGTAGCTGGGCAAACTGCGCAGCGTTTTGATCAGGGTGAGACCGTCCATGCGCGGCATGTTCTGGTCGGTCAAGACCAGATCGGCATTCTTCGCCTTGGCTTTGTCCAGCCCATCCTGGCCGTCCACCGCCTCGATCACCTCGTATCCCGCACCTTTAAGCGTAAAGGTAACCATCTGCCGGATAGAGCCGGAATCGTCAACCGTCAGTATCGTCTTTGCCATGTCTTTCTCCTTCTCTCAGTCAACATCCAAATCAGGGGTTTCCCGCCACCTAGAACAGCTCCACGTCACCCGAGGTCATGCTTTCCTGACGCACCGGATTTTTTCTGCTGGTCGCATTGGCGCGTATCAGCAGTTCGTTAATCTCGTTCAGCATCTGCTCTTTCGTTTCGCGGGACGCCTGTTCACCGTGGCGGGAATTTTCCGACCACTCGCCAAGCTTGTCCCATGCCGCATGGATACTCTCCATGCGTACCGATGAGTGTTGCAATAACTGGGTCATCATGTCCTGGAACTGAAGCGAAGTGACCGCCCTGCTCACCACGGCATCCACCTCTTCGGTGATCCTGGATTGTTCGGATAAGGAGGCTGCCATGTCACGATTGATGTCTTGCGCATGTGACATGGTGGTGGCCAAGCGCTCCTGGGATTTCAAGGCGAACTCCATGTCCAGCGACGCCATTTGATTGATGGATACTTCGGCATCGCTGATCGAGGTGTGCATCAGATTGATGTTGCCACGAATCGCTTTGCTGAAATGTTCGGCCCTGGCAGAAAGCTTGCGCACTTCGTCTGCCACCACCGCAAAGCCACGTCCCGCCTCGCCGGCACGCGCTGCTTCGATGGCCGCATTGAGCGCCAATAAGTTGGTCTGCTTGGAGATGGAATCGATCTCACCCAGCCCTTCCAATACTTTCTGCACTTGCTGGCTGACTGTCTCCATTTTCTCGACCAACTCCATGCCTGCTTTACTATTGTTAAGTATGCTACTGACCAGCGATTGCAGCGTGTCCGCCGTCTCCGCCATAAATTCATGCAACAGTGAGTCGGAGTTCTCCTGGTTATTGCTTTGGCGCTCCATGACTGCATTGGAAGAGTTTCGTTGCTCCTCGATCAGTTTGTGCATGCCTGAGAAACTTTCCAGCAACTTCTCAATCGCGTGCCCCATCAGGCTCTGCGCCTGTTCGATATCCTCATTGGCGCCGGCAAATTGCTGGGAGAATTGCGGATGGGTCTGCAGCACCACGATTTCCACCGCACTCTCGAATTTCGTTTGTTCGTTGGCTTCGGCACTCGCCTGCTGATTTCCGCGTGTCATGTTCCAAGCCGCCACAACCACCAGCACCGTAATGGTCACATGCAACATCAGGCTGCCCATCCCCAAACCAACCCACTGTGCCAGCCAATGCGCCAATGCCGCCACGGCGAATACCGCCAGCATCTTCGGGAAATAGTTTTTGGTCATATCGTCCTCCTAGCTCCCCATCCGTTCCATCAGCAATTCTTTAATATCGAGTATCAGCACGATATCGCCTTCGCTGGACATGGTGACACCCGCCACACCCTTGGGCCTGAAGGTGTCCAGGGATTTGATCACCACATCGTCGTGACCCGCAAAACCATCTGCCGAGAGGATGAAGTTGTTGTTGCCGATCTGCATCAGCACACCCACCTCGGAAGTGCCCTGCTGTTCCCATCCGATGAGTTGTGCCAACGGCAACACGGGTAACACCTCGCCGCGCACGACCATGGTGGCGCGGCCGGAGACTTGTTGCAGCTGTTCCGGTGTGACAGAAAGAATCTCGCGCACCATGGAAAGGGGCACTGCAAAAGATTGTTCGCCCAAACGCAGGATCAAAACAGGCAAGATCGCAAGGGTCAAAGGCAATGAGATCGTAAGAAGAGTTCCTTTGCCCGGCTCGGATTGAATCGCCACATTTCCGTTGAGCTTCTGGATGTTGGTGCGCACCACATCCATTCCCACGCCGCGTCCGGATACGCTCGAAATCTCATCTTTCGTCGAGAATCCCGGCAAGAAGATCAATTCCAGACACTGGCTCTCGTCCAGCGTGTTCGCCACCTCATTGGTGATGAGTCCTTTCTCGATCGCTTTGCTGCGGATCATTTCGGGACGCATGCCTTTACCGTCATCGGCAATGGTGATTAGGATGTGATCACCTTCCTGCCTGGCAGAAAGTTCAACCAGGCTTTTTTCCGGCTTGCCTGCCGCCAATCGGGCTTCCAATGTTTCCACGCCGTGATCAACGGCATTACGCACCAGGTGAACAAGTGGATCGTTCAAGTCCTCGATCATGGTCTTGTCCATCTCGGTCTCTTCGCCGGACAAAACCAATTCGACGTCCTTGCCCAAGGAGCGCGCCAAATCGCGCGCGAGTCGGGGATACTTCTTGAACAGGCGACCGATGGGTTGCATACGCGTCTTCATCACCGCGTTCTGCAGATTCACCACCAGCATGTCCAACTGTGACACGGCCTGATCCAACTCGCGTAACGTGTCCGCATCTTTGCGTCCCTGCAGGATGTCGGAGCGCAAATGGGTCAATCGATTCTTGGTCAGTCCGATCTCCCCTGACAGGTTCAACACTTGATCCAGCCTTTCGGTATCCACACGAATGGTGGTTTCTTTGGATTCCGCAGTGGGAACGTCACCTCCGCGACGGCCTACCGTTGCACCCGGCACATCGGTGTTGCGACGCCCAAATGCTTTCTTGGTGGATTCCTCCTCATTGATGGCTTGCTTGATCTGCTCCGGATCACGTTTCACACCTAACTGCTCGACGATGTCATTGCCCGTGATCGCCTTATACAGGGCATCCCAGTCCACACCTTCCGATCCAGGATGTTCAGATCCCGAAGGTACAGTGATGGAAATAGGTTCGGATTGGTTCTCGGCTACCGGTTTTGAAACGGGCGGCACTTCAGGTGACTTTTGCGCAAGTGGATTTTTGAGTGCGATGGGTTTTCCATCGAGTATCGATTGCAGCGCTGCAATGATGTCGTCGGGTGCAGCCGACGGTTGCTGGCTCTTTTGTAGTGAACCAAACATGCGACGCACTTCCGAGGTGGCGGCGAAAATCACATCCATCAATTCCGCACTCAATACAAGTTGCTTGTTGCGCAATTTGTCGAACAGGTTTTCAGTGAGATGGCACAGCGTGACCAGTTCGTTGGCATTCAAGAATCCGGCCCCGCCTTTGATGGTATGGAAACCGCGAAAGACCTCGTTCAGCAATCCCGCATCCTGTGGACGTTTTTCCAACTCCATCAATTTGCTGTCAACGTCGGAAAGCATATCCCCCGCTTCCATCAAGAAGTCGCTCAACAAGTCTTCCATTCCGGCGAAATCATTCATGACTGCACTCCTCCTTTACTCCCGTCATTCCCGCGAAGGCGGGAATCCAGCGATCTGAAAAGGCTCGTGCGAAGCGCGACAACGTTGCAATATTGTCCGCTACGCGGATAGTGTGTTTTGCTGGATTCCCGCCTTCGCGGGAATGACGATATATTTGTTTCATCTAAAATCCCAAACTTTCGAGCAGATCGTCCACCTGATCCTGGTTCGTCACGACATCATTGCGCCCGGCGGCACTAATCACTGGCCCGTTCAGCAAACCGGAATTAATCTCTGCTTTGACGGAGGCCGGTGCGTTCTCCAAGAGGAGTGCCAGTAGTTGTTGTTCCATTTCCTGCGTCACCTGAATGATCTTTTTGATGACTTGTCCGGTGAGGTCCTGGAAATCTTGCGCCATCATGATCTCCAAAAGATAGGCATTGGTCGCCTTGGTCTGTTTGGGGGTCTCATGCAAAAACGCATGCGTCTTGGTTACCAGATCTTTGAATTGATGGACGTCGAGCTTTTTCTCGAACAACAAGTCCCATTGCGAGGCCAACCGATGCGACTCCTCTCCCAGCTTATCCACAACCGGCTGCGCGGCCTCCGTGGCATTCAGCACACGCTCTGCAGCCTGTTGCGTCAAAGTCGCCACATAGTTCAAACGGTCACGCGCATCGGGGATGGTCGCCGCCGCCCTTTCGATCTCTTTGTGTAATCCCAACTCGCGCAAGGTGTCGTGCAGTTTGCGCGCCATATGTCCTACCTGATTGAGCACCTTTTCCTGCTCGGTCTCGGCGTTGAACGCGATCACTTTGGCCGACTCCGGTTTGGATTGTTCCGAATTTGCCGCGATGATGCTGTCGAACAGTGCCTCTAGATCATCCGAGTCTTGGGTTGCCGGGTTGGTTGCCATGTTCGCCTCACTTGTTAAGGTGCGGAAATGCCGCAAAGATCTTCTTCAACTTCTCATCCAGAGTGGCTGCCGTGAACGGTTTCACGATGTATCCGGATGCACCGGCCTGTGCCGCTTCGATGATGTTCTCCTTCTTGGCCTCTGCCGTCACCATCAATACCGGCAGTTGCTTTAGACTGGCGTCGGCACGTATTCCACGCAACAATTCGATGCCGGTCATATTGGGCATATTCCAGTCGGTCACCACAAAATCGAATTGATCCGAGCGCAATTTATTCAGTGCATCCACCCCGTCCTCGGCTTCTTGTACATTGGCAAATCCCAGTTCTTTGAGAAGATTGCGCACGATGCGGCGCATCGTGGAAAAATCATCCACCACCAGAAATTTTGTATTCTCTATTCCCATCTCGATCTCCCGCTTCCAGTTTGCTATCCGCCGGCCGCCACGAGCAGCCGCATCGACCGCATTCCACCGGTCAAGTCAGCAAAGGCCTGATCGTTGACGACAACACCGATGAATCGAATTTTGGAACGTAATAATCCACTCCCACCCGTTTGCCCATTGCGCGATTCGCTTCCGACGACAGTGACGAATGCATCACCACGGGAATCCCTTCGAATCGTGAATCCATCTTGATGTTCTGTGTCAGAACATAGCCATCCATCTCGGGCATTTCGGCATCGGTCAGAATCACCTGAATCTGGTTGTGCAAATTGTCTCCGGTGCTGTATGCCGCATCCGCCATCGCCTTTAATCTCTCCCACGCTTCGCGCCCATTGTTGGTCTGAATATGCTTGACACCCATCTTGTCCAGCACCTCCACAATCTTACGGCGCGCGATCAGCGAGTCATCCGCGAAGAAGACACATAATTCATGCCCATATTCGACGGGTTCAACATTACCCACCAAGGCTTCACCAAAGGCATCGGACAAAATCTGTTCGACGTCGAGGATCGAGACCAGCGTTCCGTCCGGTAATTCTGTGATCGCTGTGATCAGCGCGCCTTTGTCTGAAAGCATGCCTTCGGTCGCGCGAACCTTGTCCCAATCCACCCGGATGATGCGGTCCACTCCTTTGACCAGGAATCCGAGGATATGGGTGTTGTATTCGGCCACCATCATGGTCTGATGCCGCACTGTTATATCCATGCCCATGAAGCTGGCGAGATTCAGGACTGGCATCACATGTCCACGCAGGCTCACGATGCCATCCACGCCTCTCGGCATATTGGGCGTGCGGGTGATCTTGCCGGCATTGCAGACTTCTTTGACTTTGAACACGTTGATGCCGAACTTCTCCTCGCTGCCCAAGCTGAACAGCAATATCTCCATCTTGTTGGTACCGGCGAGATTGGTGCGAGCATCGACCTGATCCAGCAGTCCGTCCTGGCTGATGCTCAACATGTCTTCGGTATAAGTCATTTCTATCTCCTCGATCAGGCCAATAGGCGGGTCAAAGTCTCGGCCAGTTTTTGCGGTTCGAACTTGGGAACATATTCATCCACCCCGACCGTCTTCCCCAATTGTTGATTGGACGAACTGGACAAGGAGGAATGCATCAACACGGGTATTCCATTGAACCGTTTGTCTGCTTTGATCTTTCTGGTCAACATGTAGCCGTCCATTTCCGGCATCTCCACATCGGTCAAAATCACCTGCACCATTTCCTTCAGGGGAGTGTGCGATGCAACCGCAAAATCGGCCAGCTTGGAAAGTTCCAACCAAGCCTGGCGTCCATTGATCGCCGCGATCGACTTGACTCCCATGGCATCCAACGTGCGCTGGATCTGATGACGCGCCACGGTTGAGTCGTCCGCGAAGAAGACGGTGCGGTTATCCTTCCCGATATTTTTGACCGCTTTAAAGATCATGTCGTCGGTGCCAAAGCGACCGGTTTCCGAGAGGACTTTTTCCACATCCATCATCATCACCAGGCGGCCGTCTTTCAACTCGGTAATGGCTGTCACCAACCCGCCCATCTCCGCCGCGAGCATTGCCGGGGGAACGCGCATGGATGACCAGTCCAGACGCAGAATGTTGTCCACTGCCTTTACCAGGAAGCCTTGAGTATGCCCGTTGTATTCGGTGACGATCATGATCTCGGCTGTTTCGTCGGTCTGAATCCCCGCGTATTTCGCGAGGTCGATCACCGGCACCAATACCCCGCGCAGACTCACCATGCCCTCTACCGATTCCGGCATCTCCGGCGCGCGCGTGATCTGGGGAATACGCATCACCTCACGCACTTTGAACACGTTGATGCCGTAAGTCTCCTGTCTTCCGGTCCGGTTATCCAAACCCAGAGTGAACATGAGTATCTCTAACTTGTTCGTGCCGGCCAGTTTGGTTCTGGCATCTATGTTCTTTAATAAGTCAGACATGACTGTCCTCCAAAATTACACCTTGAATCGGCCAACCGCAGTTTGCAATTCAGTGGCCAACTTCTCCAACAACATGATCCCCTGCTCGGATTGGGCAATCGCCGTATGGTTTTCTTCTGCCATCCGGGCAATGCGCTCCACATGCCTGGCAATTTCGTTGCTCGCTTTGCTTTGCTCTTCCACGGCTGCGGCTATGTCATTTACCCCCGATGTGGCATTTTCGACCGACTGCCCCGCTTGCCCCAGCACAACAGAAACTTCATCCACATGACGCTGAGTTGATTGCAATGAACTGAGCCCAGCTTGTACTGAGCGCTCAACTTGCGTCGAACGTTCTTCCAAAGTTTGGGTGATACGGTCGATCTCATTGGCCGACTGGGCAGATTTCTCGGCCAGTTTTCTCACCTCATCGGCGACCACGGCGAATCCGCGTCCCTGTTCTCCGGCACGCGCAGCCTCGATTGCCGCATTCAATGCCAGCAGATTGGTCTGTTCCGCAATATCCTTGACCTGCTGGGTCATGCTCGCAATCGAATGGGCACTTTCGATGAACTCGTTCACCGACTTTGCAATCTGACTCACGGTGCGCTCAATCTCCCGTATCTCAACGATCATCTCGCCCGTACTCCGGTTGCCCTCGCGGGTATGCAGCAGGCTCTGTTCGGATAACTGCCTTACAGAGGCCGTGTTATCCGACACCGAGTTGATACTGACGGTGACTTGCTCAACCGCCGCCGCCGTCGAAGTCGCCGCTTCACTTTGCGCCAACGAACTGCGCGTGATCTGTGTCGAAGATGCCGCCAGCTGTGCGGCTGTCCCACTGACGCTGTCCGCGTTGTTGCGCACTTGTGCAACAACTTGCCGGAGATTGTCCATCAGCGAGTTGAACGCGAGACCTGCCTGTGAGACCTCATCCCTGCCGATGACATTGACGGTGCGTGTCAGATCGCCGTCCTCGACAGTGCGCATCATCACATCACGCATTTCACCGGTTGATCGGGCGATCCCAGTGATGATCGAATAGGCCAACAACGCACCACCCACCAAACCCAGCAGCAGGATCGTAATGGCAACTATGCGCATGGTTGCAGCGACTTCGATCCCATCGTCGTATAAATTTTTCGCTTCGCGTTCCTGAAGTTCGATCAATGCGTCAACTTGCTCTTTGAGCTGCTCAGACAACGGTCTGATATTTTGACTTTGGATGAGCTTCACTCTTTCGATATCGCGTTTCCCCATTGCGGCCAAAGCGGGTTTGACACCTTCTTCGACGAAACGCTGCCTGGCTTCGGCAAATTTCGCCGCCAGGATTTTTTCTTCCTCGGTCAGATACGTTGCCATGTACGCTTCCCACAGCGTATTAATCTGCTCCCGGTTAGTCTCGATCTCACGCATCAAGCCGGGAATTTCTTCGGGGTGGATTACACCATTGGCGATTGCGAGTTGATTGCGTAGATTTTTTCTGGCGATGTCATTCAATTGTGCGACCGGAATCAGCCGGTCGTTATAGACCGAGCGCATAGATTGATTCGAGTGATTGGCGGCATACATCCCCAACAAGCCGGTAATGACAGACAGCACTATCAGTGTCAGAACCAAGCCGATCAGCCTTGCCTTGATTGTCATGTTACTCATCATTTCAACTCCCGATCCGGTGTGCGCAGCCGATTGGTTACCATTTTTATATTTTGAATTTCGCAACTGAGTTCTGCAGCTCATTGCCCATTCGACCCAGTTCAGCGATATCGCGTGAAGACTGCTCGATTGCTGCATAGTTACTTTCCGCCATCCGCGCTATCTGTTCGACATGCTGTGCAATGTCAGCACTTGCTTTACCCTGCTCGCTGACCGATACGGCGATCTCTGCCACACCAAGATTGGATTCCCTCACCGCCGCACCGGCTTCCGTCAATACGGCGGACATCGCTTCCACGTATTTGTGTGTGGACAACAATGACTGTTCTCCCGATGCGATCGCCTGCTCGACTCTTGAGGATTTCTCATCAAGCTTGCTGGTTACCTTGTCGATTTCGCTGGCGGATTGGGCGGATTTTTCGGCGAGCTTTCTGACCTCGTCGGCCACCACGGCGAACCCGCGCCCCTGCTCACCCGCCCGCGCCGCTTCGATTGCCGCGTTCAATGCCAGAAGATTGGTCTGGTCGGCAATATCTTTTACTTGTTGAGTCATGCTGGCGATGGTGCGCGTACTTTCCACGAATTCATTTGCAGCCAATGCGATCTGTTGGACCGCACCTTCGATGCTGCGGATCTCTTGCACCATCTCGGCGACACTGCTGTTGCCCTGTTCGGTTTGTTTCAGGCTTTTTTCGGAAAGTTTCCTCACGACATTGGTGTTCTCAGCGACCGAGTTTATGCTTGCTGTCACCTCTTCGACCACCGAGGCTGTCGAAATGGCCGCTTCGCTTTGGGCGCGCGAACTGCTGGTTATTCCTGTTGACGTCTCCGCAATATGTTTCGCTGTCTCGTTCATGCGCTCTGAATTGGATAAAACATTGCGAATGATTCCGGTGAAGCTATCGATCAATGCATTGAATGCCACCGCTGTCTGGCCCACTTCATCCTTGCTTCGAATCTCGATCCTGCGGGTTAAATCTCCATCTGCCTGCATTGCCAGCATGACGTGCTGCAATTCACGCGTCGGACGTGTCACTTGGTTAATCAGCCAGCCGATGACAAAAAACAACATCACCTGGATAACCAACTGACCTCCCCACAGCAGAGCACTGGCTCTTTCCATGGCCTGATACTCAGACGTCATATCCAGCGTCACGCTGACTGCACCGATCACTGCTCCATCGAGTACCGAATGGCATTGCAGACAATTTGTACCTGTCCCACGAAAGTCTTTTGCGGCGGCAAACGGTTCGACCACCCGCAACAGATGTTTGCCGTTGGTTTCGCTTGCATTGCTCTGCCTTTGTCCGGTCTGCAATGTCAACCGATCCAACTCATCCTGAACTTGCTCTTCACGCGCGCCCTCGCCGAACTGTTGCTGGACTGAAAGACCGCGTATCAGTCGCAATTCGCTGGCATTACTTGATACGGCCATCTTCTTGACGAACAAGCGTCGCTGGACGGCATCACCGATGCTACCGTTGAGCATCATCATGTTCAGCCCGTTAAAAACACCGTCCGCAGGAATTGCAGCACGATTTTTTGCATCTTCCAGAACTCTCACTTCGTATTGCTGGAAAGCCCAACGCTGTGCAAAAACCAGCACCACAAGCAGCAACAATTGGATTGGTATCTGCAACTTGTTTTTTATTGACAGTTCACTCCACCACTCGCCCATTTCGCTCACCTTTTTGTTCGGTTATCTCATCGTTCAGACTTTAAAGCGGCCGACCGTCTTGCTCAGATTCTCCGACAACGTCTCCATGGATTTGACTGCCGCCACTGTTCGTTTGACGACGATGTTTCCTTGACTGGCCATCATTGCGATCTGTTCAACATTCCGTGCGATCTCCTGTGTCGAATCACGCTGTTTGTTGACGGATTGCGAAATCTCTTCCAGGCCATGATTGACTTTTTCGACCGATGTGTTTGCTTCAGTCAGGACACCCGCAACTTCCCTGATGTGCTCCTGACTGCTTTGCAATGCCACCAGCCCCCGCTGCACGGTTCGTTCAACCTGGTTGGATTGCCCTCCCAACAGTTGCGTCACCTCATCGATCTGAGAAGCAGAGTGCGCAGATTTCTCGGCCAATTTGCGCACTTCATCCGCCACCACTGCAAATCCACGCCCCTGTTCACCCGCCCGAGCGGCCTCGATAGCGGCATTCAATGCAAGAAGATTGGTTTGTTCTGCAATATCTCTGACCTGCTGGGTCATACTTGTAATACTTTGAGTGTTGTTCACAAATTCACCCACCGCAGTTGCAATTTCCTTTACAGCGATTTCGACCCGCTCGATCTCTTGCACCATCTCCTGCAAACTGGCCTGTCCCCGATTGGCGCGTTCCAGCGTTTCAGCAGAAAGTTTTGCAACCTTATCTGCACTTTCCGCAACCATGGCTCCGCTACTGCTGACTTGTTCCACCGTGCCCGAGGTCATGTTCGCGGTATCAGATTGCCTCTGCGAACTATGCGAAAGTTCTTCGGCGTCATGCGCAAGAGAATGCGCTGCACTCGCCACATGTTTGGCATGCCCTTCCACCTGACTGACGATCACCTGGAAACTATTGGCGAGATCATTGAATGACCGTGCTGTCTTGCCAATCTCGTCCTGACTCCTGACCGACACCCGCTTGGAGAGATCTCCGTCAGCTTGCATCGTCTGCATCACTTTTTGCAGTTCCTGCGTGGGACGGATGACCAGGCTAATCAGCCATCCAATCAGAAAATATAAGACCACCTGCACACCAATCTGTGCCGTCCAGAGAATGATATTGGCTCGCTTCATCACGGTGTACTCCTCGGTGATATCCACTGTGATGCTTGCCGCACCATTCACCGTGCCTTCCGGAACCGTATGACACATCAGACAGTTGGTACCTCTAAAATTCTTTTGCGCGATGAATGGAACCACGACACGCAATGTGTTCTTTCCATTTGCTTCCAACAAACTGGTTTGCTCTTTTGCTGATGACAGCGCGAGGCGATCCATATCATCTTTGGCCTGCTCAGTTGGCAGACCCGGGCCGAATTGATCTTGGACAGGTTTGTTTCGGATCACCCTGAGATCGATCACGTGTTCAGAGGCACCCATCTTGTCCACATACAACTTGCGCTGATCGGCATCGCTGATGATGCCGTTGAGCATCAACATATTCAGACCATTCAAAACACCATCCGCAGACACCACCGCTTTTTGGCGTGCTTCTTCCAACACCCGCTCCTCGAACTTATCCAGAGCCGTACGCTGGGCCATGATCATGATGACCAGCAAAATTAACTGGATAGGTAATTGCAGTTTGTTCTTAAGCGAAAGCTTGCTCCACCAATCATTCATGATCTTCCCCTGTCCGGTGTGTTTGTAGCGACAATCAGTATCCGTATGCCATTCATAACGATATTGCGGCAATACAACCTTGTTCTTTAATGCGACTCTGGCTGTGGAGGTGTCGATGGCAACGCGGGAAGTCCTACTTGAGTGCCCGCAGCAGACACGGCTGATGCAGCCAGTACCCCGTCAACAACTCCATTCTCAGCATCGATCTGCACTGTTCCACCATCTTGCTGCGCCGCCTCTTCCGCTTTCTTGTTCATCACGATGATGCTAATTCGGCGATTGATCGGATTGAGTGGCTGCTCCTTGTCGAACAGCACTGCCGACGACAAGCCAACGACTCGAACGATTTTCTCGTCCCCCAATCCGCCTGCGATAAGTTCGCGGCGGGAGGCATTGGCACGGTCCGCAGACAACTCCCAATTGCTGTAGCGTCCACCCGCAGTGACATACGCCTGTGAGTCGGTGTGACCGGACAAACTGACCTTGTTCGGTATTTCGTTCAACATCTTGCCAATCTCACGCAAAATGTCGCGCGTGTAATCTTCCAACTTTGCACTACCGCTCTGGAACATCGGACGATTTTTTTCATCCACGATCTGAATGCGTAACCCTTCGGTCGTCAGATCCAGAAGGATCTGTTTTTTGAATTGCTGCAGTTTTTTATTGTTCTCGATTGCGGCTTCGATGTTCTTCTTCAATTCCTTCAGGTGATCGATTTCTTTCTGGGTTTCCAGCCGTAGAAACTCTTCATTGGCAGCTTTTAAATTGATGGTCTTCTTTTCCGAAGGCAGCTCCCCTTCCTTAACTTGGCCTTCTGTGCGAGTGAGATCTTTGCCACCTCCCTTAATAATGCTGGAACTGTCGCCGCTCCCTGAACCACCCATCAGCGCCACCTTCAGTGGTGTTTTGAAATATTCCGCGATCCCTTGCAGATCACCTTTGGCAGTCGAACCCAACAGCCACATGAGTAAAAAGAAGGCCATCATCGCCGTCACAAAGTCGGCGTAGGCGATTTTCCAAGCGCCTCCGTGATGCCCCCCTGCCACCTTCTTGATGCGCTTGATAACGATGGGGCGTTTGTTTTTGTCGTCAGCCATGACTCTACGAATTCAATTTTTAACGTTTTTGTTTGACGTGCTCTTCCAGTTCGGCGAAACCCGGACGATCAGTGGAATTCAACACCTTGCGCCCAAACTCAACGGCCATCGCGGGTGCATATCCGTTGAGGTTTGCGAGCAACACGACTTTGACCGCCTGGAACATCTTGCTGCCTTCCTCGGCTTTCTGTTCCAGGGTCGCCGCAAGAGGTCCGACGAAACCGTAGGCAAGTAATATCCCAAGAAATGTGCCCACCAGTGCATGGGCAATCAATATTCCCAGTTCAGCAGGGGGGATGCCGACGGACTCCATTGTGTGCACCACGCCCATCACTGCGGCGACGATACCGAAAGCCGGCATGCCATCCCCCAACTTGGCAATGACGTGCGATGAAACCATTGCTTCATGGTGATGCGTTTCGATCTCGACATCCATCAGGTTCTCGATCTCCATTGCGTTGAGATTTCCGCTCACCATGATGCGCAAATAATCGGTGATGAACTCGACCACATGGTGGTCTGAAAGAATTTTGGGATACTTGCTGAAGATCGGGCTGTCTTCGGGCTTCTCAACATCGCCCTCAATGGACATCATGCCTTCCTTGCGCACTTTGCCCAGCAGTTCATACATGAGTGCCATCAGTTCCATGTAGGTCTCTTTGCTGTATTTGGCGCCTTTGAACACGTTTGGCAGGTCTTTAAAAGTTGCTTTGACCGCTTTCATTGTGTTTCCCACCAACAGCGCACCCATGGCTCCACCGCCAATCATCAACACCTCAACTGGCTGCCAAAGGCCACCCAAGTGACCTCCCGCTATGGCGTAGCCGCCAAACACCGACCCCAAAACCACTATATAGCCAACGATCACTAGCATGATTCACCCCGTCGCTTTTACTTTTGAAATTTCACCACTGAATCCTATCAGCCAAAAATTTCGCTCATCCCGCGAACAACTGGATATTTCCATTACTTTTCATGTTTTGTATCCGGTAACGAAAACGCCGCCACTGCTGAGATGACACTTCAGGAGTAGCGGCGTTCTGGATTCTTTCTTTAGGCTGCAGCTAATTCGGCCAATGCTGCTTTCTTGGTTTTCCCTGCACGCGAGGGAGGGCGGCAGATTCCGCAGATATACCCAGCACAGAGTTCGTTCGTATGCACAACAAACTGTCCCCCGCAATCCTTGCAGGTTGTGAGTTGCAACATTCCCGCATCAAAAAAACGTATGAGAAACCAAGCCCTGGTAATACTCAGCACCGGCTCTCCACCGCTCACTTCGATCTGTTCAAGGTACAAGCGATAACTTTTGATCAGTGCTTCCACACCCAGCAGATTGGCATTCTTCAATAAATATCGGTGTACACCCATGAACAGGGATGAGTGAATGTTCGGCAGCCAGCTCATGAACCAATCCGTTGAATACGGCAACATGCCCTTGGATGGAGACTCACCTTTGACTTCTTTGTAGAGTCGAAGGAGCCGCTCCCGGCTCAGATGGGTCTCTTCCTGCAACAACTGCAAGCGAGCACCCAATTCGATCAGCTCAACCGCGATTTGAATTTCACGCGCCTCGTTCACCACACTCGTATTCCGCATGATCGTCTCCGGCTATGCAGCAAGCAATTCTGCAGGCTGACCGGCCATCAAAATGGTGGTATGGGTCTGCGACATCATGCGGTCTTTGTTGTAATCGGTGATCATGTTCAAAAGCAGACGCTCATCAAAGCGAAATCGGCAAAGAAGCATGTTGGATGCAGCCATCTTTAACAACTGCGCCGGTGAAAGCCCTAAGATCAATTCGGCCAGCTCATCACTGACTCCCAAACGAAAGATCGCAGTAGCTTTGTCGTCCCTGATCATTTGTTGAGCCAACATCATGTATGAGAGATTGGTTTCCTTGATTTCTTCGTGGATTTGATTGGTGTTCATTTCAGTCCCCTCGCTTAAACAGTTTGGTGTCTCATTTCGACGGTCGCATTTTGCGAGAGGCTTGTGTTTAAAAAAATCGGTGATTTTCTGATATTCATGTAGGGAAATAACCTACAAAAAAATGAGCCGCCCCTGTATGCAAGCAGGAGCGACTCGGGGGGGAGTGCCAATCACCGCGAGGGGGCACGGTCAGAAGCACAAGTCACGTATCGGCATTGTTTGATATAACTTTAGTTTAATTTGAAGAACGACAAGGGAATTTACATCCCATTGAATAATATGCCGATTTATCACTCCAAGCTGTGAGTTTGTTGGTACGCGTTGAATATTACCCAGAAAACATAGCGTCTGCGCGCTGAAAATTACCCAGGTGATTAACCTCCTCCGTTCCGATTTTCGGAATGGAGTACAGTGGACCCATCCGTCAAGACAGAAATCAGTCTAGTTTAAGCTGGTG
>CAZRZH010000055.1:0-15820 GCA_964604485.1 uncultured Sideroxydans sp.
TGCGGACATCTCTTTTGCATAACCAACCGACAAACCGACCAGCCACGACGTCAAAGAAAGACTACCGCCCACCAGCAAAGGTGCCAAAGTAATCACTGCCCAATAAACCAGAACACGCTGCAACATATTGCGCTGGCGGGTCACGCGGAAGATGCGGTGGAATGCATTGTCTATCGTCAGCATCATCCACATCGCCGCGACTGCCAGAAACACGATTCCCACCGCCTTAAGGCGGGAAGCGCTTTCGGCAAATTGCTCCATGTAGCGAGAGATCATCTTGCCGCCCGTTTCCGGCAACATGTTCGACAAGACGAAACCTTTGAGACTAGTCGACAGGTCTGCGAAGACCGGAAATGCCGAGAAAACAGTCAACATGATGGTGATGAGCGGCACCAACGACAATAATGTGGTGAAAGTGAGACTGGCCGCCATCTCGGCGCAGCGATCTTGCTGCAGTCTCACGCCAACCAGACGCAAAAATCGGAAAGCGTCGTGCACACCCAGATTTGGAAGTTTCATAATTTTGTACAACTGCCTAGAATGGCGGCATGATACCCGACAAGACCTCCCCCAAAAGCAATGCCCGCATCGCGCGTCAAATGTTGCGCGCCCACCGCTACGGCGCACTCAGCACCTTATCGAAAAAATTCGACGGACATCCTTTCGGTTCTATCACGCCATACCTGGTAGATCACGATGGCAGCCTGTTGATTCTGATTAGTGCCCTGGCCGAACATACCAAAAACATCCAAAACGATCCGAGAGTCAGTCTCATCACCCACAATCAGGACGATCCGCATATCCAGACCCAAGGGCGCGTCACGCTGGTGGGTAATGCCAGTTTGTTCACGGATCGGGAGCAAGCGGGCAAACGTTATCTGCGCTATTTCCCCGAAGCGCAGACTTATTTCGACATGCACGATTTCAACTTCTTTCGCATTGTGCCGCTGGCGCTACGTTACATCGGAGGCTTTGGCGACATCCATTGGGTGAAGGCCGACAATTATCTTGTTCCACTCTACCCGCTCATTCGTGCCGAGGCGGCATTGCTGGAAAAACTCAACTCTTCACATAGCGCAACGCAGGGCCACTTGGTCGGCATTGATTGTGACGGTTACGATCTGCGTATCGACGCGCGAAACCTTCGTCGCGATTTTCCGACTCCCGCTCTTGACGCTGATCAAGCACTGCTCCTGCTGGAGGGCTAGTCAAAAAAAGGCATCGTGAACGATGCCTTGCAAAACCTGAATGCCTCCTGTTGATCTAGCCGCGCACACCCTTCAACTGGACAGATCTTTCCGCTTCCACGGGCGGCTTCACTGGCTCAATACCTTCTTCTTTAGTAAGGGGCGTTGAAGTAGTCAATAGGCCACTGTCATCGACCTGGTCTGGCTCTGCGCTACCCTTCTTTGTAAGGGACTGCATGTCGACCTTGTTGTTGACCCGTACTGTCGGGTCAACAACTGTTGTCTTTTCTTTCCCCTTGCGGCGCAGAGGATCGCTGGTCGAGTTCGGCTCCACCGCTTGAACCACTCCCGGGAACACCGCCCCCAGGAGCACCACTCTTGCGACACGTTTTCTCATCACGATCCCCTTCAGTTGGGGGCATCACACTTGCGGGTGCGCCCTTTCGGCTCCGGTATCCAGCTTGTTCAACGCATTCAAGTAGGCCTTGGCAGAAGCTACCACGATATCGGTATCCGCACCCTGCCCGTTCACCACGCGACCGCCAATCGCCAAACGCACAGTGACTTCACCCTGCGCATCCGTGCCGCTGGTGATGTTGTTCACCGAATACAGCAACAACTCGGTTCCACTGTGCACGATCTGTTCGATGGCCTGGAACGTCGCATCCACCGGCCCGCCGCGCTGCGCTTCGGCGTGGTGTTCTGCGCCGCCCACACTCAGGGTCACCTGCGCCTTGGGCAAAATCCCCGTTTCGGAATGGGCGCGCATGGACACCAGACGGAAATGCTCGCTCACATGTGTCACTCCCTCATTACTGACCAAGGCCTGAATGTCTTCGTCGAAAATTTCGCTCTTGCGGTCGGCCAGTTCTTTGAAGCGTGCAAACGCGGCATTCAACGCGTCTTCATTTTCCAGCACGATCCCCAGTTCCTGCAAACGGGTACGGAAGGCGTTGCGCCCGGAAAGCTTGCCCAAAGACAATTTGTTGGCGCCCCAACCCACATCCTCGGCGCGCATGATTTCGTAAGTCTCGCGATGTTTCAACACGCCGTCCTGATGGATGCCCGACTCGTGTGCAAAAGCGTTGGCTCCAACGATGGCCTTGTTCGGCTGCACCGGATACCCGGTGATGCTTGAGACCAGCTTCGAAGTCGGCACGATCTGTGTGGTGTCGATACCCGTATCACATGTAAAAATGTCGCGCCGCGTCTTCACCGCCATCACGATCTCTTCCAGCGCGGCATTGCCAGCGCGCTCACCCAAGCCGTTAATGGTGCACTCCACTTGACGTGCGCCATTCATCACCGCCGCCAACGAATTGGCGGAAGCCATACCCAAGTCGTTGTGACAATGTGTCGACCAAATCACCTTGTCGCTGTTGGGCACGCGCGCGATCAACTGTTTAAAACGCTCACCCCACAACACCGGAATGCTATAACCCACGGTATCCGGTACATTCAGCGTCTTCGCCCCCGCTTTGATGACCTCGTCGAATATGCGCACCAAGAAATCGATCTCGGAACGTACTGCGTCTTCGGCTGAAAACTCGACATCGTCGGTGAATTCAAGTGCCAGTTTCACAGCCGCGACAGCGCGCTCTACAACCTCATCCGGCGCCATGCGCAACTTCTTCTCCATATGGATGGGTGAAGTGGCGATGAAAGTGTGGATGCGTCCGCGCTTGGCCGGTTTGATCGCCGCGCCCGCCGCGCGAACGTCTTTTTCACTGGCGCGAGCCAATGAGCAAACCGTTGATCGCTCGATCACCTTGGCGATGCTATGAATCGCATCGGCATCACCGGGGCTGGCAGCAGCAAAGCCCGCCTCGATCACATCCACGCCCAGTTTTTCCAACTGGCGCGCGATGCGCAATTTCTCTTCTTTGGTCATGGACGCGCCGGGACTCTGCTCGCCGTCGCGCAACGTCGTGTCGAATATGATTAATTTGTCGGTCATGATTTGCTCCAATGCAATTGTTCATCCACGGCTCAACACCAACCGAGCCGCCTGATTTGAAACGTGTGGGTGGGTTTAGTTTGCGCCTTGGCGCAGCTTCAGCGCGGCCAGCAGGCTGAAGGTGGAATGCGATTGCGAAATGTGTCTTGAGAAGTGCATGTGCGGGAATATAACGGCTTTTATTTTGGGGCGCAACCCAAGAAACGTCATCTGAACCAGCGGCGGCATCACCCCTCATACCCAATCATCAAACAGAGCGGCTTGGGGGAAATCCCAGCGCTTGGGAATTCAGTCCGACTTATCTTGCGGAAATTATTGCCTACATTTTGCTGATCGTGCCTGCTTCTGACCACAGGACATCACCAATATTCCCCCTATCCAGTTCACGGAGTTCCCTTACTCCTTGGCTATGCCATGCTTGTGTTTCACCACAAAATTTTCAGCAACGCGAGCTAGTTCAATGAACTTTCAAGATCCAGATAGGCGACAACCTCGGAGCCGTTCCCGCCGTATTCCAGAATGTCGCATATTCCCCGGAGAAGACTGATTCCACGCCCATGCCGTACCAGAGCATCACCTTCACCATTTTTTAATGCTGCGAAATCAAACCCGCCCCCACTGTCGCACATGCGTATCTTCAACCAGTCACCGTAATGTGAACTGATGCGTTCCAACCCAATTTCAATCTGACCATGCGAAAGGTTAGCCAATCGCAACGTGCGCTCTTCGTAGTACCGCCCCATACCCTCCTCGTGTTGCTTGAGGGAAGAATCAAGTTTGAGCACACCATGATCCAGCGCATTGTTGAACAGTTCCGACAACACCATGAAGATCGTCGAATCGGAATTGCCTGCCTCGATGGTGCTGGTGAGTCCAGTCAACATGGGCACCACGTCCAGATACTTGAGTTGGGGTGCAGTCAGGGTGATGTCCATTTTCCAAGTGACCTGTTCGGCAGCGTCTTCAATCTCCACGACAGATTCATGCTGCGCCTCGCTGGCCTTCGTTACCTGGCGCGACGCCAGCTGCGGAGAAGCCGGTGCGGCACAGTCAGCACATACAATCGCGATATCATCGCGGACACGCTGATCGTGCAACTCTTCCGTGATGGATTGCACCAGATGCTCGAACGGGTTTGGCCTATGGTGGCTTACTAGAAGCTTCGCTTCCAGATCAAACGCTTCCCCCTCTTCCAGTCCCAGTTCGGTCACTCCATCTGAACACATGCACACCCGGCATTGTCTAGTACCGTATTCATAGTGCCCGATCGTGCTGTCGAAATCTTTTGCACCGAGTACACCCAGCGGCAAATGACTCGAAGTGAAACGGTGCAAGACTGCGCCCTCCGAGTCCAGCACGAGACCATCTGGACAGCCACCGTTCCAGGCTCGCACCGTACGCTCTCGGGTATCGATGGAAATGATATTTGCAGCAACATATCGCGGTAGCGAAACGTATTTACGCACCCGGGCATTCATTTCTTCCACGATGCTGCTAATGTCGAATCCCTTTGCCGTCATTTTGTAGAAGGGTTCGACCACGGGCATGATCGTCAGAGCGGCCGCCAAGCCATGGCCTGCGCTGTCTGCCAGCATAACGTTCAGGTAGCCGTTCGGCGCACGCGCAGCGGCAATCAGATCCCCGCCAAAGTCCTCCGCCTGGATCAGATGAAATTTCACTGCCTGATCGGTGATACGTTCCAGAGCGGACAATCTTTCCATGAATCGAACCGCAACGACACGGTCATCCTCCACATGAGTCTGGTATTCGGCCAGTGCCTTATTCTTCAGCGACAACTGCGACAGAAGATGCTGGCGCTCATGTAGCGCTTTGATTTTTGCTTCCAGCATCTCGTAGTGCACCGGCTTTTGCAGATAATCATCGCCCCCGGCGCGCAGCCCCTCGATGACATTCTCAGGTTGGTTCATCGCGGCCAGAAAAACGATTGGTGCCTGGCCTTCTGCCAGCCGGCGCATCGCACCCACGATATCGTAACCACTCATGGACGGCATGTTTACGTCCATCAGCACCAAGTCCGGCTGCTGTTCGCGCAACAACTCCAAAGCCCGTTGCCCACCCTCGGCCAATATCGGCTGATGTCCCATCCTGCGCAACATTGTCTCGATCACCAATCGGCTGAGATGTTCGTCATCGACCACCAGTATGCGCAATGGCGTGGACGGCAATAATTCGGTGCGCGGCGGCATCACCTCAATCCATTTTGAACAGTTTGCCAAAATTGGCGATCACCAGAATCTTGCGCACCGTTTCGTTGGGCTTGCACAATTCTGCGGACTTACCTGCTTCCTGCGCACGTTCGCGCATCAGCATCAACATGCCCAACGCGGAACTGTCCAGATAGTCAACTTTGGAAAAGTCGATGCGTATGGACCGCACCGTCGCATCAAGCAACAAAGGGGTGTAAGCGGTTCGAAATTCTTTCTGCGTGTTGAAGTCGAAGCGACCTCCCAGATACATCGTTGCCACCCCGTCCGCTATAGTTATAGATATGTGTGTAGTCATTTCATCCTCCCGAATAATTGCCCATTATTTTTCGCGCGTGAACCGTGCCAGCACCCTTTGCGCCATGTCGCGTATGCCCACCACCTCATGCGCCGCACCGATGTTGATGGCCTCGCGTGGCATGCCGAATACTACACAAGATGCCTCGTCCTGCGCCAAGTTATAGGCGCCTGCCTGGCGCATCTCCAGCATGCCAGTGGCGCCGTCCTTACCCATCCCGGTGAGCATCACACCGATGGCGTTCGACCCGGCATGTTGGGCCACCGAACGGAACAACACTTCTACCGAAGGCCGGTGATGATTGACCGGTGCCGATTGGCTCAATTCCGCGATGTAGTTGGTGCCACTGCGTTTCAGCAACAGATGGGAATGTCCGGGCGCGATATAGACATGCCCGGGCAATACCCGTTGATTGTGTTCGGCTTCACACACAGTCATCTTGCACAGACTGTCCAGACGGGCAGCAAAAGACTTGGTGAAAGCCTCGGGCATGTGCTGTGTGACCAGAATAGCGGGTGAATCCGCCGGCATGGGCACCAGGAATTCTTTCAGCGCTTCGGTCCCTCCGGTGGATGCACCCACCGCAATCAGCTTCTCGGTGGTCGCCAAACGGTTACCGATGGGCGGCAAGATATCTATCGAGCGCGCAACCTGTCTGGCCGAGGGACGCGATTGGAATGCTACTCTGATCTTGTCGGCGATCTCCTCGGTGTAGGCAGTCATTCCTTCCGCCACCCCCAATTTGGGCTTGGAAACGAAATCGACCGCACCCAACTCCAAGGCGCGTAACGCGATCTCCGATCCCCGCTCGGTCAAACTGGAAATCATCAACACCGGCATCGGCCGCAGACGCATGAGCTTTTCCAGAAAGGTCAGCCCGTCCATCTGCGGCATTTCCACGTCCAGCGTCAACACATCCGGATTCAATGTCTTAATCATCTCGCGCGCCATCAACGGATTGCTGGCGACACCTACAGCCTCCATATCCGGCTGGCTGTTGATGATCTCTTTCAGGATGCTGCGGATCAGCGCCGAATCGTCGACGATCAACACTTTAATTTTGCGTTGTTGGATATTTTGATTCATCAGAACAACTCCACATCACCCTGTACGTCGGAACTCTTGATGCGTTGGCCATATTGTATTTCGCGTTGCAGAATGGTGTCGTTATGCGCCACCCGCAATTGCTTGACCAGTGTTCTCCCGGTTTGCGGAAAGTAATATACCTTGCGTGGAAACAGACCCAGCAGATCCTCGGCCAGCAAAGATATGTTTTCAGTCTGCAGGTAATCGATGACAAATTCGGCATTGCGTTGCCCCACGTTGGCCACGGTGAAGCCGCGCAACACATTGCCTCCGCCAAATACCTTGGCTTCCAGATTGCCGCGTTTCGCGCCTGACTTGAGCAACTGGTTGATCATCAACTCCATCGCGTAGGTGCCGTAGCGTGCCGAGGTACCCGTGGGAGCAGTTTCAGTATCACTGCCCGGAAGCATGAAATGATTCATGCCGCCAATCCTGCTCACGCGATCGCGAATGCACGCGGCCACACAGGAACCCAACACCGTCACCAACACCATATCCCGGCCGGTGACATAATATTCGCCGGGCAAAATCTTGACCGCATCACTATTGAAGTTACGGTCAAAATACTGGTTGGGTGAGAGTACTTCCTCGTAATTGTGATCCGGCATGCCTCCCCCATTAACCTGTGAATTTCTGCGACTGCATTGATGTGTTCCGAGCGGTAGGGTGATGCGCGGATTTGAACGGGTATGAAAGCTCGTACACTGTCTTGCCGCGCAATTTGAAATACGCATCGGCATGATGAAAATTTTCCGAATGCCCAGCGAACAACAAGCCATCTTCGCGCAGTAGCGGCGCAAATCTTTTCAGGATGGCGAGCTGGGTATCCTTATCGAAATAGATCATCACATTGCGACAAAAGATACCATCCAGTCCGCCATGGATAGGCCACTTCTCATCCAGCAAATTCAATTGTCGGAACGTAATCAGACGTTGAAGTTCCGAACGCACCTTGACTTGACCGGCATGGCTGCCTTCACCTTTTAGAAAAAATTTCTTAAGCTTTTCATCCTCCAGTTTCTCCACCCGATCAATTGAATACACACCTTTACGTGCTGTTTCCAGCACATTGGTATCCAGATCGGTCGCCAGAATCGTGACGGGCGGATTGAAACTATTGAAAGTCTCCACCGCAGTCATCGCCATGGAATACGCTTCCTCACCGGTGGAACTGGCAGAACACCAAAGCTCGATGGGATGGCTACCGCGTTGTTTGAGAAGGTGCTCGGCCAGCAGCGGAAAGTGGTGTGGTTCGCGAAAAAATGAAGTGAGGTTAGTGGTCAACGAATTGACGAACGCCTCCCATTCCTTCTCGTCATTTTGTTCCAGCCGTTTCAGATATTCGCCGAAGGTGTTTATACCTGTCGCGCGCAAACGCCGTGACAGGCGGCTATACACCAACTCCTGCTTGCTGTCGCTCAAGGTGATCCCGGCATGCTCATAGATCATCTTGCGCACCCGGTGAAAATCCTGGGTGGTGAAATGGAACTCTCTGCTGTCGGGATCTTTCATTTTTTTCCTCATTTTAGGATCAAGGATTGAGCGCATAGCAGGCCGGCAGATTCTCCCCGATCCTCATTCCTCAATCCTGATTTCAAAACTCTTTCCACTCCCCATCCTCGGCATCATCTGCCGTTGGCGGCAACGGACGCGCGCTGCGTTTTGCCGGAGCAGGCTTCGACGGAGCCGATTTGGCCGGCGGCAACTGCCGCGCAGGGGTACGCACCGGGGCGATCGAATGAGCCTGGCTCTCGCCCGACAATTTGAAGGTACTCATCATTGCGGCCAGTTGTTGCGCCTGCTCCTCCATCGACTCCGCTGCCGCCGCCGCTTCTTCGACCAGGGCCGCGTTCTGTTGCGTCACGTCGTCCATCTGCGTGATCGCGGTGTTGACCTGTTCGATGCCCTGGCTCTGCTCGGACGAGGCCGCCGTGATCTCGCCCATGATGTCGGTCACGCGTTTGACGGCGTTCACCACTTCTTCCATGGTCTTGCCGGCTTTGTCCACCAGCTCGGTGCCCAGCGTGACTTTGTCGACCGAGTCGCCAATCAGTGTCTTGATTTCTTTCGCCGCCGCCGCGCTGCGTTGGGCCAGATTGCGTACTTCCGATGCCACCACGGCAAACCCCCGTCCCTGTTCGCCCGCACGGGCGGCTTCCACGGCCGCATTCAGGGCAAGGATGTTGGTCTGGAAGGCGATGCCGTCGATGACGCTGATGATGTCGGAGATTTTCTTTGAGCTGTCGCTGATGGAGGACATGGTATGCACAACCTGGTTGACGACCTCGCCTCCTTTCGCGGCAATATTGGATGCGCCCAGGGCGAGTTGGTTGGCTTGTTTGGCGTTCTCGGCGTTCTGCTTAACGGTCGAGGTCAATTCTTCCATGCTGGCGGCGGTCTCTTCCAGACTGGAGGCTTGTTCTTCGGTGCGTTGTGACAGGTCGGTGTTGCCGGAGGCGATTTCTTTGGAGGCGGTGTTGATGGTGTCGGCCGCTTCTTTGATGCGGCTGATGGTCTCGGTCAGTTGCGCCACCGTGGCGTTCGAATCTTCTTTCAGTTGGCCGAACGTGCCCTGGTAATCACCGCTCATGGTCTGCGTCAGGTCGCCATTGGACAACGCACCCAATACACGCACCACCTCTTCCAGCCCGACCGAACTGGTCTCCAACAACTGGTTGATGCTTTGTGCCATTTGCAAAAAGAAACCGCTCTTTCCTTCCAGCATGATGCGTTGCGAGAAATCACCTCTTGCCGCAGCCGCAACGATGTTGGCAATTTCATCTTCCACCGCCAGTTCGACCGTGCGGTCTATCCATTCCACCGCCGAACCCAGGTGCTCGCCCTGGCCATTGATGACCGCACTCACCGTCAGCACAAAAGTGCGGCCTCCAATCTTGATCGTTGCCTTGTGTGACCCGCGCAAGTGCTCCAGCATCTGTGCCTGATGCGCCGGATTCTTGTGGAACTGGTCGATACTGGAACCGAGCAGATTATTCGCATCAAAATTCGGGAAGTCTTTACGGATACCCTCCTGTGCGGTTTTGAACATCTCCGCGATTGCCTTGTTCATGTAGATGATGGTGCGATATTTGTCGGCAATCATCACATTGGTGCTGACATTGTCCAAGCCAATCTTGACACGGGTTACTTCGTCATTGATGCGTTTGGCATCCGACACCTCGAAGCCCATTCTGATCTGCATCGCTTTCATGGCATACAACAGCATTCCCGATTCGTCTGCGCGTTTGACGTCGATAATGTCGTGGTAATGTCCCTGCGCGATGCGGTTCAGTTGGTCGCGCGCCGAATGCAATGAACTGATGATGTAACGTACCACCAGGGTGCCAAATACCGCCGCAAGCAGCAAAGAAACAATCGAGACGCCCGCCTGCAGCCGGTTGAGGAAATCTGCGTCGGCGGAAGCCTTTTCGTAAGCATGCCGTGCGCCGTTCAGCTCGTGTTCAGTCATATCCTGGATGGATTGTTTCGACTCTTCGCGCAACGGATTGATCCTGCTGATTAAATTGCGCGCCGCCGCCTCGTAGTTGCCCTCAAGTATCAGCTGGCGTGCCGGTGTAATGCCTTCGCCGACATACGTCCCGCGCGTGCGCTTCACTTCGGCAAGCAAGGCTTTGCCTTTCTCGGAACGGGCATTGGCCTCAAGGTTTTTGATCAGCGCGTCTATCTGATCACGATTCGCCAAAATGGCATCCGTGTGTTTTGAAACAGGATGATCGTGCAGCTTGGAATATCTGCCGGCCGGATCATGCTGCAGCGCCAGCATGATCTGCGAACGGTTATCCGCCATCAGATATTGCAGCGCCTGAATATCGCGATTCAATGCCATGCGCCGGGTGGAAATATCTTCCATCTTCTTTTCGATATCGGTGAGCGAGTAGTGGCCGAGAAAACTGTTCAGCGCCAGTGCGGCGGCCAACAAACCCAACGAAAAAATCAACCGGGTTTTTTCATTGGCGTTGGCAAACCGGCCTGTCAATGCGGACAACAGGCCGGCTTTGACCGCCTTGCCTTCCACGATGCGCAGATTGCCTTGCTGGCCTTCGCGGAACAGGCGATAGGCCGCCTCATGCGCCTCGATCTGGACACGTGTCGGCTTGCTGCGCACCGACATATAACCGATACAGTGACCGGCCTCAAAGATGGGCGTGGCATTGGCGATGACCCAGTAATGGTCACCATTCTTGCGGCGGTTCTTCACTACCCCTGTCCACGGCCTGTTCTGCTTCAGCGTGCGCCACAAGTCATCGAAGGCTTCGACTGGCATGTCGGGATGGCGCACCAGATTGTGCGGTTGCCCCAACAATTCCTTTTCGTTGAAACCGCTCGCTTCGATGAAGTCCGGGTTGACGTAGGTAATCAGTCCCTTGAGATCGGTCTTGGAAACAATCGAAGAACCCTCTTTGAGTTCGTATTCGACGTTGGTTACGGGCAAATTGGTACGCATGGCTGTTCTCCTCAAAACGCTATTCGGTCAATTTCAAAACACATCCTCGGCATTTCTAAACTGGTTTGACTGGCAACTTGAGTACGGAATTAGCTGAAGCCGTCCCACCTTCCACTTTCGACTGCAATGTTCTGATGGCTTTCACCGTCTTGGTCGAATACTGAAAAAAATCCCCACCCAGCTTATGCATCGCTTCGTCTTTCTTGTGGTCATGGACACATTGCACGATATGCCCGACGCTGCTATGGAAAGCCGCATGATTTTTCTTCAGCTCTTCGTATTCCTGCAGCTTGGAGTAACTGATGGCAGCACCGTACAACCAACACCCCAACGGACACAGGTCATCGCGCGATACTTTGCTCACTTCCAGTTGCTCATTGCCGGTTCCCTTGATGTAGTCGATGAGGCGCACCTTCCATTTGGTGTGCGCATTGACTGCATCATCGAACGAAAAATCCGCATCGCTGACAATCTTGGCTGACAGGCGCGGGACAGCCGGAACTGGCTTTGCCACTTTGCTTCCGGACAGGCGGAAGGTCGATAACAGTTGCGCCATGCCTTGCGCCTGCTCCTCCATCGACTCCGCTGCCGCCGCCGCTTCTTCGACCAGGGCCGCGTTCTGTTGCGTCACGTCGTCCATCTGCGTGATCGCGGTGTTGACCTGTTCGATGCCCTGGCTCTGCTCGGACGAGGCCGCCGTGATCTCGCCCATGATGTCGGTCACGCGTTTGACGGCGTTCACCACTTCTTCCATGGTCTTGCCGGCTTTGTCCACCAGCTCGGTGCCCAGCGTGACTTTGTCGACCGAGTCGCCAATCAGTGTCTTGATTTCTTTCGCCGCCGCCGCGCTGCGTTGGGCCAGATTGCGTACTTCCGATGCCACCACGGCAAACCCCCGTCCCTGTTCGCCCGCACGGGCGGCTTCCACGGCCGCATTCAGGGCAAGGATGTTGGTCTGGAAGGCGATGCCGTCGATGACGCTGATGATGTCGGAGATTTTCTTTGAGCTGTCGCTGATGGAGGACATGGTATGCACAACCTGGTTGACGACCTCGCCTCCTTTCGCGGCAATATTGGATGCGCCCAGGGCGAGTTGGTTGGCTTGTTTGGCGTTCTCGGCGTTCTGCTTAACGGTCGAGGTCAATTCTTCCATGCTGGCGGCGGTCTCTTCCAGACTGGAGGCTTGTTCTTCGGTGCGTTGTGACAGGTCGGTGTTGCCGGAGGCGATTTCTTTGGAGGCGGTGTTGATGGTGTCGGCCGCTTCTTTGATGCGGCTGATGGTCTCGGTCAGTTGCGCCACGGTGGCGTTTGAATCTTCTTTCAGTTGGCCGAATGTGCCCTGGTAATCACCGCTTATGGTCTGCGTCAGGTCGCCATGTGCCAGCGCCCCCAGCACCCGTACAACTTCGTTCAACCCGACCTCGCTCGTATGTAGCAGACGGTTCATGTCTTCGGCCAACTTCAGAAAGAAACCCTCCTTCCCCGTTACGGCTATGCGGCGTGCAAAATCACCGTTCGCCGCCGCTTCAACGATGTTGGATATTTCCGCCTCGGCCAGCAGTTGATCGGTCACATCGATCCATTGACCCACCGTGCCCAGCTTGTCCCCCCCCTCGGTAAGGATGGGGGTGGTCACCACATCGTAGTTGCGCCCACCCAATACCAGCCGCGTGCGCACCGTCGAAGACAGATTACGCAACCGGGTGATGGCAACCTGCGGATCGGCATAGAACACACCGATGCTGCCCCCGACCACCTTGTCAGCCACGAATGCCGGATTTTCCAGTTGGAATTCCTTTTCGTATTTATGCAGGACATCGCGCAAAGCATGATTGATATAGATCACCTTGCCGTCGCTATTCGCAACCCGCACACACATGCTCACATTGTCCAAAGCACATTTCAGCCGCGACATCTCGCGTGCCGCGCGCCTGTCTTCTTCCTGGCGTTCCAACAACTTGGCCTGCATCGTCTTCATCATCGCCATCATGCTGGTCGTGTCGCCCGTTTTGACATTGACCGTTTGGGAAAAGTCATACGCCGCGATACGGCTTGCGGCTTCTGCCGCCTCTGCCGGTTCGCCACCCAGCTGTTTGAGCAGACTGCGTGCGATCCAAGTCCCGAAAAAAAATACCGCGACGGCGCTTGCCAGCATGAGCAGCACCATCCACAGGGTTCTGCCTTGAATGACTGCGGCCGCTTCGGCTTCATCGCGCAAGGTTTTTTCATTGACCTGAACCACCAGCTCATCGATCACCTGGCGGTGCGCGCGATATTTTTGTTCAAGCAAAACGAGCGTATTGGCGACAGTGGCCTTGTCTCCGCTTTGGATCGCGGGAATATAGCGTTCGTCGCGTACATCAAGATATTCCCTGCCCGGTTTGTACGAATCGACCAGCATTAATTCCCGGATCTTTCCCGGCGGCAAATTGTCCGCCCAATATTTGTGGCGCAACTCGTAGTCGTCTCTCAACTGTTTGCTTTTTGCGAGCAGTGCCGGAATCTCTTTAGCGGAGGCCTGGTTCAATTCCAGCACGACAAAATGCGCTTCGAGCAGATACTCGGGCGGGGGCAGGATGTCCGCCACCAGGTCTTTCTGCAGAATGACATTCTTGTAGATCGGCCCGTTCACTTTGGCCAGATTCAGCGTGCTTAACGACACCCAGCCGACTGCCATAAAGCTGGCAGCAAACACACCTAACATCAGCACAAAACGTCGATTGACCCGCATCGTGTTCATTTTCATATTCTCCCTAGGCTGCTATCGGCTGACCACCTCATCCGTTAATGCCATTTCAGTGCTGGACATCAGTTTTTCGATATCAACCAAGATCAACATATGCTCGCCCACAGTTCCCAGACCAATGATGTAGCGCGTATCCAATGCAGCGGAAAGATTGGGGGCCGGGTGAATTTGATCCGGGTTGAGTGTCAACACATCGGATACGCTGTCCACCACGATTCCGACGACACGTTTGCCCAGATTCAAAATAATCACCACGGTGAACTGGTCATATTCAACAGAAGACATTTTGAATTTGATGCGCAGATCGACGATGGGAACGATGGTGCCGCGCAAGTTAATCACTCCCTTGATGAAGTCGGGAGTGTTGGCAATGGTCGTGACCGCGTCGTATCCGCGGATCTCCTGCACCTTGAGGATGTCGAGACCGTATTCCTCTTTGCCCAAGGTAAAGGTGAGGAACTCGTTGTTGGCGAGGCCCGCTCCGCCTGCCGAATGCTGTTCTGTCGTAGCCATCTGATTCTCCTTGTGCCGTTTCCTCAATCCTTGCCCGCCGGCGGGCGGGAAAGCGAACGGGAAAGACGATCTTTAACTTTTCCCTCTCTCCAACTTTCTCCCCCAAGCGAGAGAAAGTACCAACGAGAAAATCAATTACCCCTTCATGCAGCCAGACGATTCTGCTGCGACGGGGTCATGCTTAACGCCGCCACATCCAGGATCAATGCGACCTTGCCATCGCCCATGATGGTCGCACCGGAAATACCCGGCAGTTTGCGGTAATTCGACTCCAGACTCTTGATCACCACCTGGTGTTGGCCCAATAGTTCATCCACCCACAGCGCGACTTTTCTGCCTTCCGCCTCGACGATGACCACCACATTGCCCACCGATGTGTTGTTGTCTATCGGCAGATTGAACAACGCTCTCATCGACACCAGCGGCAGATACTCGCCGCGCACATGGATCATGTGCCCTTTGCCACTCACGCTGCGCGTATCGGCTTCGCCGATGAGCAGCGACTCGATGATGTTGGTCAGCGGAATGATGTAGGTCTCGGCACCTACCGATACAGACAGGCCATCAAGAATCGCCAGGGTGAGCGGTAGGCGGATGGTGATTCGTGTACCTAACCCCTCGACCGAATTCAATTCGATGCGCCCGCCAAGTGCCGCGATGTTGCGCTTGACCACGTCCATTCCGACGCCGCGTCCGGACACATCGGTGACCACCTCAGCCGTAGAGAAACCCGGCTCAAAAATCAGCATCCAGACTTCCTGGTCGGGGATGTCATCGCGTACCGGCAAGCCGCGTTCGATCGCCTTGCTCAAAATCCTGCCGCGATTCAGGCCGGCACCGTCGTCGGACACTTCGATCACCACGTTGCCGCCCTGGTGTGCGGCTTGCAAGGTGATCGTGCCTTTGGCCGGTTTGCCTGCCGCGAGACGCTTCCCCGGATTTTCGATACCGTGGTCGAGGCTGTTGCGAACCAAATGGGTGAGCGGATCGGCGATTTTTTCGATCAACCCTTTGTCCAGCTCGGTGCTTTCACCGATCGTTTTCAGCTCCACCTGTTTGCCCAGCTTGCCAGCCAAGTCGCGCACCACGCGCGGATAGCGGCTGAACACGAAAGAGATCGGCAACATGCGCACCGACATCACTACTTCCTGCAGGTCGCGCGTATTGCGTTCCAGTTGGTGCAGTCCGTTCTGCATCTTTTCATACATGGCATCGTCCATCCCGGATGCCGACTGCGCCAACATCGCCTGGGTGATGACCAGCTCGCCGATGAGGTTGATAAGCTGGTCAACCTTCTCGACATTCACTCGGATCGAGGTATCGGCAGCGGGAACGGCTTTGTC
>CAZRZH010000056.1:0-15754 GCA_964604485.1 uncultured Sideroxydans sp.
CAACTTACGAGAGGACTTCCACCTCCAAGATCGCGACCATGCTGGGCGCACAATAGAAAGAGCCGCTTTCGCGGCCCTTTCATACCTGCATCTGTAACTCGAATCAGGCTTCTTTATGTTTTCAGCGCAACGAAAACTTCTTCCAGCATTTTCTTGGCATCGCCGAACAACATACGGTTGTTCTCTTTGTAGAACAGAGGATTGTCCACGCCCGCATAGCCGGTCGCCATGCTGCGTTTCATCATGATGGAAGTCTTGGCCTTCCACACTTCCAGAACAGGCATACCGGCGATGGGGCTGGTCGGATCTTCCTGGGCGGCCGGGTTCACGATGTCGTTGGCGCCGATCACCATGGAAACATCGGTATCCGGGAAGTCCGGATTCACTTCATCCATCTCCATCACGATGTCGTAGGGCACTCTGGCCTCCGCCAGCAACACATTCATGTGGCCGGGCATACGTCCCGCAACCGGGTGGATACCGAAACGCACGGTGACACCTTTATCGCGCAAATGCTGGGTAATTTCATTGACTGTGTGCTGCGCCTGAGCCACTGCCATGCCGTATCCCGGCACAATAATGACGCTCTTGGCTTCGCGCAACAGTTCTGCCGTTTCCTGTGCACTGATAGACACCACTTCGCCTGCCGGTTGCGTTTCGCCGTCGACCTTCTTGGCGGGTTTGCCACCACCGGTACCAAATCCACCCGCAATCACGCTGATGAAATTGCGGTTCATCGCGCGACACATGATGTAGGAAAGAATGGCGCCGCTGGATCCCACCAATGCGCCGGTGACGATAAGCAGGTCGTTGTTCAGCATGAAGCCGGTGGCCGCTGCCGCCCAGCCGGAATAGCTGTTCAACATGGACACCACCACCGGCATGTCGGCACCGCCGATGGCCATCACCATGTGGATGCCGAACAGCAGTGCGATCACCGTCATCACGGTCAGCGCGATCATGCCCGCACTGATTGTTTCCGCATGCAGAAATTGCCAGCCGAACGCGATAACAACCAGTAGCCCCAGCAGATTCATGAAGTGACGTCCCGGCAGCAACAGCGGCTTACCGCCGATTTTGCCCGCCAGTTTGCCGAAAGCGATGAGCGAGCCGGAGAAAGTCACCGCGCCAATCAGGATGCCGAGATAGACCTCGATTTCGTGTATGCCTTTTTCGGCGCTGCTCAGATTCAGCGATGCTGCCGGGTCAATGTAGTTGGCGAAGCCGACCAGACAAGCCGCGAGGCCGACCAAGCTGTGCATCAGCGCAACCAGTTCCGGCATTTGCGTCATTTGCACTTTGCGCGCCGCATAAAGTCCGACGCTGCCGCCCACCACCATTGCGCCGATGATCCACGGAATTCCGGCCATCGAAACACGCGGACCGAACACGGTCGCCAGCACGGCCAGAGCCATACCAATCATGCCGTAGAGATTGCCGCGCCGCGAAGACTCAGGGTTGGACAGACCGCCCAAGCTGAGGATGAAAAGAATAATTGCACCAATATATGAAACCGTTGCCAAGCTTGCAGACATAGTATTTATCCTTATTTGCGGAACATCGACAACATGCGACGCGTAACGGCGAAGCCGCCGAACATATTGACCGCGGTAAGAGCGATGCCGACCAGTGCCAACCAGCGTATCCAGACATCCGGACGGTTAAAACCCTCCAGCAATGACAGAGGCGGTGCGATCTGCACCAATGCACCAATAGCGATGATGCTGCTGATCGCGTTGGTGACGCTCATCAAGGGTGTATGTAATGCTGGAGTAACGTTCCACACCACCATGTAACCGACGAAACACGCGAGCACAAATACCGTGAAGTGCCCCAGGAAAGCGGCGGGTGCATACGCTCCGATGAGCAGGAACAGCAACGCGGCAATGCTAAATATCAGCACTGTTTTTTTAACCGACGCAGGTGCCCCACCGCCACCGTGACCATGGGCTGCCGGTGCAACAATGGCTTTGGCTGCAGCCGGTTTAGTCGCTGCTGGCGGTAGTTTAGGCGCGGGGGCCGGCCAGGTAACTTCGCCGTTTTTAACGACGGTCAGACCGCGGATGGCATCGTCTTCCATATTGACGTTAATGATGCCGTCTTTGGTTTTGCAAAGTTCCTCGGCGAGGCGGAACAAATTGGTTCCATACAAGGTGGAGGACTGCTTGGCCAAACGACTGTTCAAATCACTGTAGCCAACAATCGTGACGCCATGTACCACCACGGCTTGCCCCGGCACAGTCAGTTCGCAATTGCCACCGCGCTCAGCCGCCATATCAACGATGACGCTACCCGGCTTCATGCTCTGCACCATCTCGGCAGTGATCAGCCGTGGCGCGGGCTTGCCCGGGATCAGTGCGGTCGTGATGATGATGTCCACTTCGCGGGCTTGTTTGGCGTACATCTCGCGCTGTGCCTGCTGGAAGCCCTCGCTCATCACTTTGGCGTAACCGCCCCCGCCGCCACCTTCTTCCTCATATTCGACTTTCACGAATTCGCCGCCCAGGGATTTAACCTGATCGGCCACTTCGGCACGGGTGTCGTTGGCGCGCACGATGGCGCCCAGCCCAGCGGCAGTTCCAATGGCTGCCAAGCCCGCCACACCGGCACCGGCGATGAAAACCTTGGCTGGCGGAACCTTGCCCGCTGCCGTGATCTGTCCGTTAAAGAAGCGGCCAAAGGCGTTGGCGGCTTCAATAACGGCGCGGTAACCGGCAACACCAGCCTGTGAGGTCAGGGCGTCCATCTTCTGTGCTCGGCTCAACATGCGCGGCAGACAGTCAATAGCCAGCACGGTCGCTTTCTTCGCTGCCAGCTGTGCCATCAGTTCCGGATTTTGCGCGGGCCAGATAAAGCCGATCAACGTGCAACCTTCGCGCATCAATTCAACTTCTGCACCCGATGGGACAGATACCTTGAACACGATGTCAGACGCGGCCCACAACTGGGGAGCACCCACGATGATTTCGGCCCCTGCAGTGCGGTAGGCTTCGTCGCTGCAATTCGCCGCATCTCCGGCACCGGATTCAACCGCGACTTTGAAACCCAGCTTGATAAGTTTCTCTACGACTTCCGGCACCGTCGCAACGCGTTTTTCTCCCGCTGCTGTCTCACGGGGAATTCCTATCAATAAAGCCATGTAGTTTTCCTCTTAACTGTTAACGCTATTCCGAAAAACGCCCGGATAACCGGGCGCAAATGTTCTGCCTGAAATTCCCTGCGATTATATACGACCACTTTGCGCGATTGCACAGATGCGATAACTGCAATATTCGAGCAACAGCAAAATGGCACGATTAGAAACCCAGTACTTTTGTTGATTACGCTTAACTTAGGGAGGCACTGATTTATTCGTCATCCCCGCGAAGGCGGGGATCCAGTGCCTTAATTTAACTGGATTCCCGCCTTCGCGGGAATGACGGAATCGAATAAATCAGCGTCTCCTTAGCAAAGTCTGATTCATAACTACTCCGGTTTTTGTAGGTCGGGTTTTAACCCGACAGTTGTTGATTCTGAACGGGTTGCCGGGTTAAAACCCAACCTACAAAATCAAGCTCATAAACCAGCATCACTTCAGGCCGCTATTGCTTTACATTCCTTGTAACACGCCGCGCAAGATTCCTTGCAAGCCTTGCATTCAGGGTGTTTTTCGGTCTTCTTGCATTCATCTTCACAGGCTTTGCAGACATCCATGCAAACTTTGGCAAGTTGCGGAAGATACTTGGATTCTGCGGCCGCCATCTGCTCCAAAGCCGTACACATGGCGATGACTTCGCTGGAAGATTTCGCACAGGCAGCCATGCTCTTATCGCCTTCGCCCAACAGAGTGATGCAATGTTGCAAACAGACATTCGCCTTGAGCACACAATCTGCGGCGGCGGCGAGCAACTTCTCATTACGGGTGGAAGCAGCATGTACGTGCGCCATACCGGAATGGTCATGCTGATGTTCTGCGGCAAAGGCTTTACTGCTGATCGCGGTGGCTGCCATTGCGGCAGCGCCCAGTAACATTTCTCTACGGTTCACGATGGTCTCCTCGGTTGTTTTGCATTAAAACCCGCGAAGTGTACTGCGAGCGTTAAACATTGTCATGCAAAGAAAGCGGGGACTGGTTGCCCAGTCCCCGCAGGGTGCTAACCACTGCCCCAATTACTTTGCAGGAGCAGGTGCTGGTGTAGCTGGAACGCTTGTGCCGGTCTTGGCCTTGTGACTCTTGCTTCCTTCACAAGCAAGTGTACTTCCCGACACAGAAACACCGAACAACAACAGCATTGCGATTACTACATTCTTCATATAGACCCTCCTCTGCCCGTTCACTACACAAGGCCGGAAACCTTGCCCCGACCCCCCAAATCCGTGAGGCGTATCTTGCCCCTATTTCCCCGAAATCGTCAAGAAGGAAAGTTTACTCACTCCGGATTTTTGCGCGATGGCCATAACCTGCGCCACACGGCCGTAATTAACAGCCTCGTCCGCCTGGATTTGCAATTGGAAGTTGGGATCAGCTGCTTTGTTTTTCAACAAATTCGCCAACCCCGCATCGCTTAAATGCGCATTGTCCAGAGCCAACTCACCTTTCGCATCAATCGCCAAGCTAACCTTTTGCAACTTGTCATCCTTCACTACCGATTCGGTCTTCGGTAGATTGATCTTGAGCGACTGCGGTGCCAGCAACGGCGCCGTAATAATGAACACCACTAGTAGCACCAGCATCACATCCACCAGCGGTGTGACATTGATCTCGCTCATCATGCTGCCACTGTCTTGAGATGAATTACCGATAGCCATGATTACCTCACAGTTTGTAATCGTGCTTCTGTGCCAAGCGCAAAAAATCGTGGGCGAAATTCTCTAAGTCAGTCACATGCACCTTCAGACGACGCAGGAAGAAGTTGTATGCCAACACCGCAGGCAAGGCTACCGCGATACCGATAGCCGTGGCAATCAAAGCCTCACCGATCGGGCCTGCCACCACATCCAGCGAAGCCGAGCCGCTCTTACCGATGTCCTGCAACGCGTGCATGATGCCCCACACCGTACCAAACAGGCCCACGAAAGGGGCAGTCGAGCCGATGGTCGCCAACTCGGCTTGGCCGCGTTCGTGACGGCGCTGGATATTTTGCAGTTGTTGTACCAATTGCCTTTCAAGCACCTCGTGCGGCTTACCCATATGTTTCAAATCATGTTGCACTGCGCCCAAGGTTTTAAGCTCGGCGAAACCTGCTTGAGCCAAGATGGCGAAGTCACCCCTGCTGTCTTGTGCCACCTTCTCCGCTTGCGCCCATTCGCTTGCTGCCCAAAAACGTTCGATGAATTCTCTATCCTGCTTCTTCGATTGCTGCTGCTTCCACAACTTGAGCAGTGCGACAGACCACGTGACGATGGACAGAATGATCAACAAGACCAATGTCACGAACACCACGACCGAATTGACTGAAAATAAATTACTCATTCTTCCGAATCCTTAAGTTTGAATACAACGGGGACATTAACAAATTCAGTTACAGCCTGCCCTAATCGCTTTGCGGGGGTAAAACGCCAATTCTTGACCGCTTGCATCGCAGCATCGTCTAGCATCTTATAGCCGCTACTCGACTTTAGAAGTACCGCTCCCGCACTGCCATCTGCAAGCACTTCAACATACAACATCACCTTCCCCTGATAACCCATCCTGCTTGCCACCCTCGGATAAGGAGGTCGTGGATTGTGTAGGTGATCCGCCGAGTAATCCGGCTCGGCATCCAACTGAACAGGAGAGGGCGGCGTAGCCGTTTGTTGTACCGGCGGCGCAACCTCTTTCACCGCAGGCTCTTCGGCAGGCTCTGGCTCAACTTCCTTGGGCTTTAGTTTCTCCAACGGCGGAAGCGGGATCTCAGCCTGTTGCATCTGTACATTGGCGAACGAAATCGACATCTCATTGACCATCACGGCAGGCATCTCCGGTTGCAACAAATAGCCTGCAAACACAGAAAGATGAAGCAGAACGACGACCCCAACGACGGCGAACCGCTCACTAAGCGGTGATCTTTCCGTTTCGTTGGGGAATTGCGAGTACATCTGAAACGCTCCAGACAATGAGAGAACGGCAGACATGCTACCAGCGCCCTTCCAGCGTGACCAACAAAGCGCGGAGTCCGGCGCTCTCGGTGCGCAATTGGTAAGTATCTGGTCCATTCAAGTACACGGTCTCACGCACCGTCTTCGCCGCCAACAGATTCTGCGCGTTCACGCGCAGATTGAAGATCGGATTCAATTTATACAGCCAGAACGCATCCAAGGTCGTTTTGGCATTTGTCTTTCCGCGCTGCTCATTGGGAATGTCTGTCTTGCTAGCTCCAGACATCTGCACGGACACACCGTAGCTTGATTGCCACAGCGGCAGACTTTGATCTACGCCTGCGGAGAAAACATAATTCGGCGTGTCACGCGCTGTGCGGGTGATGCCCAGACGGGTATCGTTCACACGCGCATTCGGCAAAGTGAGATGCGCCTTCACTGTTGCGCCCTTCCACCCGAAGTTGTCGGTACGCACCTTGCCATCCAACTCCCAGCCCCAATGTAGCGCCCTGCCCTCGTTCTGCGGCCTATCCACCCAACGCGCACCTTCCAGTTGCACACGGCGCTCGATGAAATCTTCCGTCGAACGCACATACAGGTTCGCCCCAAAGACACCCGCCTCCTGATCGAGGTAACGCTCCAGCACGACCTCGCAATTCAGACTGCGCTCGGGTGACAGTGTGGCATTACCTCGCCTATCCGCTTCTAGCGGCGTATTGGCAGCGATGCTACGTGTCACGGTGTTGCTCAACTCATCTAGTCTTGGCAACTTCAAGCCTGCCCCCAACGAGGAACGTAGCAGCCATTGTTGGGCAGGTTCCCAGCGCACCGCGATGGAAGGTAACAAACGTCCGTGTTGCTGGCTCACGCCATCCGAACTCAGGCGCATATCTTCACCGCGTACACCTGCCGTGAGCACCACCGATTGTTGCAACGCCCAATCATCCTGCACCCATACGATGCTGTGACGTTCACTGGCATCGCTAGTCGAAGCACCCACAAAGCTACCACCGAAACTCTGCTCATCGTTACGACGTAGATCGATATGTTCCAAACCCACTGCCAACAGATGTTCACCCATCGGTTTATCCAAGCGCAGCGCCATGTTGTATTCGGTCTCTTTGCCACTGGAATGCTCGGTCGAAGTGCTAACCACGTTCGCCACTGTAGATTCGCGCACCAGATCGACAGTGCGGTTGCCCTGATTCAAAGACATGCGCCCAGTCAGCTTGGCGCCGTCCAGATTTTTCTCGCCATCCACACGCAGACGCAACATGCGGCGATTATTGGTCTCACGGCTAGTACGTGAATCCGATGATGGCAACAGCAGATCGGACGAAGTGGTGTCACTGTTCCGCTTGCCCTGCCCGTCAAAGAACATGGGCGAGATGGTCAGACTATCGCCGCTATCCTTCCACGTCATGCGCGGAGACAACACGAATTCACGGAAAGTGAACAAGCCGTCATCACGCTCCTGTTGCCAGACATTGCGCACGCCATTCGGAAAAGCTTGTCGATCAGTCGTGCCCTGGATCGGATTGCGATGCAGATTCAGCGTGATGGGCAACGACCAGCCAAAGCCGCCCTCGCCTCCATTCTCCGTCCACGTCATCTGCCCAGACGGCTCGTCACCACGCAAGCCCACTGCCGCCTTCAGCGCCGTCGTGCGTTTGGATAGCGCCTTCTTCATCACCAGATTCACGGTCACCGACGACGCCCCGCCATACTCTGCCGATGAACCGCGCAGTATCTCCACTCGCTCCAGATCACCCGACGGCAAACGCCCGATCACACCAGCCACCATGCGTGAGCCACCCGCAGGGCGCTCTCCGTCGATGAGTATCTGCACCGAATCGCGCGACATGCCACGCGCGCGCTGCCCCTCACCGCTGACCTCCACACCCGGCAACTTCCCCAGCACCTCTCCGATGGTCATCACGCCAAGGTTCTCGATGTCTTTGCGATCAACGATCACTTTCTGCGTGGTCGAATCGCGACGCTCTGAGACGTCGACACCTTTCGCGGTGACGGTGACTTCTTTCAAAGTCGCCTGTTCTTCAGCGAAAGAAACAATGGCGAAAAACATACTGATGGCGACGGGCGTAATACGCTTCATGGATAACTTCAAGACAGAGTAACGATCAATGCGTGAGCAGCTGTTCTTTGTTCAATAAGCGTACTTGACGGGATGGTCATCAATAACGGAGCTATAGCGTAATCAGTAACCATATTGCTCCTTGATCCACTGTTCCACGTCTTTCTGTTCAAGCTTGCCGCTGATGGCCGTTACTTCGTTCTTCGTGCTGAAAAAATAAGTGCGCGGCAATTCGCCATGCCACTTTCTATCGATCTCAAAGTGCAAAGGGTCTGTGTAGCTATCGGCAAAAAGCCAAGTTTCAGCATTGCGCGGAGAAAATTTTGCCAAAGCAGCGGCAACCGATTTTTTTTCTTCTGGCGTGTCCGTTGAAACCAGCACCAAATCCAGTCTGGCATGTTTATTGGCCAGTTCTTTCAGCATGGCCATTTCATCCATGCAATGGCCGCAACTCAACGACCAGAAGCTGATGATGAAAGGCTTGCCCTGTCGGGCGGAAATGATCTGCTGATAACTGCCGCGAACAAAGGGCTTTATTTCCTGAGCGGCCAACGTTGATGTCGGAGCGAGAGGCAATACGGCAAAACACAGGCATATCAACAAGCCAAGCCGTTTCACTTTTTATCCTCGCTTATTTCGATCAGGCGATAACCTTCATTTTTGGTATTCCATGACAGGTAAGCCCGTTTATTTTCGCCAATGATGAGCGGGCTGTCAGACACGTCAGATGTGGTCGCCCATTTTATTGGCGCAGACCAGGACTTGCCGCCATCGCCAGAATGCATTCCCAGAATGCCGGTATGCTCCCCGTCGAATTCCTTCCAGACAAGAAAAACACGGTTGCCCAGACTGAGCACATAGGGATGAGCCGCCTGTGCATCAAAGCTGCCAAAGTTCAGCGGACTGGAAAAGGTCTTGCCATGATCGGTCGAATGCGCATAGAACAGACCGTGCCGTTTGGGTGCATTGTTGTACCAAGTCGCGTGATAAACACCGTCTGACGCAATGGAAAGAGATGGCCCGTGGTGCGGGCAGGAAGCAGTATTCCAGTTCTCGTTGCTCAACCGCACCGGCGCCGTTTTGCCATCCAGCTTCATCAGTGCGTGATCGCGGATGTTGGTGTCATAGACATGACGCCATGCAATGACCGGGTAGCCATCTGTGTCTGTCGCCATCGCAATGCGGCAGCATTCGCAGGTATGGTCGGCAGCCTTGATGTTGGCTTTGAAACTCTTGCCCTCATCATCGGATACGGCGTAATAGACTGAAATGCCGCTGTACTTCTCACCTTTTTTGGCGGCTGCCGAAGCATCGCGTTTGTCCAGCCAGGCGATGAAAATCTGGCCGCGCTCATTTATCCCCAATGAATCGAAGCGGTGGGTAAAGAGTTCGAGATTGTCATTCACCGTAACCGGCGAAGAAAAACTTTTCCCGCCATCCGCCGAGCGGCTGAAACGCACATTGCCGGCGAAAGGAGTGTCTAGGCTCTGCGTGTAGGAAATGTAGACATTGCCGTTGTTGGCCACCCGGATTTTCGGACGGTTCTCGCCGTCTGCCGCAACAAATTCCGATTCCGGATTCACCATAACCGGCGCACTAATAGTCTTGCCCTGATTATCGGAATAACTCACCGTGACATGACCATCCTTCACGGAGGCCAGCCACAGCCTGCCCTTTGCATCAAAGGTGGCGGTGACGGCAAGCGGTTGGCGCGCAATGGACGCTTGCCACTTCTTCCCCATGTCGTGTGATTTTGAGTGTTCGTGTTGTGCGGGCTGGTCGGCGGCTTGAGCCGACCATCCCCAGCACAATGCGACAAGAAACAAACCCGTTTTATTCATTCAACTATCTTCCATCAACAATCGCACGGCATCCCGGCATGGCAAAAACACGTCAGGGGAGATGCTTCCCCTTCCGCGACCGATTATAAACTGCCCTTGACCTGGGCGATCCATGTACGTTGAGTATATGGGTGGAACGCGTAGTATTTCTCGTTGTTCAGGTTGTCCACGCCGACGGACATCGAAAGATTCTTGTCAAAACGGTAGTTGAATTTGGCATCTACGACAAGAAACTTGCTTGAACCGCCAAATGTTTGGTCATTGATATCGCTGTTGTCGAGCTCGCCATACTGTCTCCCGCTATAGCGACCCGCCAGCGTAAAATCCATCGTCTCGGCAGGATGCCAGGTGGTGGCCAACATTGCGCGCCAGTCTGGAATGCGAAGCATCTTCTTCCCTACGCTGGCTGGACTCTTATTATTCTCAAGAACCTCTGAATCGGCAAAGGTCACGCTACCAGTCAGATCAAGCCCCCGCAATATATTGCGCCGCTGCGCGCTCGTCTCCACACCCCGAATGCGCGCCTTGTCAACGTTCTGGATGTTAGTCACCGTCGGGGACACGGTGGTGTTGGTCTGGCGTATCAGATAATCGGTCACATCATCCTGAAAAAATGAGATGCGTAAATTGCCGCCCTCGCCCAAATCCCGTTCTGCGGCCAGTTCGCTCGCCAATATCTTCTCTGGCTTGAGGTTGGGGTCGTTGTTGGTAATACTTGTGCCCGTGATTGAGCCTTGAAACAGCTCGGTGACCGTTGGAAAGCGTGCGGCGCGTGATAGGGAGCCGCGCAACAACCATTCATCCGTCGCCATCCACGACAGGGAAAGTTTCGGTGAAACAAAATTCTCCTTACGCTCCGAATAGTCCACGGTCGTTGTTGTATTCGACTTGCTTCCACCAAAGGCGCGCCATTGCTCGTAGCGCAGCCCCACGGTCAGCTTCATTTCCTGCCCTAGGCGGATCGCATCTTGGACATACAGCCCTTGCGTTCTCGTATTACCTTTATTGCCCGAACTGGCGGTGGTCGCGTTCCCCGCAAGCCAATCCGTGTTCGTATAAGTCCGGTCATTGAGGATGTGCTGGTCATAGTGATAGCCGAACGCAACGTCGTGCCCAAGCTGACCGCGCCCCGGACTCCAGTCCGCGCGCACATCTGCCGTATGCCAGCCCGTTCCGTCCAGAAGCTGAACCTGGCCCGCGCCGCCACTCGCTGCGGCCGGCAACGCAACGGTGGGTTTGCGTGAGGTGTCTTTGCCGAATTCATATTTCGTCAGCGCCGCCTCGAAAGACCAATCGCTTTCCTGCTTCTTGTCGTAACGCCAGGTCAGGCTATTCATCAAGTGCTCTTCCTTGCGTTTAGTGGGCTGCAAGGCCGTGTTGGACAGTGTGTACTTGTTACCGTCGATGCTCACGTTGCCGCTATAGACGGGATTGCCCGCCGCATCGCGCAAATAGCTTTGCACCTTGGCATCGGAATCGCTCTGCCAAAATCCCAAAGTGTAGGTGAGCCGCGAGCCTGTAGAAACATCGTAGGCCAGCTTAATCTTGGCGTGGTCCTGGATGCTATGGTCAATACCCGTTGCACCGAAGATGACGCGATCAGCATTTTTCGTATCTTTGTCCCAATGGTAGCCCGTCACCACCGTGGCAGCTCCCGCCGCTGTGGTCGAACGGGCAGCCGTTGCAAATGACATCGGGTGCCCCGTGTTGTCCAAATGTCCGGCGCTCAACGTCCAGCGCAAATCGCCATTCCGGTTGCCGAGGAATGCTCCCAGGCGCGAGCCATTGTAGGTTTCTTTGGTGCCGTATAGATTGAACGCTTGGGAGAAGGTTTGCGCCTCGGCAGATGCCACGAACTTTTCCGGCATCTTCGATTTCATGACCATGACAACGCCTGCTGCGTTGCCCGCATATGCGGCGGAATGCGCGCCATAGCTCACGTCAACGCGCTCGATCTCCTGCGGCGCAACGAACCACCAGCGCGGTGCATAGCTATAGGAATTGCCGAGCAGCATCGACACCAGCACATTGTCCGCATAGACCAGCGAACGGGCGCTGTCGAGTGTCCCCGCGTTGCGCGAAGCGAGAATCCCGTTGCGGTCGCCAATAAAACGTTTGCGAACCTGGATGCTCGGCAGATACTTCACCGCGTCCTCGGTATTGATGACGTTGGTGTTCTCGATCAACTCTTTAGTGGCCGCTTCAGTCGATGTTGTGATGTTCTTAAAAGCCGCAGGACGATTACCATAGACGCTAACCTCTTTCATTACTTGAGGCTCTTCCGCCGAAAACACCGCATTGGACAGACTCACATAAATGCAGCTCAATGCAAAAAACTTTCCGCCGTTAAGCAACTGCTTCTTCATCACTGTTTCTCCCTCGCGTTTTTAATGGTTATAAATTCAGAAAACGGACGGATACTACCGATGAAAAAAACAGTTGGGAATGTGACAAATTGCCGCACCCCCTATCCGCTATATAATCCGCGCATGGCTTCCATCCAACTCCTTCCCGATCTTCTCATCAACCAAATCGCCGCCGGCGAAGTCATCGAGCGTCCCGCTTCAGCTCTAAAAGAATTGTTGGAAAATAGCCTGGACGCGGGGGCAGATGAAATTTCCGTGCAACTTGAAGGTGGCGGCGTGAAGCTGCTGCGTGTGCGCGATAACGGCAGCGGAATCCTTCACGATCAATTGTCGCTGGCGCTGATGCGCCACGCCACCAGTAAGATCGCCTCGCTGGAGGATCTGCAACGTGTAGCCAGCATGGGCTTTCGGGGCGAGGCGCTGGCGAGTATGGCTGCAGTGGCGCAGGTCACACTGACCAGCCGCACCGTCGAAGCGCCCCATGCGTGGAAGGTAGATGCGGCGGACGGTAAGCAAGGTGCAGTTGTTCCGGCATCACATGCACACGGCACCAGCATCGAGATGCGCGAGTTGTATTTCAACACGCCTGCGAGGCGCAAATTCCTCAAGAGTGAGAACACCGAATACGCTTGGTGCGAAGAGACATTCAAACGCATCGCATTGTCGCGGCCGGATGTGGCGTTCTCCTTGCAGAATAATGGGCGGATGGTTTGGCAGTTGGCGGCTTCAAGTAGCGTTGCGGCAAAGAGCGTTCCCCCACCCTGCCCTCCCCCGATGGGAGAGGGTTCAAATGGTGACACGCTTGAAGCCAATGCTCCGCAAAATGAGTCCCATCAATCCAACCCCCTCTCCTCCCCCACCCCATCCCTCCCCCAAAAGGAGAGGGGGAATTCACGGGCTGGGGTGGGGGAACGCTCGTTAAGCGAACACGCCCTCTCCTCACGCATCACCGCCATCTTGGGCGCGGAATTCGGCCAACACGCCGTCACCGTAGAACGCCAGATCGGCGCATTGCATTTGTATGGCATCGCCGCACTTCCCGCCTACTCCCGCTCCACCCGCGACGAACAATATTTCTTCATCAACGGCCGCTTCGTGCGCGACAAGGTGTTGATGCACGCCGTGCGTCAGGCCTACCAAGACATCCTGCACCACCAGCGTCATCCCGCCTTCGTGTTGTTCCTCGACATGCCGCCGGAGCAAGTGGACGTAAACGTACACCCCGCCAAGAGCGAAGTACGCTTCCGCGAAAGCCAAGGTATCCACCAGTTCGTATTCCATGCGCTGCAAGATGCCTTGAGTGTCACGATGAAAGCTGCAACACCTGATCCTTCAGACTCGTCATTCTCGCGCAAGCGGGAATCCATAGAATCGTCAAACGAACTAGATTCCCGCCTGCGCGGGAATGACGGCACATTTAGTTTCGAACAACAACGCATCCGCTTCGGCGCAGCCGAACAGCAAGCGACCTATCGCGCATGGGAATCACAAACAGGGAAGGGAGAAGAGTTAAGAGAGAAGGGTAACAGCAGCCCCGCTTTTGACTCTCCCCTTCCCTCTTCCCCCTTCCCTCTTCCCAATGTTGAACACCCCCTCGGCTTCGCCCTCGGCCAACTCTCCGGCATCTACATCCTCGCGCAGAACCAACAAGGTCTCATCGTGGTGGACATGCACGCCGCACATGAACGTATTGTGTACGAACGACTCAAGACTGCGTTCGACGCACAGCAGATGCCGACGCAACCGCTGCTCATCCCCGTGAGTTTCGCGGCAGACACCTTGGATGTCGCCACCGTGGAAGACGAACAGGATGCGCTGTTAAGACTGGGCTTCGACATCGCCCCGCTCTCGCCCACAACCTTAGCCGTGCGCTCCATGCCTGCGATGTTGAAACAATCCAAAGCCGAAGCCGCCGCCAAAGAAGTGCTGCACGAACTGCGCGATTTCGGCGCTTCGCGCGCGCTCACCGAACGCCGCAACGAACTCCTCGCCACCCTCGCCTGCCATTCCGCCGTGCGCGCCAACCAGCAACTCAGCCTGCCCGAGATGAACGCCATCCTGCGCGAGATGGAACAAACCGAACGCGCCGACCAATGCAACCACGGCAGACCGACTTGGTTTCAAGTGACGATTGATGAGTTGGATGCGATGTTTATGCGCGGGAAATAAACACTCTTTTCACAAGAAGGTAGAACACGATGGGACAGCAATACAAGGAACTCTCAAATAGAGATATAAAGTTCATCTCCGAGCAAAAAATATTTTTTGTCGGTACAGCCACATCGGATAGCCGAGTGAACATTTCCCCTAAGGGGATGGACTCATTTAGGGTAATGAGTAACTCACGAGTTATTTGGCTCAACGTCACCGGTAGTGGTAATGAGACTTCGGCGCATGTGCAGCAAAGTCCACGCATGACAATCATGTTCTGCGCATTCGCAGGATCACCGCTGATCCTGCGGCTCTACGGTTTAGCCAGAGTGATACACAAAACCGATTCCGAATGGAACGAACTATTTCCTTTGCTCAAACCATTGCCCGGCGCACGACAGATATTCGACCTACCTATAAACCTCGTGCAATCATCCTGCGGCATGGCAGTGCCCTATTTCAATTACGACGGAGAGCGCGAACTGCTTTCTGACTGGGCAACCCAAAAGGGGGAAGAGGGGCTAAAAAGTTACTGGGAAGAAAAAAATCAACACAGTCTTGATGGTATTCCTACTCATATCGTCGAAAAGAATGCCTAACCCTGCTACCGCCCGCATCGCCTTCGCCAGCTTCATCGGCACCGCCATCGAGTTCTACGATTTCTTCATCTACTGCCTCGCGGTGGCGATGGTGAACGGACTAGCTCCCTTGCCCAACAGCCCCGTATGGCGCAATAACCCCGCCCTGAGTTCGGGCGAAGAAGGTAGCGCATTGCTCTGGATGTTCAGGATGCAAGAGGATTCAATTTATGTGCGGGAGAAATGAACATGGAAAAGCGTAAAGCACCGTTGATCTTGGTCATTCTCGGGTTCATCGTCATCATTGTTCTCCCGCTCGTGTTCTTCATCTTCGGTTGGCACAGCGTGGATGTCGCTTGCGAGCGAAACGGGCAAAGCGTCAACTGCCGCATTGAAGAGAATTTTGCGGCGGGTCTGTATGTGCGCGAGGCCATCGCCACTGAGGTGACGGGCATCGGCTATAAAACTCACCAAAGCCACAGCACGAGCGGATCAGGCGCGAGAACCGTGCTGACCAGCGGTCTCGTGTTCGGCACTTCCGGCGGCTCGGTCGACATCACCGTCATTTCCAGCAACACCGCAGACGATGCCAAGAAGCAATTGATATTGGCATTCCGTGCTTGGCAGGACAGCTCAAGCTCGCAGCCATTCGCGCACCATGCAGAC
>CAZRZH010000057.1:0-15655 GCA_964604485.1 uncultured Sideroxydans sp.
CTCGTCTCGGACAACAGCTTAATCTACTGTCTTATATTCGGGGGCCACTATACCCATTCGGCTAACGATTTTGCCAATCGAATCTTCTGCTGAAGTGCACTTGATGGAATCTCAACCTTTGCGCCCGACTTGCCCACAAGGTTACTCAATGAAATAAATGCGATGACATGATTATTTAACTTAACGAAACCAGGGGAATGTTCAAAATCGTTTGCTGACATACCGATTTTATTTATTGATGTGCGCGTATCCTCAATTCCAGTTGAGCCTAAATCACTGCTGTGATTATTCTCAACACTCAGAGCGGTAAAGCCCGCCTCTTTAAGAAGCTCTAACGATTGTGTTTGAATTGCGAAGCAAAGTTTTGAATCCCGCTCGATACAGTTCTCAACACTACCAACACTTCCTTCAAGATTACCCATAACCCAGTCGGCACCCTTGAAGAAAGGTTTTATGTTGCCCCACGGATTTTGCCCATGCTTTAAAGTAATCTCTCGCTTCACTTCTCGGGAGAGCAGAATGTCCCCCGTTAATATCATTTTTGTTTGAACTTCGCCCGCATTCGCAGTATCAATCAGGCAGGCTATGGTTGATGCCGCTAAAAGTAAACTGCCAATAACTCTTCGCATCACCATATCTCTCAAGGCTCTCTAGCCGGGCATGAAAGTTTGTTGGGACTGAAAAATGGCTTTAGCCACTCTGGGTGAGCTATGCCAGATAGTTTTGAGCGCCATTCACTATCTGTCATTACCCTATCCGATTTTGTTTCGTAGTACGAATAGATTGAACCCTTCACAATCTGTTTACGGCCAAAGAACGGAACAACCTGATCCCATTCAATAGGGGAGCCAACTCCTACTAGCAATAACTCGCCACTACTCTCGGCAACATCCGCAACTTTGGGAATTGGATCTGGGTTTGAAAGTGCAAAATCTTCTTGCGAAAGGCTCTTAAAGATTAGGAAGTTGTGTTCTGCTGCACGACCGACATAAAGAATTTCTTCGTATTCTTTGTTGGTGAGCGGCTTGCCTTCAATTTCTTTTTTTGCAATATCGCGGAACATGCGAATCTTGTCGCGCGATTCCGTCAGTCTCCGAATCACTCCGTCTTGCAGTGCTTTATCATTTTTCACATCACTTTGATTTTGCAATTCAGACCAAGCAGCCCCTCCTGAATTCACAACTTCAATAGTTGCATCAAACAAGCTTGCTATTGCTTCAAAGGTTTGGGGGTCGGGTTCAACATAACCCCGAGGTGGACGAAGAATGACTGCTTCAAACCCTGACTCACCACACTCCGCCATGCCTCTCTCATTAACCAAAACAGTTGCATGACGTAACGTTGCCCAAGAGGCTAAGCCCGTCTGAAGGCGTTTATTTTCCCAAATTTCACTATTAATTGTATTGCCTGGTGCCGCTACATTGTCAGACCACTGTGTTGCTAGAGCCGCGAGCCACTTTTGATAAAGACTATCGTTAGCTGGCAATTTTGATTCTGAATATCGCTTTTTTAAGTTTTCAATCTGTGATCGCAAATTTGGATATTTATTAAACTCGCCAGATTCATTAAGAATGACTTCAGCCATTTTGCTACCCAATACCGAAGCGACATCTAACCCTGATGGAAGCATCCGATCTTTGATCTGCTCTGCTTCTGGAAAATTTTCGTGATATACGGTGCTGAATATAACCTCATTATCCATCCCCCACGAAAGTGGGAAAATTTGAGCATTATTTTCTGCATGCAAGACGTAAGGCGGGATAGAACTTGAGTCTCTCCAAGTCAGTGGTCTCTTTGAAGGTGCGACAAACGCGCTATACACTTTGATCCAGTCTAAGGCTTTCTTTATGACAGGCTGTGGCAGCTTCTTCAGGATTGCCATATCTTCTTCGCCCAGCTTCAAGTCCATTAGGTACTTGGAGGCACGGAAGTAGTTTTGCATTCTTGAATCGGTCGTATAGTGGCTTCGTGGTTTCAAATTACCAAAGTCGAATCGTTCGTTTGTTACTGAAGAAACAAAGAATCCTTCCGACTTCAAGATTCTTGTAGCTTCCTCATTGTTGGTTGCACCGTCATGAACCGCCGTCAAAGCAGCAAACGCCTTAGCTACTTTTGAATCAGGATACTTCTTGAGATTTTCATTTGCGCTTTGAACAAATTGCCAAAATTCTGGGATGGCGCTCTGCTTTTCAGAAAGGATAAATATCCCTTCAAATGCAGATGCGTATAGTTCAAAGAAGATGTCGGTAGTCACAAAATATGGGCGAGTCGGCGTGGAAACGTCATACGACCCGCATGAATACGATTCAGACTCATATAAGTTGTAAAGTTGGCTATCTTCTTTCCGGTCTCTAAAAAGACCTGAATTTTGAGATATCAGTTCGCTGTCCCGGGGTGATTCCAAGAACATCCATGCATTTACTACGTCTGCTAAAGGAACCTTGATTGGGCTGTATAGAATTGAATAGTCTTCTCCCTCCTTGATAACGCCAACCAACCCTTTTCCATCTGGCACTGAAGATGGGGTTGAAACATATTTAATTCCTTCAGCTACCGTTTTAATGTTCTTGCCACGATCTGAAATCAATGTCACACCATCTTTACCACTCTTCCAATGCAAAAGTGACGCACCATTTGGGGTGTAATTAAGACTCCCTCCACAAATGGACATCTCATCGAGCACTGTATCGATAGAGCCCCAGTTGTCGCGTTGATATAAAGCTTTCTGAAAGCAATGATTCTCATCTTCCCAAAGCATAAAGCTTCCCGCTGGATGAAATTCATTAGGTAACGCTGAATTGGCAATTAGGACGTTAGCCTCGGAATCGGAAATTTGAGAGGCGGGATTGGAATCTAGAACAGCATATTCTAGGCGCCCTTTCTCGCTAATTGAGTGCGTTGCATATTTTCCATTAGGTTTCTTGATGCCAAAAAATATTCGATAGCCAGGAGTAAATGGCCTTGGCCCTATAACCAGTCTTCGTAGTTGAGATTTTGAGTGATAAATCGATGTGGGCTTCCACGACTCGACAGGGGTTTTCAGTATTTCCTGCCGATTGGATTTTTTTGCCATCAGGAAAATTGAATTCCCCAAAGGATGCCATGTGATGGCAGAAAGAATAGTTCCTGCTGGCACCGTAATAGAACGACTCGATTCCTCAGTATCACTCTTGCCAATTTGCCAAAACAATATTTTTTGCTTCCCAGAAGAATCCTTAATGATTATGGCTGCTTCAGGACGAATTTTTGATACATCAAAATCGACTATTTTCTCGCCCTTCCATAGCTTTAGTGATTTCGAGTTGAGTGGCGATCTTTCAATATCGTTTTCAGTAAAATCAAACACACTCGTTGCAGCAACTGCATTTGACATATTGAAAGCTAGAGCTGCAATAACCGCTATGTATTGAGGAATACATTTTTTCTGCCCCATTTTTGCGCCCCCTTTTCTAGAATTAATGACCCAGAATTTTGATGCTATTGATTGTCGGAACTGGAATCATTTCCCCTGTTGCAACTCCATTAATTTGGATTCCTGAAGACAACTTTCAAACCAGCCAGATGAACGTGCCCATGCGGCCGGTCACGCCATCGCGGCGGTAGGAAAAGAATTTATCGCGTTGCTTGAAGGTGCAAAGATTGCCGCCGTAAATTCGGCTGATTCCCAAAGCGTTCAGGCGCTGGTGCGCCAGCAGGTAGATGTCGGCATGGTATTTTTTGCCAGACACGTTTTCTGGCAAGCTGATAAATGCTTCCGCCGCGCGGGCATCGTGTGCGATGAAGGTATCACGCACTTCGCTGCCTACCTCAAAAGAATCCTGACAAATCGCCGGCCCCAGCCAGGCCATCAATTTGTGCGGAGATACTTCCATTGCTTTCACGGTCGCTTCGATCACACCGGCCGCCAAGCCTTTCCAACCCGCGTGTGACGCGCCCACCACCGTGCCATCCTCGTCGCACAACAACACCGGCAAGCAATCTGCTGTCATCACCACACACACCGAACCGCGATGACGCGCGATGCAGGCGTCGGCTTGTGTCAAGCAGTCTGCCGCATCCGCATTGGCAACCACTGTGCCATGCACCTGCTCCAGCCAAACCGGTTCGCTCGGCATCAGTGTTGCCAGTGATTGACGGTTGCGGTTCACCGCAAGCGCCACATCTCCCACGTGCAACCCAAGATTGAGCGAATCATACGGGGCGGCGCTGAACCCGCCGTGACGCGTAGTTTGTAGGGCTTTGACGTTTGGAGGTGCGGGCCAGTCGGGGAAAATGATGTAATCAGTCAACCTATGAGAACCTCAAAAATTTGTCATTCCCGCGCAGGCAGAATTGGCCGTTGAATTCCTGCTCAAGCGATCCCATCACTTGCCTCATCGATCTTATCCAGCAATTCTTCCATATCTTCAGGCAACTCCACTTCCCACTCCATCCATTCCTTGGAGTCAGGATGTTCCAGCGCCAGTTTTGTGGCGTGAAGTGCCTGCCTTGGAAATCCGTTCAATAACTCGCGCAGCGGCAACACGCATTTCTGCACACCTTTTGTGTAAACACTGTCGCCCACCAAGGGATGGCCGATGTGCGTCATATGCACGCGAATTTGGTGCGTGCGGCCTGTCTCCAGACGGCAGCGAACCAGGGTGCAACTGGGGAAATTGGCTTCAACGCTGTAATGCGTGACGGCCTCTTTGCCGCCTTCGATCACCGCCATCTTCACGCGCTGGGACGGATGACGGCCGATGGGCATATCCACGATGCCGCCGTAATCCAACTCGCCCCAAACCAGCGCAAGGTATTCCCGTTTCATGGTGCGCGCCTGCAACTGGCGCACCAGCGCGGTTTGCGCGACGAGCGTCTTGGCCACGACCAACAAGCCGCTGGTATCTTTGTCCAGACGATGCACGATGCCGGCACGGGGAACTTCGGACAGTTGCGGGGCGTGGTGCAGCAACGCGTTAAGCAGCGTGCCTTCCCAGTTACCGCTGCCGGGGTGCACCACCAATCCCACGTGTTTGTTGATGACCAAAATGGCATCGTCCTCGTACACGATGTCGAGATCGATGTCTTCGGCCTGATGCGCTTGCTCGGAAGGATGGATCTGCGGCGTCACGCTGATACGTTCGCCGCCCCAGACCTTTTGTTTGGCACTGGCGACCTTGCCGTTGACCAGCACCAAGCCCTGTTCGATCCAGTCCTGCAGGCGGCTGCGGGAATATTCGGGTAAAAGTTTGGCGAGGATGTGATCGAAACGCAGTCCGCCGTGTTGCATCGGCACCTGCATCTCAAGTGGGAAGGAAGACGCGCGGTCTTTGCTATAATTCGGCAAATCATTTTTGGGTTCTATCATGCGTCATAGTTTAGCCGTTTTCCTGCTCATCACGTTAGCCGCTTGCAGTTCCAACCCAAACAAAGACGAAAAAACCGTCTCCGCCGACGAACTTTATGCACAAGCCAAAGCGTTGCTCGTCGATAACAGTTACGAACGCGCCATCAAACAGCTGGAGACACTGCAATCGCGTTATCCCTATGGCCGTTATGCGCAGCAGGCGCAGATCGAAATCGCCTACGCCTATTACAAGAAAGGTGAACCCGCACCGGCACTGGCAGGATTGGAGCGCTTCGTCAAACAGTACCCCAACAGTGATCGGCTGGACTATGTCTATTATCTGAAGGGTCTGATCAATTTTAACGAAAACCTGGACACCCTGGTCGGCACCCTGTTCAAGCAGGATCCTTCGGAGCGCGATCCGGTGGCGTTGAAGGATTCCTTCGAAGCATTCAAGGAACTGGCCACCCGCTTCCCGGATAGCCAATACACTCCGGATGCAAAATTGCGCATGCAATACCTGCTGATCACGTTGGCCAATTCCGACATTCATGTGGCCAGTTACTACCTGCGGCGCGGCGCCAATGTGGCCGCCATCAACCGCGCACAGAACGTTCTGGTCAATTATCCGAACACACCGCAAACGCGCGACGCGTTGCAGATCATGGTGCAATCCTACAAGTTGCTGGGCTTGAATGACTTGAGCCGGGACACGCAACGTATTCTGGAAACGAACATCGCCAAGGATGGCATCAAACCTTCGCAATCCTATTTCAAAGAACACGAAACACCCTGGTGGAAGTTCTGGGAATGAAATATTGCGCGGAATGCGGTGCACCGGTCGAACTGCGCATGCCGCAGGACGATCACCGCGAGCGCCACATCTGCACCACCTGCTCCACCATCCATTACCAAAATCCCAAAATCATCGTCGGTGCCATTCCCGAATGGGAAGACGGTCGCATCCTGCTTTGTTTGCGTGCCATCGAGCCGCGTCGCGGGTTGTGGACGTTGCCGGCGGGTTTCATGGAGAACGGCGAAACAACTTGGCAAGGTGCCCAGCGCGAGACGCTGGAAGAAGCCAACGCACGCGTGAAAATTCATGGCCTGTATGTGATGTATAACCTGGCTTACATCAATCAAGTGCAGATGTTGTTCCGCGCCACCCTGCTCGATCTGGATTTTTCACCCGGCATCGAGAGCCTGGACGTAAAACTGTTCGCCGAAGAAGAAATACCCTGGGACACGCTGGCGTTCCGGCCCGTGAAATTTGCGCTCCAGCATTATTTCGCCGAGCGCAAATCCGGAGTATTCACGCTACTCACGGGTGATCTGGAACCCCCGGTGCGGAAATAATCAGGAAAAACACACGACGCTACGCCAACACGATCCTGATTTAAAATCCCATCAACAAAAGCCAAACCGGCAAGGTCAACGCCGCCAGCAAAGTAGTCAGCATCACCTGCGCGGCGATGGTGTTGCCGTCCCCACCCATACGTTTCGCCAGCACATAAGCAACGGTGGAGACCGGCAGTGCGGCCATCAGCACGGCGATGTTGAAATACACACCGCTCAAACCAAACAGGATCGCCAAGCCCCAAGCAATAGCGGGCAGTGCCAACAATTTAACCGTCACGCCATACCACAAAGTGCCGCGTTCACTGTGCAACCCCTGCAAACGCAGCCCTGCACCCACGGCGATCAAACCCATCGGCAACGAGGCTTGGGACAACAGCCCCAAGGTGGTGTTAAAAACCGCAGGCAGTTGTAGTCCGGCAAGACTGAAAGCGATGCCGCCGCCGGTGGCGATGATGAGCGGGTTGAGCAGAATCTCTTTGAACCAGTGGCTTTCACTATGGCGCGCCAGCATCAGCACCGATGCAACGTTGGCGATGGGCACCATGAAACCCATCAGCAAACCGATGGCGGCCAGACCGTCCTGCCCGTGCAAACCACCCGCGATGGCGAGTCCGACGTAACTGTTGAAACGGAAGGCGGATTGGAATGTCGCGGCGAACACTTTGGGCGGCGCGCGAAACAGGAATTTTGCGAGATAGCCCAGGCACATCCCGGCGCACATATACAGCGTGGCAACAATCAGCATCGGTGTCGCGGCATCGAGGTCGATCTTGAAATGCGAGAGGGAATGGAACAGTAGCGCGGGGAAAAAAACGTAGTAGATCAGGCGATCCAGCTGCGGCCAGAAATCCTCGCACAGACCAAACCAGCGGCGCATGCCGGCACCGAGCAGAATCAGCAGAAAAATCGGGATGATGATTTGTGCGACGGACATGTTCGTTCAGCGCATCACCCCATGCACCGGTCTCAGGAAATGGAATCTTTCTTGCGTTGGAACAAAGCCGGAATTTGCGCTTTGGGTTTACCCAGAGTAGGTGGGTCCGGTTTCTTGACAGCTACTGCAGGCGCGCTGATATTCGGAACATAGGGCTGGTCGAACCACGGATCATGACTGGGCTTCCTGGGAACAGGCGTGTGATAACCCTGCACGTGATTGGTGCGCCCCGCACGCTCCACCCTCGCCTCACGCGTTGAGGGTGAGCGTTGCGGTTTTGCAGGTTGCGCGGACAGCACAGCCCGCTCTTTTTTAATCTCGGTCTTAATCAGTTTTTCGATTTCGGCCAGATATTTTTCTTCTTCGGGTGATACCAGAGAAATCGCAATACCGGAAGCACCGGCACGTCCGGTACGACCGATGCGGTGCACATAATCTTCGGCCGCATGCGGTATCTCGTAGTTGATGACCATCGGCAAGTGGTCGATATCCAGTCCGCGTGCTGCCACATCGGTAGCAATCAATACGGCAACCCTGCCCTGCTTGAAAGCATCCAGCGCCTGCATACGCTCCAGCTGACTTTTATCGCCGTGGATGGCATCGGCGGAGACACCTTCGCGCTGCAATTGGTGCGCCAGACGGCTGGCGGTGAGTTTGGTCTTGGTGAACACGATGACTTGTTTGGCATCCTCACCCTGCAACAATTTTGCCAAGAGTTGGTGCTTGTCCGAGCTTTCGACCAGATACACCTTTTGCGTGATGTTGTCGGCGGAGGCATTGCTGCGCGCCACTTCGATCAGCGTCGGATAGTTCATGAACTCTTCCGACAATTTCTTGATCTCGTCGGAGAAAGTGGCGGAGAACATCAGGCTCTGTCTTTGTCTGGGCAACAAGGCCAGGATGCGCTTCAGCGCGGGCATAAAACCCATATCCAACATACGATCCGCCTCATCCAGCACCAACATCTGCACCAGATTCAACTGCACCGTCTTTTGCTCGATGTGATCCAGTAAGCGCCCCGGTGTCGCCACCACGATCTCCACACCTGTCTTCAGGTGCGGCGTCTGCGTCTTGATATCCACCCCGCCGAACACTACCAGTGAGCGCAGGTTTGTGTATTTGGCATACGCCTTGACGCTCTCTTCGACTTGAACAGCCAGTTCGCGCGTAGGCACCAGGATCAGCGCGCGCACCGGATGTTTTGCAGGCGAGGTACTCGGGCTGGCGAGGGGTAACAACTTTTGCAACATCGGCAGCGCGAAAGCGGCTGTCTTGCCTGTACCCGTCTGCGCACCCGCCATGAGGTCGTTACCTTCCAACACCAACGGAATAGCTTGAGCTTGGACGGGGGTGGGGGTGATGTAACCGGATTCGGTGAGCGCCTTGAGGATTTGCGGGGCGAGCTTCAGGTCGGCAAAACTGACTGTGTTCAATGTAGTGTTCTCTTGGTTAGCGCTGCATTTAGGTGCGCGCATTATACGCCCCTCATGGCCTGCCACCTGGAATCAAGCAGGAGCCTGATTGGGAATGGACAACTGCGCTTCCAATCCACCACCTGAGCGCGGCATCAGCGCCAACTTCCACCCATTGGCATCAGATAATTGACGCGCAATGGACAATCCAAGACCGCTACCCCCCGTAACAGGGCTACGGGATGATTCCAAGCGATAGAACGGACGGAATACGTTCTCCAACTCAGCCACAGGAATTCCCGGTCCTCTATCCAAGATGCGAATCACCGTGTTTACCTCATCCGACTCCAAACGAATCTCAATTGGACTTCCCTTCCCATAACGGTTGGCATTTCCCAATAGGTTGGACAAGATACGTCGAAGTGAAATTGGCCCGACCGCGCGCAACATATGCTCTTTTGGTTGCCATGCCACCTGCGCGCCCACGTTTCTCGCGTCATCTGCCAGTTCTTGTAGTAGCCCTGAGATATCTATCTGCTCCGTCACTTCTTTTTGCATATCTCGGCTCAATGCGAGGAATTCCCCGATGAGCTGGTTCATAAACTCGATGTCATGTTGGAGTCGTGCGACCAGCTTTGGGTCGGTTGCTTCCGGCAACATCTCGATTGCCAAGCGCATCCTCGCCAGCGGTGTACGCAGATCGTGAGAGATACCCGCCAACATGACGGTGCGGTTAGAAAGGTGCTCTCGCACCTGGAACGCCATCTGGTTGAATGTTTGCGCCAGACCGGCAAGCTCTTTGATATGCGTCGCGGGAAGCGATTCAGGAAAGCCCCCCTCCCCGATACGCTGTGCCGCCAGCGAGAATTGGGAGAGCGGCTTGGTGATCCGTCGCGCCAAGATCAGCGCGGTGAGCAACGTCAACACGACCATCGCGGCCAGTGCCAACATCAACATCATCGGCGGATCCATATCGAGGCGTTCTTTGGGAAAACCGATGCGGATCAATTTGCCGCCAGTATGTATCTCTGCCCAGAACCAGGTGGTTTCCAGCTTGGTCACTTTGACGGAAACCAGCTCGCCGGTGCGGGCTGAGAGCGCACTGTCCAACAGGCTCAAATAAGGCAGGAAGTCATTCCTTGGCGGCAAGGCAGGCAGGTCTTCGAACAACATGAACTGGTGCTTTTGGATCAATTCCAACTCAAAGTCTTTGCGTGTGTCGGGTGGCAGCTCTACCCAAGTCTGGGCAGACAGAACCAACAAGGCAGATAGATCGTCGGCAGAGCGTTTCGCCATCGGAAGCAAAACGTAGTTCACCGTTACCGCGATCAAGATGAACTGGAATACCAAGAGCGAGGCCGCAACCGTAAAGGCTGTGTTGCGAAAAAGTGAGTGAACTGTTTTGTTATATTGCATCGCTAGGTGTTATTGCTTGGCACGAACAGGTAACCTTCTCCCCATACGGTACGGATATACGAAGGCGAGTTTGGGTCGTCTTCGATCTTGCGGCGCAACCGCGTCACACGAACATCGATGCTGCGATCAAAGGGTGAACGTTCATACCCTTTAAGCATGTCCATGATGCTGTCACGGCTCAAGACTCGACTTGGATGTTCGACAAAGATGCGTAGCAAATTGAATTCACCCGCAGTAAGTGCGAGCGCTATTCCATTTTTATGCAGATCGCGTGATTCCATGTTCAACAAATATGGGCCGAAGCGATGCGCGTCTGGCTTTGCCATCTCAAGCGTGGCATGTGCTTTTTCATTACGCCGCAACAGGGCGCGGATACGTGCCAACAGCTCACGTGGATTGAAAGGCTTGGCCAGATAATCGTCAGCGCCCACTTCCAACCCAATGATGCGATCGACATCTTCGCCACGCGCCGAAAGCATGATGATAGGCAGGTCACCCTGAGCGCGTAACTTGCGCGCCAATGACAAACCATCCTCGCCCGGCAACATGAGATCAAGGATCACCAGCTCTACCGCATGGTCTGCGAGGTGCGCCTCCATTCCGATGCCATCGGCTACGGCAGTGACTTGATAGCCTTGCGCCGAGAGGTATTCCTGCAGCAGCTCACGCAAGCCTGCATCGTCATCTACCACCAGAATTTGTTTGGCATCCATGCGTCTCACTATAACCGATGGTAAATCCACCTGTCTCAGTCGAAATGGCCTCGGTAACACATCGTTACAAATTGATGCAGACCGGAAATCACTCGGTAACGCCTCAAGCGCACCATGCACTCGTCAGGCAAGAAACCTGATTTGAACAAACCACTAAATCAACAGGAGATCATCATGAAAACGAAAACAATGCTTCTCAATACATTATTGGCAATGGGTCTAGTCGCTACTGGTGCCTCTTTCGCAGCGGACACTCCTGCCGTGCAAGACCCTGCAACAGTGCGTGCGCAACACCGTGCTGAGACAGCCAACATGACCCAAGAACAACGCGAGGCGTATCGCGCGGAGAAACAAGCCGCGATGACACCGGAGCAGCGTGCTGCGATGCGCGCATCGGGTGGCAACGCCAACAAGGGCAAAGGAACGAAAGCGCGTGATGGATCAGGTACAGGCTCACAACGCGGCGCTGGCGGCGGACAAGGTGGGGGCGCTGGGCAAAAGGGGCGTTAATGCAGTCTCCCTGAAAGTTGCGAACGACTGCTGATCATTTCCAATTGCTTGTTGTTCGCAACTCTTTTTCGGGATGAAAAAATTATGAAAACCTCATACACACTGTTCGCAGCCGTTCTCATCTGGCCATGCTTTGGTATCAATATGGCATGGGCGGAGGGAGCAATCCCATCCGAGATTGCGCAACACCACACTATGACGCCGCAAGAGTACGAGGCGTACCGCATTCGACTTCAGCATCAGATCGAGCAAGTTGTTCCATCTACACAAAACAAAATGGGGGAATCGAACGCGGCAGAAGTGACGCATGCTCAACCAGACAAACCAGACACTGGTTATGGCCAAGGCTATCGCGCACGTGCCGAGCGGAGTGACAGAGCTAGCAGAATGAGTGGTCACCAAGGTGGAGCAATGCACCGTGGTGGCGGACGTAATCGTTGAAAAAGGAATCAGCAATCATGGATCGAAGAAATAGCTGGATAGCCAACATATTGATGGGAATGGCCGTGATGGCTTCACCTGTCACACACGCGGATGAAGACACCTACCTCACCTTGAGCAGCGGCTTTGATTACAGTTCGGGAAAATATGGCACTACCACAACGACCAACACGGTTTCGATTCCGGTGAGTGCGCTCTATGAAACCGGCGCGTGGACTTTGAAATTAACAATACCCTTTCTGATCGTCACCGGCGAAGGAGATGTGATGGTCAGCGGCAGAACGGGTGGTCGGCGTGCCACCACCACGACAACGACAACGAAGACCAGAACGACTCAAACCGGTCTAGGCGATGTGGTCACGATGGCGACCTACAACCTCTATTCAAGTGACGAATCGGATTCAGGTATCGACCTGACTGGACGGATAAAATTCGGCACGGCAAGTAAGGCGTTCGGTTCTGGTTTGAATGATTATTCAGCACAGATGTATGCCTACACGAGTGTCGGTGATCTTTCCCCCAACTTCTCACTAGGTTACGAGGTGGTTGGCGGCTCGACCACTGCACCGATGAATAACGTATTCTTCGGATCGATCGGCACTGGCTACCGCCTCAGCAATCGGACACGCATTGGAATGGATTACAGATACGCGCAGAAATCTTCAGCCACAGGTTCAGAACAACAAGATGCATCGCTATACGCAAGCCAAGAATTGACACCCGATGTCTATCTGCGCGGCTATGTGCTCAAGGGCTTCTCGGCAGGCAGCGCAGATACGGGACTGGGTCTGTCTGTATCCACAACCTTTTGAGTGGGAAGTTGATTCTCCAACGACAAGATCGACTCCCCCTTCACACGCACTTCAAATACGTTTACGCAATAACAGTTGAGTCGTAACCCCCGCGATCACGAACCACACCGCAGTACGCATACTCATCGCAATCAGCGTGCGTTGCTCATATGCGCCGCCGGAGTTGATGTGCATGCCGAAAGCGGCAAACGTGATCATGATCGCTGCTGCGATAGCGATGGCAAGCCAGACCGCCCAACGTTGCTGCAACCACAATCCAACACCGGCAGCGATGTAGGCAAAGCCAGACAAGAAATTGAACCAGAGTACGAATGGCACATAGTTTCCTGCCGCAGCAACTGCTTCCTCATTGCCCAGCAACACTGCGCCACCTTCCTTGATCGTCATCAAGCCAAATAGGATCGCCACGATAGCGAGTGCACTGATGAGCCAGCTTCGAGGTTGTTTGATTGTAGTCATGCTTATGCCACCTTTCTTTTGAATGAATGCCGAACCTGAACGGTTCGGCTGGATTTATTTCGTTTCTTCCACAAAGCGATACATCTCGTGGCAGGCGATGCAGTTATTCATCGCGACGCTCAATTTGCTCACCACCAGATTACTGTCTTTGGACTTCGCGGCTTCAGTAGCGATGTCATCGAACTTGCTGCTCGTATCGAAGCCGAGCTTTTTCATCTCAACAGGCAACTTTCTGAACAACGAACCCGGCGTATCTGCCTCGGCTCCCATACCGGATGCTTTTGCCGACTTGATGACCGCATCAAAATCTTTCACGGAAGCCGCTGCCAATATGCCCTGCGAGCTTTGCAACCACACACGCATCTCCAATAGCAGCGCATTGCGTTCATCTTTGCTTAACATGACTGCCTGCCGTCCGTCATCGGAGGGCTGCACATTACCCACCGTGAATTTGTATCCCAATGCTGCAACGATAACGGCTAGCACAGCCACCAAAGCCCAACTCAGCCTGCAATTTTTCATATTGTCTACTCCACGGTTGATTTCAAAATCCCTTGTTGCGTCATTTGCCGGATGCACCGTAGAAATGTGCCACGAATGGGGTGCGGAAAGCCTGATGGCAATTCAAACAGGTTGATTGGACCTTTTGGAAAGCTGCAATGACCTTCTGCCCGTCCTTTTCGTGAGCAGCGTGCATTAGATCGTGGGCCGCTTCGTGCGTCTTCATATCGAACGCTTTGAAGCTGGACATCCTGGTACCCATGAAACTCATGATGCGTGTTTTTTCCGACAGAGGTGGCTGAGGATGCTCCGCAATAAAGGGCGCAGTTTTGGCGACCAACTCCCAATCTTCACGCGATATCCCGTCGGTGATGACCTGCATGTTCCTGCCTAATTCCTTCATTACTTTTTGCAACTCAAGCGGCTCTGTAGCTTGGGCATGCGAGATGGACAATGCGAAGGTGATAAGGGATGTGACTACGATTGATTGCATCTTCATGGTGACTCCTTGTGTGGGTAGAAAATCAACTACGTGTTTTGATGCCGTGTAAAAAAATGGGGAATGTTTTTTCTGCTTGTTGCTGAAGGGCGTGTTTCCCGCCAAAGATCGATGACTGCATGACCAAGCCTTGAATCATGCCGATGTAGAGCACCGCCGCACTTGGGCTATCGAGATCAGCCGATACAAGAGATTGTGACTTCGCCTCTTCCAATAAACCTGCAATCTTGGCCTCGTAACCCGAGATGATCCCTTCGATCAGTTGCCGCAACTTGCCGTTCTTCTTGTGCAGCAACTCGGAGAACAGCAGGCGCGGGATGGCTGGATGTTTGCTGATAAACGTAATGTGAGCGAAGAACATGCGCTCGATTGCATTCAATGGGTCGGTGGCATCCGCTGCCGCCTTGTCCAATACTTTCATCAGACGTTCGCGCACCCATACGATGACAGCGAACCAGATGTCGTCCTTGGTCGCGAAGTGTCGAAAGATGGCGCCTTGAGTGAGGTGCATGGCATCCGCCATATCTTGCGTGGTGACGCTGTCCACCCCCTTATCAGCAGCCAGTTCCACCGCCACACGGATGATCTCGCCTTGGCGCTCTTCCGAACTCATGCGTTTTTTGATTGTTTCTTGATTCAAGATATCTCTCCTTCGAAAAATTGTTAAACGTGTCTACCTTCACCAGCTTCTTCATACGTACGCCCGTCACGAATGTGATAGATGCGTTTGAATGTGGGAATGATCTTTTCATCGTGAGTCACGACGATGATGGCGGTTTGATACTGCTCCGCCATTTGATTCAGGATTCTCACCACGTTGAGCGCGCGTTCACTATCCAGCGGTGCGGTAGGTTCATCGGCAAGGATGACTGGCGGATGATTGGCCAAGGCGCGCGCGATGGAGACACGCTGCTGCTCGCCGCCCGATAGCTGTGAAACCGCCGCCTTGGAACGGTGACCGACATCCAGCGCCGCTAACAATTCTTGTGCACGAATACGCGAGTCGGTATTCGAGACTCCCGCCAACATCGGTAGCAGAGCCACGTTGTCGGTCACGTCCAAGAACGGAATGAGGTAGGGCGCTTGAAAGATGAAGCCGATACGGTCGCGGCGCAGGGTGCGCAAGTCTTCGATCTTCCACTGCTCGTCGAAGATAGTTTGACCGCCCAACGTCATGCGTCCCGCTGTGGGTTCAATGACCGCCCCCAAGCATTTGAGTAGCGTGCTCTTGCCTGAACCGCTGGGGCCAACCAGCCCCACCACTTCGCCCGGC
>CAZRZH010000058.1:0-15410 GCA_964604485.1 uncultured Sideroxydans sp.
CCAGCGTGAACGGAGGCAAATCGAGTTTCACTGAACGCGCCGCCGGGCCTTCGCCAATCATGATGTCGATCTGGTAGTCCTCCAGCGCGGGATACAGAATTTCTTCCACCACGGGCGACAACCGGTGAATTTCGTCGATGAACAACACGTCGTTCGGTTCGAGATTGGTCAGCAAGGCGGCCAGGTCACCCGCGCGTTCCAGCACCGGGCCGGAGGTATGGCGCAGATTGACACCCATCTCGCGCGCGATGATCTGCGCCAATGTGGTCTTGCCCAGACCGGGCGGGCCGAACAGCAGCACATGGTCGAGCGGCTCTTTGCGCATCTTTGCGGCCTGGATAAAGATCTCCAATTGCCCGCGAATTTTTTCCTGGCCGACATATTCATCGAGTTGCTTGGGGCGCAAGGCGCGCTCCAGCGCCTCTTCCTGATGCGAGGCGGGCGCGGCGGAAAGGATGCGCGGTTCTGCGGTAAGAGCGTCGTTATGGATCATGTTTTGGATAATAACTTAAGCGCCTGGCGGATACCGTCCGAGACGCCCACCTCTTTGGCTAATTGCTTGACCGCCCAGTCGGCTTCCTTGTCGTTGTAACCCAACGCCTGTAGCGCATTCACAATGTCATTGCCCGCTGAAGTAACAGCAGCGCCCTGCGCCGTCGCACCACCACTTGTTACATTGAATTTGCCCTGTAATTCCAGCAGCAAACGTTCGGCGGTCTTCTTGCCCACGCCGGGTATCTTGGTGAGGCGTGCCGCGTCTTTGTTTGCCACGGCATGTGCCAGATCACCCAAACTCAACCCGGACAAAACAGACAACGCGAGCTTGGGGCCGACACCGCTGATCTTGAGTAATTGGCGGAAAGCGACACGCTCCTCGTGGGTCAGGAATCCAAATAGCAGATGCGCATCCTCGCGCACGATGAGTTGCGTAAACAGCACCACTTTTTCATGCAAAGCAGGCAAGTTGTAGAAAGTGCTCATCGGCACATCCACTTCATAGCCGACCCCGCCCACGTCCACTACGATCTGCGGCGGGTTCTTCTCCAGCAGGATGCCGTTCAGTCTTCCGATCATGTGTTTCCTTTGGTCAATATCAACGCCAGCGACAGCAACATGCCATGCGCCATCATCGCGCCTATGGTCAGCTTGATCGCGTCGCCCAATTGTTGCGGTTGTGCGGCATGGCGCAACAGCAAACGCGCGGCTTTCACGCTCAGCGGCGAGGCGAAGAATGCGGCCAATACCCACATTGGCAGCCAGTCCAGCACAACGCTTAGCAGCAACCACACATAAGCAATCGCCGCGATCAGCACATAACCCCAGCGCGCATGACGCACTTCCAGTCTGGCTACCCAATGCAGCTTGCCCGCAGCGGTGTCGGCGCGGCGGTCGGGAAACTGGTTGATGTAGAGCAGATTGGACACCAGCAGGGCATACGACAGCCCTGCGATGAAGGGTGCGGCGGTGAATCCTTTGCGTTGCACGAAATCAGTGCCGACGGTAATGGCGAGAAATCCGGCTGCCACACACAACTCGCCCAGGCCGCGACTGTTCAGGCGGAACGGCGGCGCGGAATAGGCCCATCCGATGAACAGCCCGGCGACTCCAACATAGAGTAATTGCGGTGCAGAGCGCGACATCAGCCATAGCCCTGCCGCCGCCACACCGGCCATCAGTGCAAAACCAAAATTGCGCGTCTGCGTCAGCGACAGCACACCGTTTTGGATGAAGCGGCTGCCGCCGGTGAAGGGGAAGATGCGTTCGGTGTTCTGCGCATCGGTACCGTTGAGCGCGTCGTAATAATCATTGAGCACATTCACGCCGGCATGCGCCAGCAGCGCAAACAACAAAGTAGCCAGCGCGAGCGGTATATCGAATCCGCTGCCGTTTTGCCATGAGATCGCCATACCGAGCAGGCAGGCCATCAGACTTGCCGTCAAAAAAGCCGGGCGTGTCGCGGCAACATAGCGTGTCAGCGGATTTCGAAAAATCTCCAATGTGGGTTCCATCGGTTGCGTCATACCAGCCTCCCGCCACGCACCCGAAAGCCTTGGGTCGCCAACGCCCCCAATCCCAAACCGCCATGTGCATGACAGATCGCGCACGCCAGCGCATCCGCCGCGTCCGGACTGGGTATGCCGGATAATTTCAACAAACGTTGCACCATTGCCTGCACCTGCTCCTTGTTCGCGTGGCCGTTGCCGACCACCGCCTGCTTCACCTGTAACGCGGTGTATTCCGCCACCGGCAAATCGGCTTGCACCGCAGCGCAGATAGCCGCCCCACGGGCCTGGCCCAGCAATAAAGTGGATTGCGGATTCACGTTGACGAACACTTTTTCCACCGCCACTTGCTGCGGCTGATGTTGCGCGATGACTTCACCCAACGATTGCAGAATCACTTTCAGGCGTTGCGGCAATTCGCCATCCGGCGTCTTGATGCAGCCGCTGGCAACGTAAAATAACTGCTGGCCAACTTTATCCAACACGCCGAAGCCGGTGATGCGCAGACCGGGGTCGATGCCTAAGATGCGAATGGGTGAAGGGCGCATCATCTGTGCACCACAGGTTTTACCTTTTCCCCTTCTCCCTTATGCCTTCCCATTTATTCCTCAATCACCGCCGTCGTATAAACTTCCTGCACATCATCACAATCTTCCAGCGCATCCAGCAGTTTTTGCATGCGTAGGGCATCTTCACCCGTGAATGAGATTTCGGTCACGGCCTTCATGGTGACTTCCCCCATTTCAGCCTTGAATCCCGCCTCTTCCAAACGCTGTTTGACCACACCAAAATCATGCGGCGAGGTGATGACTTCGATGCTGCCGTCGTCGTTGGTGATGATGTCTTCCGCACCCGCATCCAGCGCCACTTCCAACAGCGCGTTCTCGTCGGCGCCGGGGGCGAAGATCATGTGACCGCAGTGTTTGAACAGAAACGCAACGGAGCCGTCGGTGCCCAGGTTGCCGCCGTATTTGGTGAAAGCATGGCGCACGTCGGCCACGGTGCGCGTCTTGTTGTCGGTCATGCAGTCGACCATCACCGCCGCGCCGTTGATGCCGTAGCCTTCGTAGCGCAACTCCATATAGTCCGCGCCCTCCAGCTCACCCGCTCCGCGCTTGATAGCACGTTCGACGTTGTCCTTGGGCATATTCTGGTCGTAGGCTTTTTCCATCGCCAGACGCAGACGCGGATTGATATCCGGGTCACTGCCGCCCAGTTTTGCCGCAACCGTAATTTCTTTGATCAAGCGTGTAAAGATCTTGCCCCGCTTGGCGTCCTGCGCCCCTTTGCGGTGCTGGATATTCGCCCATTTACTGTGACCTGCCATGATCTTTCCTTGCACTAAAAAACCGCGCGCATGGTAACACTTAGCCCGCAGTTGCCCCAAGTGCAGGGATTCGTGTTCCAGTCCAACAATTCAATTAATTTCGGGAGTAGAATGCCGCAAGAAATTTTGTCAACCACCCGAAGGAGTAGATCATGAAAGTACGTCACGCCCTTATTCTGACAGCCGGAATGCTGTTGGCTAACGCAGCCTTTGCAGATGACGGTGCCGCTTTGTTGAAAAAGAGTAACTGCGTCACCTGCCATCAAGCCGAGAAGAAGACCGTCGGCCCGTCACTCAAAGCAATCGCCGAGAAATATCAAGGTGATGCAACCGCTGCCGACAAACTCGCGGCAAAGGTTCGCAAAGGTGGTTCCGGTGTCTTTGGCACGATGGCCATGCCCGCCACACCGGCCAAAGTCAGCGACGACGACATCAAAACCATGGTGGCTTATATCCTCAAATAATCGCGGAGCCTCTAACGCAACAGGCCAGCTAAATGCTGGCCTGTTTTGTTTTGCACTGTTGATTATTTCTGCGCAGGCGGGTCGCTTTCACCGCCCTGTTTGGCAGGCATTTTCTCATGCATGTTCTTCATGTTCTCGATCACTTCAAGTTTGGTTATTTTGCCGTCCTTGTTGGCGTCGATTTCGTCGAAATGTTTGAATAACATCGGCATCCCGATCTCGGCCTCATCTTTGCTCAGACCACCGTCCGCATTGATGTCCACTTCCTCAAAGCGTTTATCGAAGGGGTCGCGTCCGATCTCCTTCATCTTCCCATGCTGGCGCTCCATCTCGTGAGGGGAAAGTTTACCGTCCCGATTGGCATCCATCTGTTTGAACTGCTCGGCGTGAAACGCGGTAAATTCCTTCTTGCTAACGACATCGTCATGGTTTTTGTCCATATCGTGCATACAAGGCCCCTCATGGTGGCCGTGATGCCTTGCCTCACAAGACTGCGCCAGCGGCGCGAAACAGAGCAGACTTCCTGCCACGATCAAACTTGAATAGATTTTCATGCTTTAACTCCTGTAGGGTTGATTAGCCGCCCCAAAATCAGTCGGTGGCGCAGTGACAGGCTATCACGAACAAAGTTCAGTGCAAGAGCGAAAGGTTATAATCCGCCCCAATTTTTTCAGCCACTCCCCATGAATATTTTTTACGAAGAAGACGGCGGTTTCAAAGTCGGCAATATCCTTGCCGACAACACCACCTCTTTGCAGGTCGAGAACACGCACGGCAAACGCAGCAAGATCAAATCGGCCAACGTGATGCTGCGTTTCGCGCAACCCGGCTTGGCCGAATTTTTTGCCCAAGCGGAACAGGTCGCCTCCAATATCGACGTGGATTTTTTATGGGAGGCATCGCCGCCTGACGAATTCAACTTCGACGTGCTGGCACAGGACTATTTTGGCCATGTGCCGAATCCCATCGAAGCTGCGGGCGCTTTGATGCGTTTGCACGGCTCGCCGATGCATTTTTACAAAAAGGGCAAAGGGCGGTACAAAGCGGCACCGCCGGAGGCCCTCAAGTCGGCGCTGGCCAGTGCCGAAAAAAAACGCGTCCAAGCCGAACTCCAGGCTCGCTATTTTGAGCAGCTTTCCCAATTTCAGCTGCCCGCAGAATTCGCCGACAAGTTGTCGATGATCCTGTACCAGCCGGATCGCAACACCCTCGAAGTCAAAGCTCTGGAAGCGGCCTGCGCTGCCACTCATTTTTCAGCGGCACATCTGCTGCATCGCTGCGGTGCGTTGCCGTCCACGCACGACTTCCATCTGAACAAATTCCTGTTCGAGAACTTCCCGCGTGGCACGGGTTTCCCCGAAGTAACCGTGGAGGAACATCCCGAACTGCCGCTGGCTGCTGTCAACGCCTTCAGCATCGACGATGCCAGCACGACCGAGATTGATGATGCGTTTTCGGTCGAACATCTGGCGGATGGCAACTGGCGCATCGGCATCCATATCGCCGCGCCTGCGCTGGGCATCGCCCCCAACTCACCGATCGACGTCATCGCCGCGCAGCGCATGTCCACCGTGTATATGCCGGGCGACAAGATCACCATGTTGCCGGACAACGTGGTGCAAGCCTTCACGTTATGCGCCGACAAAGTCTGCCCCGCACTTTCTTTATATGTGGACGTGAATGAAAAACTGGAGATCGTGAAGAGCGCGAGTCGCCTTGAGCGTCTGCACATCGCCGCCAATTTGCGCCATGACTCGCTGGAACCGCTGTTTAACGAAGACACCCTGGCGGCGGGTAAACTCGATTACGCCTACGCCAATGAATTGAAACTGCTGTGGGATTTTGCGCAAAAGCTGGAAGAAGTTCGCGGAAAATCCGCCGACAACAACACGCAGATCGACTACACCTTTCATGTCGAGAATGATCGCGTCAGCATCGGTCAGCGCCTGCGCGGATCGCCCATCGACAAAGTAGTTTCGGAATTAATGATCCTGACCAACAGCACCTGGGGAAAGTTGCTGGACGACAATGCTGTGTCGGGCATCTACCGCACACAGAACAACGGCAAGGTGAAGATGAGCACCGTCGCCGCACCGCATCAGGGCTTGGGCGTGGCGCATTACGCTTGGTCAAGCTCGCCGTTGCGGCGCTATGTCGATCTGGTGAATCAGCGCCAGATCATCAGCGTGTTGCGCGCAGAACCTGCGGCCTACGCCAAGAATGACACGGCACTGTTTGCCATCCTGCGTGACTTCGACACCGCCTACACCACCTACAACGAATTCCAGCGCAATATGGAACGCTACTGGTGTTTGCGCTGGTTGTTGCAGGAAAACATGCAGCAAATCGAAGCTACTGTCCTCCGCGAAAACTTGGTCAAACTCGTGTCCATTCCGCTGGTGGGTCGCATCCCGTCGTTGCCGGAACTGCCAAGCAACTCCCCCGTGACCCTGGAGATAGGCGAGATTGATCTGCTTGATCTGAATTTCGAGGCACGCTACGTTCCCAAGGTGGAAGTCGTGGCATGAGAAGACTGATCGCCGAATCTGTCATGTTAAAAAAACGCGTCGCGTTCTCGACGACGTTTTCTTTCGCGTTACATGCGTTCATCATCTTCGGCATTTCCTTCACGCTACCCGACCCGGGCAAATTGAGTCATGCGCTGGAACCGTTGGAAGTCACACTGGTCAACAGCAAATCCAAAACCAAGCCCACCAAGGCAAGTGCCTACGCGCAACACAATCTGGACGGCGGCGGCAATGTCGAAGACAGTCGCCGCGCCAAGACACCTTTCCCGGTGCTAGGTCAAGACTCGCAGTTCAGACTTGAAAAGGCCACGCAGCATGTGAAATCGCTGGAAAAAGAAGTCAAACGTTTGCTCACCCAGGAAAAGAGCAATTACAAAGTCGAGCAGAACAAGAAAGTCCCCCACAAAATCGAAAGCACGCGCAGCGGAATAGATTTGGTGCGGCAATCACTGGAGATCGCCAGACTCGAAGCCGAGATCAGCAAGAACATCTCGATGTATGAGAAGTTGCCCAAACGCAAACACATCGGTGCGCGCACGCAGGAATATCGCTACGCCCAATACGTCGAGGATTGGCGCAGCAAGGTCGAGCGCATCGGCAATCAAAACTACCCCGAAGTGGCGCGCCGCCAAAAGATCTACGGTAAGTTGACGCTCTCCGTTTCAATCCGCGCGGATGGCAGTGTGGAAACGGTGGAGATCAACAATTCATCGGGTCAACGCATCCTTGATGCCGCCGCACAACGCATCGTCAAACTCGCCGCGCCGTATGCCCCGTTCCCGCCGGACATCCGCAAAGAGACCGACATCCTCAGCATCACCCGCACTTGGACGTTCACCACCAACGATCAGCTTGAGTCCGAGTGAACGGACCTGGATGTGCGAGCCGTGCTCTTATAAAGCGTTTGTCATGAAGCAATACGTTACCGTTTTACCGCTTTTATTTCTGCTCGGCGCCTGCGGAGGCGGGAGCACTTCAAATTCCACTTTGCCCGGCAGCTCGAATATTCAGTCCGGCAATTCGACCTTGCCCACGGGCCAAACCGGCGCGACGCTGACGCACCTCAATGCGATCAGAACTCAGGCGGGATTGCCTGTCTATGCTTCAAACAGCCAGTTGCAGGCCAGCGCCACAGCGCATTCAAATTACCTGTACACCTACAACCTGATGGGGCACGGCGAAGACCCGCTCAAAAGCGGATTCACCGGGATCAATGCATCCGAACGCGCAAAGGCGGCCGGCTACAAAATTACTTCCGTTTCGGAAAATATCAGCTACAACAACGATTCCGGCGAAGCCTTGATCGACGATCTGATGACCGCGGTTTATCACCGTATGAGTTTGTTGGATTTTGACAAAAACGAGATCGGGATCGGTCTGGTGCAACATACCAAAACCGACACTGGCGCATTGTGGTCGGTGTTGACCACCAATTCAGGGTTGAAGGAATTTAATGATCTGTGCTCAACTGGCGGTGAGACCATCCAGGCAGGAAGCTCTTATTATTTTTGCGCCGACGGATTCACCAAAGTCAGCATTACCCGCTATGACCAAATTCACGCCAGCTTAAGAGTGCAGCCGCCGCTCAACGCATTGTCATCCAGTGATGTGATCGTATGGCCGGCAGCCAATTCGATCGTGCCGCCTGCTTTTTACGAAGAGTCGCCCGACCCCTTACCCGAATGTAAGGTGTCCGGAAATCCGATTCCCGTGCAAGTAAATCCGGCACTGAACAGCCAGATAAATCTGCTGCCGAACACTTTCACGCTCAAGGAAAGATCTACACAAACTCCCGTTGCGCTTTTCCGTACTCTCTCCAACGTAACGGCTCAACCCGATCCGGCGGCAAACTCCTGGCAAACCAACAACGTCGAATGGTTCGCCGCTTTTCCAACATCCCGCTTGAAATGGGGTACAACCTATGAAGCCAGCATCAGTTATAACCACGGCTTTGCAACTCATACCCTCAACTGGAAATTCACCACCCAATCCCTGCCCGCTGTTTCTTTCACTTACGACCCAGTCACCCCAAGCATTTCTGCGGTCGGCCAGTCTCAAGTGGTGCTGTATTTTCCGCCCGGTGATTGCACTGTGGGCGCGTCCCAAGTTTCGACCAGCGCGACTGGCGCATCTGGAACATCGCCCACAGTGGACTTGCAATACATCGACCCGCATACACTGATATTGACCACCTCGGGTGTCACCCGTGTGGATGTGAACTTCACCCAATTCACCCAATTGAACACTCCGAAATACACACACAATCTGACAATCAATTATTGACGCGTGGGTTTCATTCGTTGAACTTGAAGCTTACTGAACAAAGTGTAGTGAGGTCGGTCGCGCGCGAACAAGCGATTGTTGCGGAGTGGTGTCAACACACACCGACCGATTGAGGCGTACACACTTATCCACTATCATTCGCGGCATGTCACAGACCCTGTTGTTGCGTATTTTGCTCGTTTGCACCTTGCTGTTCGCCCAGCAAGGTGCAATGTCACATGGCATTTCGCACTCGCTGGCAGAGCAAACGCATGAGCAATCAATACCGCACGATGAACAGTGCGAACTGTGTGCCGCTTATGCACAAATCGGCAATGCGGTCGGCAGTAGTGGCCTTCATTTCGATGGGGATGTCACTGCCCATTCAGTCGAGCCCGCATATTCACCGAGTTTCCACTCCCACCTCTTTGCCGCTTTTGCGGCACGCGCTCCGCCTCACTCCGCCTGATTTGATTTCAATTTCACGTGCCGCAGGGTGCGTGTTTTTTTTGTTCTCATTGCGGAGTAACAAATGCTTAAAGAACTTTCCGCCGGCGTGGTGATTGCCAACTTGTTGTTCCAATCCTCCACTTCATTAGCCGCCGATACGGGCAATATCGACAACTCGTTCAACCCGGCCTTCTCGCTCATCCTGTCCGGGACGTATGGCAGTGTGCAACGCGATCCCGGCATACCTGCAACCGGTTTCGCCATGAACCCCAATCCGGCACATTCACGCGGCTTCAATCTGGGCGAATCGGAGATGGGGTTCTCCGCCAACATCGATCCGCTGTTTCGCGGTATCGCCACGCTGGCGCTCGACCCGGCCGGCGGCGTGAGCGTTGAAAATGCGTTCGTGCAAGCCACCGCGTTGGGCGATGGACTCAAACTCAAGTTCGGACGGTATTTTTCCGGGCTGGGGTATCTCAACGAGCAACATGCCCACGCTTGGGATTTCATCGATCAGCCACTGGTGTATGCCAGCCTGTGGGATAACCAATTGAGTGAGGACGGCGTTCAACTGAAATGGCTGGCACCGGCCGATACGTTCATCGAACTCGGTGCTGAAATGGGTCGCGGTCGCGGCTTCCCCGGCACGGACACAGTGCGCAACGGCAACGGCGCGGGTGTGTTATTCGCCCACATCGGCGACGACATCGGCATCGAACAGAGTTGGCGCTTTGGAGCTTCCCTACACCAGACACGTCGCGTTGATGCAGAAAGCACCGATGTGCCTGACTTGGCGGGCAACACCGTCACTAATCTGTTCACGGGTGACAGTCAAACCGCAGGCCTCGATTTCGTGTGGAAGTATTCGCCCAACGGTAACGTGCGCGAAAGTTATGTGAAGTTGCAAGGCGAGTATTTCCGCCGCAAGGAGACGGGCGACCTGACTTACGACACAGCAGCGGTCTCCAAGGGAACGACGACCGACACCTTCTCCCTCACCCAAAGCGGCTTCTATGTGCAGAGCGTGGTTCAATTCGTACCGCGTTGGAGAGTGGGTGCACGTTATGACCACCTCGATGCGGGCGTCGCACAAGTGGGGGCGCAGAATACAAGCAATGTCATCAGCGACTACGCCTACACACCGACACGCACCACGCTGATGCTGGACTACAGCCCGAGTGAATTCTCGCGTCTGCGCGTGCAAGTGGCAAACGACCAGTCGCGCCAAGGCTTGAAGGACAACCAGTTCTTCGTGCAGTACATCATGAGTTTGGGTGCGCACGGCGCACACAGCTACTAAATGAACATCCGTCATTCCCGCGAAGGCGGGAATCTATTTTGATTTGACTGGATTCCCGCCTTCGCGGGAATGACGAAACTAAAAAGGAATCACCATGAAAAACTTACTATTCGCACTCTCGTTGCTGTTATTAAGCAGCCCAACCCACGCCGCGCTCAACGTGTTCGCCTGCGAACCGGAATGGGCGGCACTCACCCAGGAACTGGCGGGCGACAACGCCAGCCTCTACACCGCCACCACCGCTCTGCAGGACCCGCATTTTGTCGAGGCGCGTCCCAGCCTGATTGCCAAAGCACGCCGTGCCAATCTGGTGGTGTGTACTGGTGCGGAGTTGGAAGGGGCATGGTTGCCTTTGGTGCTGCGCGAATCCGGCAACAACAGGGTGTCAACGGGAAGCGACGGATATTTCGAAGCGGCTTCATTCGTTCATTTGCTGGAAGTGCCAACTGTGCTGGATCGCGGCGAGGGGGATGTACATGCGCAAGGCAACCCGCATATCCAGACCGACCCGCGCAACTTCCTGCCCATCGCCAACGCCTTGAGCCAACGCCTAGCCCGGCTCGACCCCGGCAATGCGGCAGAATACCAACAACGCCACACGGCATTCGCACAAAAATGGCGCGCCGCGATTGCAAAATGGGAAGTCCAAGCCGCGCCGCTCAAGGGCGTTCCTATCGTGGTGCAACACAAAGGCTTCCCCTATCTGAGTAACTGGCTGGGCTTGAAAGAAGTGGCCGCACTGGAGTCCAAACCCGGTCTGGAACCAAGTGCGGCGCATCTTTCCCAAGTATTGAATTCGCTGCAAAAGCAACCCGCGAAGATGGTGTTGCGCGCGGCGTATCAAAATGCACGCCCTTCGTTATGGATAACCGAGCGCACCCGCATCGCGGCGGTGGAGCTGCCTTACACGGTGGGCGGGAATAACCAGGCGCAGGATTTGTATGGCTTGTTTGATGACACCCTCTCAAAATTGCTACAGGGCTTACATTAACAGTTGCTCCCCCACCCTCAGTCCCTCCCCCGGTGGGAGAGGGAAGACAAGCTTTTCTCCACAGGGCGGAAGGGTTGGAATGTGGAAATCCACCGCTCCATGTACGCAATATTTTAGGTAAACACAATGAACAACCTCGAACTCGGCATCCTCGTCCCGGCATTTATTTGCGGCTTGCTGGTGTTGTCCACACACATCCCGTTCGGCATGTCTGTGTTGCAACGCGGCATCATCTTCGCCGATCTGGCGGTGGCGCAGATCGCCGGATTGGGTGTGATTTTTGCCGGCCTGCTTGAACTCAGCCATAACCCGCTGCTCGTGCAATTCATCGCCGCCGCGAGCGCGTTGTGCGGGGCAGCCTTGCTGGGCTGGATCGATAAACACGGCAAGGAAGTGAAAGAAGCTTATATCGGACTTACCTTCGTCCTCTCTGCCTGCCTCGGCATCTTGCTAATGAGCCGCGATGAACATGCGGGCGAACACCTGAAAGATTTACTGGTCGGTCAAATATTGTGGGTGAGTCACACCCAACTCGTTCTCACCGCGTTGCTCAGTGCCGTTTTGCTTGTGATCTGGCACTTCGTCCGGCAACGGCAAAAAAACTTCGCGTTCTATATGCTGTTCGCGCTCGCCGTCACCGCCTCGGTGCAACTGGTCGGTATCTATCTGGTATTCGCCAGCCTCATCGTGCCCGCACTGGCGACGCATCGTTTTCGGCAAAAGCGTCATGTCTATGCTTTCGGCGTGGGGATTTCCGGTTATGGCTTTGGGCTGCTGCTCTCGGTGTGGCTGGATTTGCCGGCGGGTGCGGCGATTGTGTGTGTCATGACACTGGCCGGCGCCATCGTATTAATTACAGCACCGGCCAGTGAGTTGAATAAAGGCTAGGGAGACGCTGATTTATTCGATTCCGTCATTCCCGCGCAGGCGGGAATCCAGTCAAATTAAGGCGCTGGATCCCCGCCTTCGCGAGGATGACGAATAAATCAGTGCCTCCCTAGGAATTATTTGGCGCACCACACCGGCCAAAAACATTTGGGCTGACTTGTTTATTTACGTTCTCCTTCGTTAAGTTGTAGGAGAGGCATCCGTTATAATCCGCGAACTTTTTCGACGCCCAAACCAGCATGACCGATTTATACGCCGTCATCGGCAACCCCATCGCACACAGCAAGTCGCCGCTCATCCATTCGCTGTTCGCGCAACAAACTAATCAGGACATCCGCTACGAAGCCATTGAAGCGCCGCTGGACGGTTTCGCCGCGACTCTCGCGCGTCTGCGCGACGAAGGTTACAAAGGTTGCAATGTCACCGTGCCGTTCAAGTTCGAAGCCTTCAAGTTGGCGACGCAACGTAGCGGTCGCGCCAACGATGCGAATGCGGTGAACACGCTGATCTTCGAAGGTGACGAGATACTGGGCGACAATACGGATGGCGTGGGATTGCTTGCCGACATCGAGAAGAACCTGCAATACAAACTGTTCCTCAAAGACGCGCTGATCCTCGGCGCGGGCGGTGCGGCGGCGGGGGTAATGTGGCCGTTGTTCAACGCGGGCGTCGGCATCATCGTCGCCAACCGCACGCTGGAGAAAGCGCAAGCACTCGCTGCCGATTTCGAGGGAGCAGGCACGGTGTATGCCAAGTCTTACGAAGACTTGGCGGGGCGCAGTTTCGATATCGTCATCAACGCCACCTCCAGCGGCTTTTCGGATGAACTCCCTCCGTTGCCGGACGGCCTGTTCAAACCCGGCGCACTCGCTTACGACATGATGTACGGCAAAGAGACACCGTTCTTGAAATTCTCCCGCGCACAAGGTGCGACCGTCATTTCTGATGGCCTGGGCATGTTGGTAGAACAGGCGGCGACCTCGTTCGCACTGTGGCGCAAGGTGCGCCCTGATACAAAACCCGTTCTCGAAGCGATGCGCAAGTTATGAATCCGCTTAATCCATTCGTTCGTCATTCCGGCGGAGGCCGGAATCCAGCAAAAACAAACATCCCGCGAAGCGGACAAAAACAAAGTTCAGCCCCACTTCGCGGGAAATTATTTCTTCAACTGGATTCCGGCCTCCGCCGGAATGACATCCTGTTATGAAGATGCCGCGCAGCCTCTTCTGGCGCATCGTGTTCGGGCTGTTCGCGCTGTTGGTGTTGTATCAACTGTGGCTGTTCGCGCACATCGTGTGGTGGATTAAGTTTGATCCTGCGAGCAGCTCTTTCATGGAAGACCGGCTGGAAGTGATGCAGGACAAGAACCCCGATGCCGAGCTGAAACACAAGTGGGTGCCTTACGCCAAGATTTCCAAAAACCTCAAGCGCGCGCTCATCGTTTCCGAGGACGCGAAGTTCGTTGACCACGACGGCTTCGATTGGGAAGGCATCCAGAAGGCCTACGAAAAAAATATGAAGAAAGGCAAGATCGTCTCCGGCGGTTCCACCATCAGCCAGCAACTGGCCAAAAATCTTTTCCTCACCACCAAACGCACGCCCTGGCGCAAAGGTGAAGAAGCCATCATCACGCTGATGCTGGAAGCGGTGATGGACAAACAGCGCATCTTCGAGATTTATCTGAATGTGATCGAATGGGGCAACGGTGTGTTCGGCGCAGAAGCGGCGGCACGGCATTATTTCGGCATCTCCGCCGCCCAGCTTTCCGCCGAACAGGCGGCCCGGCTGGCGGCGATGGTGCCCAACCCGCGTTACTACGACAAACACCGCGAAGCGCGCGGCATGTTGGCCAAAACTTTCATCATCCTCGAACGCATGCCGGATGCCGAGATTCCCTGACATCGCGCGGGCAATTTCCTTACAATATCGCGCAATTCTGCGAGGCGCGCGATGACCGAAAACACTTCCGAGCACCACTACACCGAGAACGTCCAAGACCATCTGCATCAGGTGCAACACCTGCTGGAGAAACAGGCGCTGGTGGAGACGCTGGTACACAACCAGGAATTTGCGCGCGACGAACGGCACGAGTTGCTGGACAAGATGCTGCATAAACGCCACTTGGCCGAACTGCGCGAGAAGCTGAACGAACTCCATCCCGCCGACATCGCGTACATCCTGGAGTCCCTGCCCATCGAACAGCGTCTGCTGGTGTGGAACCTGGTGAAAGCGGATCGCGACGGCGAGATTCTGATCGAAGTGTCGGATGCGGTACGCGAATCGCTGATCGCCACCATGAGCCGCGAGGAGTTGCGCGAAGCGGCCGAACAACTTGACACCGACGAGATCGCCGACCTCGCGCCCGATCTGCCGCAGAACGTGATGCGCGACGTTTTCAAGTCGCTGTCCATCGAGGAACGCGAGCAGTTGCGCTCGGCGATGTCCTACCCGGAAGATTCCGTCGGCGCGCTGATGGACTTCAACATGGTGCATGTGCGCGAGGACGTGTCGCTGGAAGTGGTATCGCGGTATCTGCGCCGCTTCGATGTGTTGCCCGACCATACCGACCAAGTGTTCGTGGTGGATCGCGACGACCGTTTCAAAGGTGTGTTGCCGATCAATTTGATCGTGGTCAACGAGCCGGAGATGATCGTCGTCGACCTGATGTTGGCCGACACCATCCAGTTGCATCCGGATGAAAAAGCCGACCAGGCGGCGCAGTCCTTCGAACGTTACGATCTGGTTTCCGCACCGGTGGTGGATGAAGACGGCAAGCTGGTCGGCCGCGTGACGGTGAACGTGGTGCTGGATTTTATCCGTTCCGAATCGGATACCGACCTGCTCAATCAGGCGGGCTTGCGCGAGGAGGAAGACATCTTCGCCTCGGTGTGGAAATCCGCAAAAAACCGTTGGGCGTGGCTGGCCTTGAATCTGTGTACCGCCTTTTTCGCGTCACGCGTGATCGGCGGCTTCGAAAACACCATCGAAAAATTCGTCGCGCTCGCCACGCTCATGCCCATCGTCGCCGGCATTGCGGGCAACTCGGCGAACCAAACCACCACCATCATCATCCGTTCACTGGCATTGGGTCAGATCACCCAGGGCAACGCGCGGCGTTTGATGCTCAAGGAATTGGCGATCGGCGGACTGAATGGCATCGTGTGGGGTGGCATCGCCGGGCTGTTCGCGTATTTCCT
>CAZRZH010000059.1:0-12616 GCA_964604485.1 uncultured Sideroxydans sp.
GATCTGGGGTCCGGTTTTCCGCAGTGTGAAAAATGCCGGCTCGAAGGCAAGCACTTCAACTAAATAGGCTAGATGGCAAGGGATATGATCAGTCAACTCGGACGTTATGAGGTCTCAAGCGAACTTGGACAAGGGGCGATGGGAGTCGTCTACAAAGCCAAGGATCCCCTTATCGACCGTGAAGTGGCGCTCAAAACGATCAATCTGAGCCTGGCACAGGAAGAACGTGAGGAGTTCGAGGGGCGTTTTTATCAGGAAGCCAAAGCCGCAGGCCGTCTCAGTCATCCGAATATTGTCACTATCTTTGATGTGGGTAGAAGCGAAGATATCGCCTATATCGCAATGGAATATTTGCATGGGCGAGAGCTACGCGACATCCTAAACGACAACAAGACGCTTCCCGTCGATCAGGTTATCGATATCACTTCGCAGGTGGCATTGGGTTTGGCCTATGCGCATGAACATGGCATCGTGCATCGTGATGTTAAACCCTCGAATGTCATGGTCGGTCGCGATGGACATGTCAAGATTACCGACTTTGGTATCGCCAGAATGGCTTCGGCCGCTGTCAGGACGCAGACTGGGATGGTGCTGGGCTCGCCGAAATATATGTCCCCGGAGCAGGTAATGGGTAGGTTGACGGACCAGCGCTCCGATATTTTTTCGCTCGGTGTGATGCTCTACGAGATGCTGACCGGCCAAGCACCGTTTCAAGGCGAAAACATCAACGCCATTATGTACCAGACTTTGAATTCGATTGCTTCGCCCCCCAGCAGTTTGAATTCTGCAGTGCCGGAGATGTTGAATTTCATCGTGGCCAAAGCGTTGGCTAAAGATTTGGACTCGCGTTATCAGAATGCGCGGGATCTGGCGAATGATTTGCGAGCGTGCCGAAATGTCATGCCACGCGAGGAAAAAAATTCTTTAGGTTCTTCCCTTAGAGCGGATGCTAATTCCAACTTTTCGGAAACCGCTATTCCTTCGGACGGGCTTTCTGAGGATCAAACAGCGCCAATGGCGGCTTTGACTTTGTCAGCGTCATTTGATTCTACTGAAGCCACAATGCGACTGGCGGCCATGACAGCAAGCCAAGAAGATATTGAAGAATTATCAAGGACGTTGCGCTTCGCGCGGCCTAGCATCGAAGAAATCAATCTTGCCGCATCCGGTTCGTATTCCAAAAGCGGTATTTACCCCTCTACTTCACAAGGTGAGGCACTCGGGCAAGGTGTTCCCCCATCAAGCTATGGTGGTTTTTTGCTGCTGGCTATCATTATCATCGTGGTGATAGGCCTCATTTCCACAATCGCTTTCTGATTTATCCTGCCTAACTGTGGCACCCGCTTTTTCGGGTTACTTTAATTTACGATCATCGCGTATTCTGAAATGCTATCTGCTGGCAAGTTGTTTGGTCGTGCTTTTTGTTCTCGCACAAATTGAAGAAAATATTTTCGGGAGGCTATTGGGCGCGATTCTTGTGCTCATTTCGGGTACGTCTGTTTATCTGAATCTAGCCCAACTGGGTGCTGCCGGCTCGGTAATAGCTTTCAGATTGGAGAAGGAGCATGGAATCACTCTGACGAGGAAAGATGGACTACTTTTGAAAGGTACACTTGCAAAAAGTAGCTTCGTCACATCTTTTTTGATACTTCTCAATATCAGAACGAATGATTTCGGCAAACACAGCCTGGTCTTGTTGCCGGACAGTATGGACTGCGATTCATACCGCCGCTTGTGTGTCGAGTTGCGGTTGCGCAGGGAAAATTAGTCTGGCGGAGTCAAAATTGTCGGTGTTGCACTCGGGAGCATCTGCGGGTAATCCTTGCTGTAGTGCAATCCACGGCTTTCATGCCGCGACAAGGCACTTTGCACGATGAGATCGGCTGTCATCACCAAGTTGCGCAACTCAAGCAGGTCGGCGCTTACATGGAAGTTGCTGTAATACTCGTCGATCTCCTCGTGGAGTAAGCTGATCCGGTGTTGAGCACGTTGTAATCGTTTCGTGGTGCGCACGATTCCGACATAGTCCCACATGAAACGCCTGAGTTCGTCCCAGTTGTGCGATATCACGACCAACTCATCTGCGTCAGTGACACGACTCTCATCCCAGGAAGGTAACTCCAGCAAGGCGTTTTTCGGCTGTTGCAGAATATCCTCGGCGGCAGCATCAGCGAACACAAGACATTCGAGCAGAGAATTGCTCGCCAGGCGATTGGCACCATGCAAACCGGTGCAGGCATTCTCACCAATCGCGTACAAATCCTTGACATCGGTTCTGGCACGCAAATCGGTCATCAATCCGCCGCAGGTGAAGTGCATCGCCGGCACAACGGGAATAGGCTGTTTGGCGATATCGATGCCCAAGGACAAACAGCGAGCATGGATAGTAGGGAAGTGCTCTTTCAGAAACGATTCCGACTGGTGTGAGATATCAAGATAGACGCAATCAAGGCCACGTTTCTTCATCTCATAATCGATGGCCCGAGCCACCACATCACGCGGTGCCAACTCGGCCCGTTCATCATGCCACGGCATGAAACGGGTGCCGTCGGCAAGTCTTAACAGACCGCCTTCGCCGCGCACGGCCTCACTGATGAGAAAAGACTTGGCATGCGGATGGTAGAGGCAAGTAGGATGAAATTGCATGAATTCCATATTTGCCACCCGGCAACCCGCGCGCCAACCCATTGCAATGCCGTCGCCTGTGGCAGTGTCGGGGTTGGTGGTGTACAAATATACTTTTCCCGCCCCTCCCGTTGCCAGAACAGTATTGTTTGAGGCGATGGTCAATACTTTGCCGGTGGAGGAGTCGAGTACATATGCGCCGTGACAGCGATGTTCTGGCTGCCCTATCTTGTTTCCGGTGATCAGATCTATCGCGATATGATTTTCAAGCAAGGTCACATTGGGATGCGACAGGATTTTTTCTGCCAACGTTTGCTGGACTGCCTTCCCGGTTGCATCCGCCGCGTGGATGATGCGCCGATGGCTGTGACCGCCTTCACGAGTCAAATGGTAGTCGTTGCTGTCGTTAGTTTCTTTCGAAAAAGGCACGCCCTGTTTGATAAGCCAATTAACCAACTCGGCTCCACGCTCGACCACGAAACGTGTCGTAACCGGATCGCACAACCCGGCCCCAGCGGTCAGCGTGTCTTGAATATGTTCATCCAGGCTGTCTTCCGGGCTTTGTACGGCAGCGATCCCGCCTTGAGCCCAAGAACTTGCCCCGTCCAAGAGGGACTTTTTAGTGACGATGGCGATTTTTTGTTGGTCGGCGAGTTTGAGCGCCAGAGTCAATCCGGCCAACCCGCTACCAATGATAAGAGTGTCGAAGCGCAACACGATGCTGAATGTAATTGGAATAGGGCATGAGTCTATATTAAAAATTCGTTCTTATTTCTGCAAAGTGAACTAATTGTTTTCAACAATGTCAATTGGCGCGTTAAGAGCTAGGCTGACGATGCTCAAGTGTCCGGTTATACTTAAGAGCCACAAAACGTGGATCAAAATACTTGGAAACCGGGAACGGAATGGGTGATAGGGAAGTCGACCAGCAGCTAGTGGAGCGCGCACAACGCGGCGACAAGCACGCGTTCGAGTTGTTGGTGGTCAAGTACCAGCGCAGGCTGGGCCGGTTGATTTCCAGATTCGTTCGGAATGCTGCCGAGGCGGAAGACGTCACCCAGGAGGCATTCATCAAAGCCTATCGGGCCTTGCCCGGCTTTCGCGGCGACAGCGCTTTTTATACTTGGTTGTACCGCATTGGAATCAATACGGCGAAGAACCATCTGGTGGCGCAGGGGCGCAGGGCTCCCACCAGTACACCCTTGGACGCGGAGGAAGCCGAGTCTTTTGAAGAAGCATCGTTGTTGCACGAGGTGTCGACCCCCGAAAATGAATTGATGAGCAAACAAGTGGTCGATGTCGTGAATGCATCCTTGCAGCAATTGCCTGAAGATCTGCGGACGGCCTTGACTCTGCGGGAGATCGAGGGACTCAGTTATGAAGAAATCGCGGCGGTGATGAGCTGTCCGATCGGAACGGTCAGGTCGCGCATCTTTCGGGCGCGCGAGGTGGTGGCAAGCAATTTGCGGCCATTGTTGGGAACAAGTGAAGACAAGAGGTGGTGATGATGAGACAGGAAATTTCCGTTTTGATGGATGGCGAGATGTTCGAGGATGAAGCTGAACATTTTTTTGACAAATTGAAACGCCACCCTGAGTCTTCCCAAGATTGGAGTACCTATCATTTGATCGGAGATGCCTTAAGACAACCCGATCATATTCACCGCGGCATCAGTGCTTCATTCCGTGAACGTTTGCAAGCCGAACCTACCGTCCTCGCACCTCACAGCCATACTCCCCAACGTGTGAAACAATATGCGCTCTCTGCGGTGGCATCAGTGATGGCACTGGCATTGGTTGCATGGTTGTCGTTGCAAGTCGAAGAAGAATCGATACCGCAAATCGCAGTCGTTCAGCCAAGTAATGCAGTGCGCCCCGCCTCCTTCCAGGAGAATGACTATCTGATGGCGCACCAGGAGTTTTCCCCCAGCGCGGACGTGCAAGGAGCGGTTTCTTATATCCACACTGTGGCGGCCCGATAGTGCGAACAGTCCGGCTACAACTTGGGGTGTCCTGCCTGCTTTTGTCATGCGCTTCTTCGGTGATCGCTGATCCATTGCTGTCCGATGCCGAGTGGTTGCGCACGATGGCGTTTGCCGCTCACCAGACCGACTATTGCGGGGTGTTTGTCTACCAGTCCGGTGGGCGCGTCGAAATGTCCCGCATTACGCATATCACAGACAAAGACGGGGAGCATGAACGGTTGGAAGGATTGGATGGTCTCAGGCGCGAAGTCATTCGTAACAACGAAAAAGTTTGGCTTTACCTGGGTGAAAAAAAGGTAAGAGTCGAGAAGCGCCGGGCACAACATGCTTTCCCGGCTTTGCTTCCCGAGCAGATACAGACATTGAAAGAAAATTACGAGATTAGCCAAGGCGAAGAGGACAGGGTGGCAGAATTCCATGCACACACGGTCTTTTTCAAACCGAAAGACAATCTGCGATATACGCGCAAGATGTGGGCGCATAGCGAATCGGGACTATTGCTCAAAGCGCTCGTGTTGGATGAGCAAGGCAGGTTGATCGAGCAATACGCATTCTCCCAGTTGGAAATTGGTGGAAAAATCAATCGAAAGTGGATTCGTCCTGAAGAAGTCGAACCGATCATGCAAGCAAAAAAGAGAGAGTTGACCGCGCTTCAAACAGAAAACGTCGAAAGTGTTCCAAGCGGTTGGCAAGTCGACGCGGTTCCATCAGGTTTCAAGAAGTTGTTCGAGATGCGACGCACGATCTCCAGCAAAAAAATTCCACTGGTACATATCGTCTATTCCGACGGGTTGGCCGGCATTTCGATCTTCATCGAAAAAATCAGCCAGGTAAAAGAGGTTCCCGGATTGTCGAGTCAGGGTGCGGTACATATGTACAGCCGATTGGTGGGTGAAAATCTGGTGACGGTCGTGGGAGAAGTGCCACCGCGTACGGTCATCCAAGTGGCAGACTCGGTTCGTTTCGCCGGAGGTTGAGATGCTTGAAATGCGCGCCATTATTTTGACTGTCACAGGCGATGAGGCGGAGATCAGCCCGGTGGGGGGCGGAGGTTGCAGTCACTGTGATAGCAAGAACGGGTGTGGCAGCAACACGCTGACCAAGATGTTTTGTAGTAGTCAGCCGCGCAAGTTTCAGGTACGCAATCAGGTTGGGGCGGTAGTGGGTGATGAGGTGAACGTATCGCTCCCGGACGGAATTTTGTTGCGCAGTTCTTGGCGCATGTATCTGTTGCCACTCTTGCTCATGTTGAGTTGCGGACTGTTTGGCGCATCTCTGGCAGTCGGCTCGGAACAACGCGATGTGTTTGCGCTACTGGGATCGTTGTTGGGGTTGGTGACCGGTTTTGCCTGGGGTAAATTCGCGTCTATGAACGACCGACCGCAGGCCGTTGTGCAATCCATCGTTTCATCGCGTGTCAATTCCTGAATTAACAATTTGCCGAGGAAGAAAATGTTTAAACGATTTATCGTGCTGGTGATTTTGGTTGTATTCGCCCCGCCCCTGTTTGCCAAAGAGTTGCCTGACTTCACCGACTTGGTGGAGAAACAAGGTGCGGCAGTGGTGAACGTGAGTACCACACAAATCATTCGCGCACCGCAGGCTTTCCAGGGCATTCCCAATCTGCCCGAGAACGATCCATTTTATGAATTCTTTCGCCGCTTCGCGCCGCAAGTGCCCCGCGAACAGGAATCTCAATCACTCGGCTCAGGCTTCATTATCAGCGCGGACGGTTACATTCTGACCAACGCACACGTGGTGGATCGCGCGGACAAGATCACAGTGCGCCTGACCGATAAACGCGAATTCAAGGCCAAGGTCATTGGAGCCGACAAACGCACCGACGTGGCATTGCTCAAGATCGACGCGACAGGATTGCCCAAGGTCACACTGGGCAAACCGGAATTGATCAAAGTAGGTGAATGGGTACTGGCGATTGGTTCGCCCTTCGGCTTCGATAGCAGCGTGACAGCGGGGATTGTCAGTGCCAAGGGACGCTCTCTGCCGCAGGAGAATTTCGTGCCTTTCATTCAGACCGATGTGGCGATCAACCCCGGCAATTCCGGTGGGCCGCTTTTTAATATGAAGGGTGAAGTGATTGGTATCAACTCGCAGATATACAGCCGTTCTGGCGGTTATATGGGGCTGTCGTTCTCCATACCGATCGATGTGGCGATGGACGTGGTGGATCAATTGCGCAGCAGCGGAAAAGTGACGCGCGGACGCATTGGTGTTTCCATACAAGAGGTCACGCGCGAGTTGGCGGATTCTTTTGGATTGGCCAAAGCGGCGGGCGCACTGATTTCCAGTGTCGAAAAGGCCGGGCCGGCGGACAAGGCGGGCGTAAAAGCCAGCGACGTGATTCTCAAATTCGACGGCAAACCAATCGTCAGTTCGGTGGATCTGCCGCGCATCGTAGCCGCGACCAAGCCAGGGAACAAAGTGGCAGTACAGTTATGGCGCAAAGGCAACACACTGGATGTTTCTCTGGTGGTCGGCGAGATACAGGAGACTACTGAAAAACAAAGGGCACAAGCTGGCAAAGAAAGTGAAGAGTTGTCGCAAAGCGTGAGTCGTCTGGGCTTGGCGGTCAGTGAACTCAACGACCAGCAGAAGTCCGAACTGCAAGTGGAGGGCGGCTTATTGGTTGAAGAGGTCAAAGGCGCCGCTGCCCGTAGCGAATTGCAACGCGGCGACGTGATATTGGCCATCGGCAACATCGAGATACACACGGTCGAGCAATTCAACGAGGTCCTGAAGAAAGTCCCGCAAGGGCGCAATATCGCTTTGTTGGTCAGGCGCAACGAAGGCACCGTCTATGTGCCGATACGTCTGGATGAGAAATAATCTGCTCAAGGACTGTCCACGTATTCCCTGAAAATCGGCTAGAATCCGCGCCTTACGCAACCGCCGCACCCTCGCAACGATGCTCTCCTTTTTCGGGGGAGTTTAATCGCACCTTTCCAAGCTGGTGAAGGTCGGTGAGGGGGCGGGATTTTATATAAGAGCCTCATGCAGCATATCCGTAATTTCTCCATCATCGCCCACATCGACCACGGCAAATCCACGCTGGCGGACCGCATCATCCATTTGTGCGGCGGCTTATCCGACCGCGAGATGGAAGAGCAGGTACTTGACTCGATGGACATCGAGCGCGAACGCGGTATCACCATCAAGGCGCAGACTGCCGCGTTGTCCTACAAGGCGCGCGACGGGCAGATCTACAACCTAAATCTCATCGACACACCGGGACATGTGGACTTTTCGTATGAAGTTTCGCGCTCACTTTCTGCCTGCGAAGGTGCCTTGCTGGTGGTGGATGCCTCGCAAGGTGTCGAAGCGCAGACCGTGGCCAACTGCTACACCGCGTTGGATTTGGGTGTCGAAGTCGTGCCGGTGTTGAACAAGATCGACCTGCCCTCCGCCGACCCGGCCAACGCCATCGCCGAAATCGAAGACGTGATCGGTATCGATGCGCAGGATGCGGTGCATTGCTCGGCCAAGACGGGCTTGGGGGTGGAAGATGTGATCGAGGCGATGATTACCAAAGTGCCGCCTCCCAAGGGCGACACCCAAGCGCCCTTGCAGGGACTCATCATTGATTCCTGGTTTGATAACTATGTCGGTGTGGTGATGCTGGTGCGCATCGTCAACGGCACACTCAAACCCAAAGACAAGATATTGTTCATGGCGACCGGCGCGCAACACCTTACCGAAAATCTCGGCGTGTTCACACCTAAATCACAACCGCGTGAAACGTTGTCAGCGGGGCAAGTGGGCTTTGTGATTGCCGGTATCAAAGAATTGAAGGATGCCAAAGTCGGCGACACCATCACTTCATTGGCGCGCCCGGCAAGCAGCGCGTTGCCCGGCTTCAAGGAAGTGCAGCCGCAAGTTTTTGCCGGATTGTTTCCGGTGGAATCCAACCAGTATGAAGCGCTGCGCGACTCGTTGGAGAAACTCAAGCTGAACGATGCCTCGCTCTTGTACGAGCCGGAAGTCTCGCAGGCCTTGGGCTTCGGCTTCCGCTGCGGTTTCCTCGGACTGTTGCACATGGAGATCGTGCAGGAACGCCTGGAGCGCGAGTTCGATATGGACTTGATTACCACCGCGCCCACGGTGATCTATGAAGTGGTTCTGCGCGACGGCACACTATTGATGGTGGATAACCCGTCCAAGATGCCCGACGTGTCCAAGATCGAAGACATCCGCGAACCCATCGTCGATGTGAACCTGTATATGCCGCAGGAATATGTGGGCTCGGTGATCACGCTGTGCACGCAAAAACGCGGGGTGCAGAAAGACATCAGTTATCACGGCAAGCAAGTGTTGCTGAAATATGAGATGCCCATGGGCGAGATCGTGATGGATTTTTTCGACAAGCTGAAATCGGTGTCGCGCGGTTATGCCTCGATGGATTACGAGTTCAAGGAATACCGTTCCGCCGACGTGGTCAAGGTGGACATCCTCATCAACAGCGAAAAAGTGGATGCGTTGTCCATCATCGTGCACCGTGCCAACAGCCAGCATCGCGGGCGCGAAGTGGCGGCCAAGATGCGCGAACTGATCCCGCGCCAAATGTTCGACGTGGCGATCCAGGCCGCCATCGGCGCCAACATCATCTCGCGCGAGAACGTCAAAGCGTTGCGCAAAAATGTGCTGGCGAAATGTTACGGCGGCGACATCTCGCGCAAGCGCAAATTGCTGGAGAAACAGAAAGCCGGCAAGAAGCGCATGAAGCAGGTGGGCAGTGTGGAAATTCCGCAGGAGGCGTTCTTGGCTATCTTGCGTGTGGACGATAAATAATCGGAATGTTTATAAACAAATGACTTTTGCTTTGATCATGTTTGCGCTTTTGGTGTTGACCGGAGCAATTTGGCTGCTGGACAAATATTTGCTGCGGAAAAATCGCCCGGGCGAGTCCAAAGAGCCGTGGTGGGTGGAATATTCGAAGAGCTTCTTTCCGGTCATTCTGGCCGTTTTCCTGCTGCGCTCTTTTCTCGTTGAACCGTTCAAAATACCTTCCGGTTCGATGATTCCAACCTTGCATGTGGGCGATTTCATTCTGGTCAACCGCTACACATACGGTCTGCGCCTGCCCATCGTCAACAAAAAAATCCTCGCGGTGAATGATCCTCAGCGTGGTGACGTGATGGTGTTCCATTATCCGAACGACCCGTCAATCGACTACATCAAACGTGTGGTTGGCTTGCCTGGCGATAGTCTCGTATATCGCGATAAACAACTCTGGGTGAACGGCGTGCTGCAAACACAAACACGGGACGGCGATTACAACTATGTCGAAAGCGGGTTAAATTTTCTGCATACCGAGCGGTACCAGGAAGCTCTGGGCGGCCACGGACATCCGATACTGCTGAATCCGGATGCGGCACCTATCCATCTCGGCAATGTGGAGGAATTTCCTTCGTTCGAACAGTGCAGCTATAGTGCGCAGGAAATGTCCTGTAGCGTGCCGGCCGGCCATTATTTCATGATGGGCGATAACCGTGACAACAGCCGTGACAGCCGTTATTGGGGCTTCGTGCCGGACGAATTGATCGTGGGTAAAGCCTTCTTCATCTGGATGAATTTTGGTGAATTGGACAGGGTCGGTCTGTCGATCGATTGACATTGAAAGGGGTGAACATGGGATCAACACATTTTCAGCAACGCGGTCTGAGTATGCTTGGATTCATCGTGCTGGCGTCATTGGGTATATTCGTTACCATCCTGGGCATGAAACTGATCCCGCCGTATATGCACAAGGCGCAGATCGAAACAATCTTCAAGACCATCGCTGCTGATCCGGCCATGCAAACCGGTACAGTCAAGGAAATCAAAGAGTCCTTCAGCAAACGCGCCAGTATCGATTACATCACCGACATTTCGGCGGAAGACATCGATATCATCAAGAACGGCACGATGCTCAGCCTGAGCGCCATCTATACGGTGAAAATCCCGGTCGCCGGCAATATCAGTCTGGTCATCGACTTCAATCCGAGCAGCGATTAAATCGGCTTCGATGAAGCACGCGGCATTGTGCAAGCAACTCGGTTACACGTTTTTGCAGCAGCAATTGTTGCAACGCGCCCTGACGCACCGTAGTTACAGCGCGGCACATAACGAACGCCTGGAATTTCTGGGCGACAGTGTGCTGAATTGTTGCATCGCAAAATATCTGTACCGGCATTTCCCCGATCTGGACGAAGGCGAGCTTTCCCGCTTACGTTCCAATCTGGTCAACCAACAGACGCTCGCCACACTGGCACGACAGTTGGATCTGGGAGAAAAACTGCAGCTGGGTGAAGGCGAGCTCAAAAGCGGCGGATTTAGCCGTCCATCAATATTGGCCGATACGCTGGAAGCCTTATTCGGCGCGGTGTTGCTGGATGCGGACTTTGCGGCAGCAGAGAAAGTAGTGCTGGGATTGTATGTGCCGTTTATTGCCCGGGCCGACCTGCAAACGCTGGGCAAAGACGCCAAAACGCTGCTGCAAGAATGCCTGCAAGGCCGCAAACTGGCGCTTCCTAATTATTCTGTAGTCGAGATCAAAGGGGATGCCCATGCACAGACATTTGTGGTGTGTTGCGAGATCGCAAAACTCGGGCTAAAAACACAGGGCGAAGGATCAAGCCGGCGCATCGCCGAACAAATCGCCGCCAATCTTGCATTTCAACGAATCAAAGAAACCCCATGACCGAATCCAAACTATTTCACAGCGGCTTTATCGCCATCGTCGGACGTCCCAATGTGGGCAAATCGACTTTGCTCAACCACCTGATCGGGCAGAAGATCAGCATCACATCGCGCAAAGCACAAACCACGCGGCACCGCATCACCGGCATTCTCACCGAGGCCGAAACGCAATTCGTGTTCGTGGATACGCCGGGTTTTCAGACGCAGCACACCAACGCGCTGAATCGCGGCATGAACAAAGTGGTGACCAACAGTTTGCGCGATGTGAGCGTGGTGTTGTTTGTGCTGGAAGCGCGCCACTTCGACGAACGCGATGAACAGGTATTGAAGCTGTTGCCGCTGGATCGCCCGGTGATCCTGGTGATCAACAAAGCCGACCTGATGCAGGACAAAAACGAGCTGCTGCCGTTCATCCAGCAGATCGCCGCGCTGCGCCATTTCGCCGCCATTGTTCCGATCAGCGCGCGCCAGGGCAAACACCTCGATACCCTGCTCGACGCCATCCGCCCGTTCATTCCGGAGGGCGAGCATCTGTATGCCGAAGACGAAATCACCGACCGCAACGAACGCTTTCTTGCCGCCGAATTGTTGCGCGAAAAAATCTTCCGCTTTACCGGCGAGGAGTTGCCGTATTCGGTCAGCGTGATCATCGAACAATTTAAGCTCGAAGGTAAACTGCGCCGCATTCACGCCGCGATACTGGTGGACAAAGACGCGCACAAAGCCATGCTCATCGGTGCCAAAGGCGAGAAACTCAAAGAGATCGCCACCCAGGCGCGCCTCGATATGGAAAAACTGTTCGACGGCAAAGTCTTTCTCGAAGTGTTCGTTAAAGTTCGCAGCGGCTGGGCGGACAGCGCGCACATGTTGAAATCGCTGGGGTATGAGTAAGAAGCCGTCATTCCGGCCTGCGCCGGAATGACGAATTGGATGTCTGAGTTGTAGCCCTTCAGGGCTGTTGAGGAGTGATGATGACCCCGCGCGAATTCATCGAAAAGTGGAAAGACAATCCGCTCAAAGAGCGCGCCAGTTATCAGCTGCACTTCATCGACCTGTGCGCCCTCGTCGGCGTTCCGACTCCTTCCCCATCCAGCCACGAAACCTATTGCTTCGAACGCGGTGCCACGCGCACCGGAGCAGGCCAAGGCTGGGCAGATGTATGGAAGCAGAGTCACTTCGCGTTTGAATACAAAGCCACGCGACGCAACCTCGGCGAAGCACTCAAGCAGTTGATGACCTACGCACTGGCGCTGGACAACCCGCCGCTGCTGGTCGTGTGCGACACCAACATCATCCAGATACATACCCACT
>CAZRZH010000059.1:12626-15253 GCA_964604485.1 uncultured Sideroxydans sp.
CATCGCCTCACCGGACAACCTCAACAAGCTGCGCTGGCTATTCACCGACCCCAACAAATTCATCCCGCAACGCACCCTCATCCAGATAACCGAGGAGGCGGCGGGTAAGTTTGCCGCGCTTGCGCAATCGCTGAACCAGCGCGGTCACGAACCGCAAGTCGTCGCGCACTTCCTCAACCAATGTCTGTTCTGCCTGTTCGCAGAAGATGCCGAATTGCTGCCGGGCAAACTGTTCGAACGCCTGCTGGATAAATCGCAGACCGACCCTGCCAAACTTTCCAGCCGCTTCGAAGAACTCTTCAAAGCCATGCGAAAAGGTGGCGACTTCGCACTGGAAGACATCCACTGGTTCAACGGTGGCCTGTTCGAGAAAATCGAAGTGCTGCCGCTGGAAACCGCCGAGATCAAGATACTGCACGAAGCCCCCAAGCTCGATTGGAGCGGCATCGAACCCTCCATCTTCGGCACCCTGTTCGAACGCGGACTCGACCCCAAGAAACGTTCACAGTTGGGCGCGCACTACACCGACCAGCAATCCATCCTGCGCATCATCAACCCCGTCATCGTTGAGCCGCTGACCCGCGAATGGGAAGCCGCGCGCGCCGACATCGCCGCCAAGATCGCCAAGCGCAAAAAGAGTGGCGACAAAGCCGAGCGTGATGCGCAAGCCGTGTTCACCACCTATCTCGAACGCCTCAAGAACTTCAAAGTGCTCGACCCCGCCTGTGGCAGCGGTAACTTCCTTTACCTCGCCCTGCGCGCGTTGAAAGACCTCGAACACAAGGCCAACCTCGATGCCGAAGCATTGGGCTTGCAACGCCAGATCACCATCGAATGTTCACCCGCCAACGTGCTCGGCATCGAACTCAACCCCTACGCCGCCGAACTCGCCCGCGTCACCGTGTGGATCGGCGAGATACAGTGGATGCTCAAGAACGGCTACCCCATCCGCACCAGCCCCATCCTGCAAGCGCTCGACCACATCGAGAATCGGGATGCGGTGCTCTTGCTTCCCTCTCCCACCGGGGGAGGGATTGAGGGAGGGGGTATGCGGGATAACAAAGAGTGTTCCCCCACCCCAACCCCTCCCCCGGTGGGAGAGGGGCTTGCAACCGAAGCAGAGTGGCCGACGGTCGATGCCATCATCGGCAATCCGCCATTCCTTGGTGACAAAAAGATGCGCGCAGAGTTGGGCGACGACTACACCGAAGCCCTTACGCCGAAAGAGTGCCCGGCGGCGCAGACTTGGTGACGTACTGGTTCGAGAAAGCGCGTGCGCATATCGAAGCGGGAAAATGTCAACGTGCTGGATTGGTCGCTACACAATCCATCCGCAAAGGTTCGAATCAAAAAGTGTTGGCGCGTATCTGTGAATCCACGCTCATCTTTAATGCGTGGAGCGACGAGGAGTGGATCAACGAAGGCGCAGCCGTGCGCGTATCGCTGGTCTGCTTTAGTTCCCTCTCCCAACGGGGGAGGGTGGAGGGAGGGGGAATCACTCTCAACGGAGCACCCGTCACCACCATCCACGCCGATCTCAGCGCAGGCGAAGGGTTGAACCTCACACAAGCCAAGCCGCTTGAAGAGAACGCAGGCGTGGCTTTTCAAGGCCCGGTCAAAGTCGGTTCGTTCGATATTGAAGGGGAGCTTGCGCGGCAATGGCTCAAGCTGCCCAACCCGAATGGCAGGCCGAATAGCGACGTGCTGCGCCCGTGGGCGAACGGACAAGACCTCACAGGCCGCCCCTCCGATACGTGGATCATCGACTTCGGCGCAGACCGCGCCGAGCAAGAGGCCGCGCTTTACGAGACACCTTTCGCGCAGGTGGTGCGCGAGGTGAAACCGCAACGTGACGCACAGAATGATGCGGGACGAAAAGCGAAATGGTGGTTGCACGGGAGAAGCGGAGCAGACATGCGTGCCGCACTCGCACCCCTCAAACGCTACATCGCCACACCGCGCGTGGCGAAACATCGTATGTTCGTTTGGCTGGATGTGAGCGTGTTGTCCGACAGCCGCCTCTACGCCATCGCGCGCGAAGACGATGCGACATTCGGCATCCTGTCTTCGCGCATCCATGAAGTGTGGGCGCTGGCGAATGCCTCAATGCACGGCGTAGGGAATGATCCAACCTACAACGCAAAATCGTGCTTTGAGACTTTTCCTTTTCCAGAAGGGCTCACGCCTTTATCTCCAGCTGTTCCTATAGATCATGAATGTGACTTCGTCACTCCTTTGCCATCTAGCAGAGGAGTGAGTAGGAAGCTTTTGATCTGGATGGCGACAGTCTCAAGTGTTGCGCAAGCAACTCGTCCGCTTAACGAACTTCGCAACAACTGGCTCAATCCGCCCGAGTGGACAGATTGGGTGCGCACTGCTGAAGAAGAAAAGGCAGGCTACCCACTCCGCCCCGTCGCCAAAGCCGGACACGAAGCCGACCTGAAAAAACGCACCCTCACCAACCTCTACAACCAGCGCCCCGCTTGGCTAGACAACGCCCACAAGACCCTAGATGCCGCCGTCGCCCAAGCCTACGGTTGGTACGACTACTCCCCTGACATGCCCGATGAAGAGATATTGCGGCGGTTGCTGGCGTTGAATCTGGCTCGCTCAAGTTAATAGATGAG
>CAZRZH010000060.1:0-8519 GCA_964604485.1 uncultured Sideroxydans sp.
CCGGATTGGATCCGGGCTTGAAATCCTGCATTGTTGACTGATCCGCCTCCTATGAAATCGCGACTCTCATTACTGATACCGTTGATCCTGGTGATCGTCGCGATCTTCAGTTCGGTACTCATCTATTTGCACGAAACGTACGAGAACAAACAACGCATCGAGCAAATGCAAAAACGCGAGATCGGTCTGGCAATGGCGCAATTGCAAAGCAGCTTGTACAACCGTTTGACCGAAGGCGACGAGGGGGAGGCGCTGCTAAGTTTGTCGCTTGCCGCGATGCGCCCCGAGATGAGTGCCTTGATATTGGCGGATGACCGTCACCGGGTGATGCTGGCGAATCGTTACAGTTGGAAAGGCGAAGCGGCGGCCAAACATTCCCGGTATTCCGAGGTGACGGCGTTGCGGGTGGCGCAGAGCGGCGTGAGCGAATTGGCTTACAGTCAAAAAAAGGATTCGCTATTGCAAGGTTATTACCCCTTGGTGGTGGCGTATCAGCGCGGCGGCTTGCAAAAGAATATGGGCGTGTTGTACGTCGAGGCCGATTCAACCCCCTTGTTGCGCGGGGTACACAAGGAAACGCTGGAAAACTCCTTGGGCTACGCGGCGATCACGCTGCTGGCGGCGGCGTTTATCGCATTGTTGCTACACCGATTGGTGTGTCGGCGGGTCAACGCGCTGAACGAAGCTACGGAACGCATTGCGGCAGGCGATTATTCAGTCCGCTCGAATTTGCAGGGCAATGATGAACTGGCCGAATTGGGCAAGAGCTTTAACCTGATGGCGCGTAGCGTGGCTGAGAATATTCAACTGCGCGAAAAAGCCACGCACGACCAGAAACGCGTTCTGGAAACGATGGTGGACGGATATTGGCTGCTGGATGGTGAAGGTTATTTGCGCGAAGTGAACGAGGCATATGTCCGCATGTCCGGCTACCGACGCGAAGAATTGTTAAACATGTGCATCCCTGATTTGGAGGCCAAGGAAGTGACCTTGGCCTCCGTACGCGCGCACATGGACGCCATCATCGCCCGTGGCTCGGAACGGTTTGAGACGATCCACCGCCGCAAAGACGGCAGTTTGTTTGACGTGGAGATTTCCGCCCACTATTGGCAGGACACGGGCCAATTCTTTGGATTCATTCGCGATATCAGCGAGCGCAAGGCACGCGAGGAAAGTTTGCGTATCGCGGCGGTGGCCTTCAATACCCAGGAAGCGATCATCGTCACCGACAAGTTCGCCAACATCATCCGGGTCAATCGGGCATTCGAAACCATCACGGGTTTCTCGGAAACGGAAGTCCTGGGCAAAAACCCGAGGATCCTCAGTTCCGGTTTGCACAACGCGGAGTTCTACAGGCAAATGTGGGATGCCATCAATACCTCGGGGCGTTGGTCGGGCGAAGTGTGGGACAGGCGCAAGGATGGCGCGATCTACCCCAAATGGCTGACCATCACCGCAGTACACCATCTGGGTGAGGTGACACACTATGTAGCAGTTTTTGTCGATATTACCGAACGCAAGAAAGCGGAAGAAGAGATCAAAAATTTGGCTTTTTTTGACCCGCTCACGCACATGCCGAATCGCAGGATGTTGCTGGATCGCTTGCGCCTGGCCATGGGGCAAAGTGCGCGCAACAAGAACCAGGGCGCGTTGATGTTCCTCGACATCGATCATTTCAAGGTGCTGAACGATACCAAAGGCCATGAATTTGGCGACAAGTTGCTGGTTGAAGTTGCACGCCGCTTGAGTGCCTGCCTGCGCGATATCGACAGCGTCGCACGTTTCGGCGGGGACGAGTTTGTAGTGCTGTTGGAAGGCCTCAGCCCACACAGCCAAGAATCAGCCGTACAGGCCGGACACATCGCGGAAAAAATCAGGGAAGTACTGGCGCAACCCTACTATCTGGAGAATATGGTTTACCAGAGTTCGTCCAGTATTGGTGTGGTGCTGTTCAGCGGCGATGAAGTTCAAATAGATGAATTGTTGAAGCAGGCCGATCTGGCGATGTATCAGGCCAAAGCCAGCGGACGCAACATGGTGCGTTTCTTCGAGCCGACGATGCAGGCGGTGTTGGAGTCGCGCACCATCATGGAAAACGCCCTGCGCCTTGCTTTGTCGAACGGGGAACTGGAGCTGCATTATCAGTTGCAAACCAACAGCGCGCGGGATTTGCTCGGTGCCGAAGTGTTGCTGCGCTGGAACAGCGCCGAGTTGGGCGCGGTATCGCCCGTGTTGTTTATTCCGGTTGCCGAACAGAGCCGCTTGATTCTGCCGATTGGCCATTGGGTGTTGGAAACAGCGTGCAAGCAGCTCAAGATTTGGGAGAAACATCCGGTATTGGGCCTTTTGCACTTGGCGGTGAACGTCAGCCCGGTGCAGTTCCATCAGGAAGATTTTGTCGATCAAGTCAAGGCGGTGCTGGCTGCAACGGGGGCGAATCCGCGCCGGCTGGAATTGGAGCTGACGGAAAATCTCGTGCTGGAAGATATCAATGAGGCGACCAGAAGGATGGTCGAATTGCGCGCGATCGGTGTGCGCTTTTCGATGGATGATTTCGGTACCGGACATTCGTCGCTGCAATACATCAAGCGCCTGCCTATCAACCAGCTCAAGATCGACCGTTCTTTTGTGCGCGACATCCTCACCGATCCCGGTGATGCGGTGATGGTGCAGACCATCTCCGATTTGGCCCGCAACTTCGGTTTTGATGTGATCGCGGAAGGTGTGGAGACGGAAGACCAATTACCTTCACTCACTCATCTGGGATGCTCGACCTTCCAGGGCTATCTGTTCAGCAAGCCGGTAGGGCTGGCAGATTTTGAACGCTTGGTAGCACGTTGGGATTCGGTATGAACAGGGCAAGCACACTAAATTTCAGGAAATGACACCCATGAAAACAAAAAATAAATCGATCAAGATTCTGGTGGTGGAAGACAGCAAGGTGACATTGAAAGTGCTGGGGAATTATCTGGCCAGCATGGATGTGATGGAACCTCTGCTGGCCGAGACCGGGACTGAGGCCTTGGAATTGTTCAAACGGGAACGTCCGGACATCGTGCTGCTGGATGCAAAATTACCCGATATCGACGGTTTCGAAGTGGCGCGCAGGATGCGCGGTATGGAGTTGGCGGAAGAATGGACGGCGATCATCTTTCTCACGGCGTTGAATAAAGACGAGGATCTGGCGCAGGGCATCGCCGCCGGCGGGGACGATTATCTGGTGAAGCCGGTCAGCGAGACGGTGTTCCATGCCAAGGTCCGCGCCATGCAGCGGCTGGTCGAGATGCAGCGCAAACTGGTCGATCTGACGCGCAAGCTGGATTCGGCGAACGCGGAGTTGTTGCGGCTTTCCACCACCGATGCGTTGACGGGGATCGCCAATCGCCGTGCACTGGACGATTTTCTGTCGCGTGAATGGCGCCGGTGTATTCGCAAGAAAAAAGCGTTGTCACTGGTCATGCTGGATATCGATTATTTCAAGTTGTTCAACGACAAATATGGGCATCACTCCGGTGACGATTGTTTGAAACTGGTGGCATTGCAAATCGCCCGCGCCGCGCCGCGCGCCAGTGATCTGGCGGCACGCTACGGCGGCGAAGAATTCATGCTGGTGCTGGGCGAGACCGATGAGGACGGCGCGATGTGGATGGCCGAACGTGTACGCCAGATGATCGCCGACCTGAAGATCCCGCATTACGCGACGGAAAGTAAACACGTGTCGGTCAGTTGCGGTGTGGTCTCGGTGATGCCGGAGGATCGGCTCTCGCTGGAAACACTTTTGCTTTCTGCCGATGCGGCGCTGTATCAGGCTAAACGCGACGGGCGTGACCGGGTGGTTGCGGGCAAATACGGCAATTACTGACACTTTTCACCGATGAACTTTTTGCACCCAAACAAGTAATTTGAACTTTGGCGGACGCTGATTTATGCGTTTGTTTTTTGTAGGTCGGGATTTATCCCGACGGTCTTTGTCGAATTTGAATGACTTGTCGGGATACCCCGCAGGGGTTCTTGTACCCTTGGGTGAATCCCGACCTACAAAAAACGGTATGGAAATAAACCAGCACTTTACGTAAGTCGGATTGAAACCCGACATGAAATATTCAGGACAGTTTTTTTAGGGCACTACTATAAATTCGTCATTCCCGCGTAGGCGGGAATCTAGTTTGTTGATTTGACTGGGCTCCCGCCTTCGCGGGAGCGACGATAGGCGTATTTTAGAAGTGCCCTTTAGAGATGCCTGGCGCTTATAATTGGCGCCTTTGTTTTCCAGAACGCCCTCGTGAATCCTCACTCCGCTCCACACTCTTCGGCACTTCCCCCCGCTTCGCGCAGCGATTTTCAAGTCATCCGCAGCCTTTTGCCGTACCTGCTCGAATTCAAAGGCCGCGTGATCGCGGTGATTGTGTTGCTGGTGTTGGCAAAACTCGCCAACGTGACCGTGCCCCTGATTTTCAAGGAGATCGTGGATGATATGGGCCGGGCGCAGGCGCTGTTGGCTATCCCGGTTTTCCTGATATTGGCTTACGGTCTGCTGCGTCTGCTCAGCACATTGTTCGGCGAATTACGCGATGCCTTATTCGCCAAAGTGACGCAGCGCGCAATCCGCCGCGTGGCACTGCAAGTGTTCGAACATTTGCACAATCTGAGTTTGCGGTTCCATTTGGAACGGCAGACCGGCGGTGTCTCGCGCGACATCGAGCGCGGCACGCGCGGCATCAGTTTTCTGCTGACCTTTCTGCTGTTCAACATCTTGCCGACGCTGCTGGAGATCGGCTTGGTGGCCGCCATCCTGTTCATCAAATACAACCCGTGGTTCGGCATCATTACCTTTGCCACGCTGGTTCTGTATATCGCGTTTACGCTGATTATCACCGAGTGGCGCATGGTGTTCCGGCGCACCATGAACGACATGGATTCCAAGGCCAACACGCGCGCCATCGACAGTCTGATCAATTACGAAACGGTGAAATATTTCGGCAACGAGCGCTACGAAGTGCAGCGTTATGACGATCAGATGCAGCGCTGGGAAGTGTCGGCGGTGCGCAACCAGACTTCGCTGGCGACGCTCAACGCGGGGCAGAGCATCATCATCGCCATCGGCGTGACGTTGCTCATGTTGCTGGCGGCGGATGAGGTGGTGAAAGGCAACATGACCATCGGCGATCTGGTGCTGGTTAACGTGTTCATGTTGCAACTTTACATGCCGCTGCATTTTTTGGGTTTTGTCTATCGCGAGATCAAAAATGCGCTGGCCGATATGGAAAAGATGTTCGGCCTGTTGAACGTGAACCGCGAGATTCAGGATGCCCCAAACGCGTTGCCGCTGCGCTTGGATCAAGCTGCCGTGCGTTTCGGGGGTGTGAACTTTTCCTACGATGGCACGCGCGAGATCTTGCACGATGTGAGTTTCGAGATTCCCAGCGGACACACCGTGGCGGTGGTGGGTGCGAGCGGGGCGGGCAAATCGACCTTGTCGCGACTGCTGTTCCGTTTCTACGATGTAAACGAAGGCACTATTTCAATCGACGGCCAAGATATTCGCAGTGTGTCGCAAAGCAGTTTGCGTGCGGCCATCGGCATCGTGCCGCAGGACACCGTGCTGTTCAACGATACGATCTACTACAACATCGCTTATGGTCGCCCAGATGCGACCCGCGAAGAGATCATCGCGGCGGCGCAGTCGGCACATATCCACCACTTCATCGAATCCCTGCCGCAGGGCTACCAATCCATGGTGGGCGAGCGCGGATTGAAACTGTCCGGCGGCGAGAAGCAGCGTGTCGCGATCGCGCGCGCCATTCTCAAGAACCCCGCGATCCTCATTTTTGACGAGGCGACCTCGGCGCTGGATTCAAAGTCGGAAAAGGCCATCCAGGATGAATTGCACAGCATCGCGCAAAACCGCACCACGCTGGTCATCGCCCACCGTCTATCCACCGTGGTGGATGCGCAGCAGATTCTGGTGATGGACAAAGGCCGTATCATCGAGCGCGGTACGCACCGCGAATTGCTGGTGCAACAAGGCGTGTACGCGCAGATGTGGGCGTTACAGCAGCAGGAAGAAGAATAGGGCACCTCTAATATTCCAAACTTCGTCGCAATACGGCGTTGCTCACGAAAAATCACTCCTTACATATTCGGCATATGCCGCGTCGCAATTTTTCGTTCGCGCCTTGTCTTGCTTGGAACTTTGAAATATTAGAGGCACCCATTAGGAATTTCACAATAATCGTTGATTATTCTGGTTTTTCTGGGTTATCCTGCACCCCGTTTGGACGTCGTTCACAGGGGATCACATGCGAAATACATTGATTGCAGTTCTATTGTTGGGTTTTGCGCTGCTTGCGCAAGCACAAGGCAATGAACGAATTGCCGCGTTTGACCAGACAGACGAACTCGCGACATTCAGCAAATTGGTTACGCCCAAATTGGGATCCTCCATTGCGATGATCTTCGACGAACAATCGCAACGCCCCCTGCTTAGCAAGAATGCCGACACGGTGGTGCCCATCGCCTCCATTACCAAACTGATGACCGCGATGGTCGTGCTGGATGCGCGTTTGCCGCTGGATGAGCTGATCACCATCACTTCCCATGATCGCGATCACTTTAAGGGCACCCGCTCACGCATGCGCAATGGTATGGCGGTATCACGCGGTGACCTGCTGAAACTGGCGCTGATGGCGTCGGAAAACACCGCTGCTGCCGCGTTGGCTCGAACCTACCCGGGCGGCACCGAAGTGATGTTGTCGAAGATGAACGCCAAGGCGCGCGAATTGGGAATGACTTCCACCTATTTCGAAGACCCCACCGGATTGCGCAGCACCAATGTCTCCACCGCGCAGGATTTGGTGCGCATGGTGAGAGCGGCAAGCACCTACGATGCCATTCAGCGCCACACCACCACCAGTTCACACAGCGTCAAAGTTTCTTCCCGCCACACCCTGCGTTTCAACAACACCAATCCGCTGGTGCGGAACGCCGCGTGGGATATCGGCTTGAGCAAGACGGGTTACATCAGCGAAGCCGGACGTTGTCTGGTGATGCAGGCCAAAATCTCCAACCGTCCGGTGGTCATCGTGCTGCTGGATTCATGGGGTAAACGTACCCGCGTGGGCGATGCCAACCGCATCAAACGCTGGATGGAAGGATCGAACACGCGCCCCCTCAGGCAAAGCCGTCGCGGCTAGCATCGCGCGGTTGGGTGTGAGATAAAACAGGAGGCTGCGGCCTCCTGTTTTATTTGCGCGGTGGTCGCAGCGCGAGAACCACGATGGCGACCACTACGATGAGGATGCCGAGTTCAATGAACATGGCATTGATACTTCAGTTTGATTTTCATGTTGTGCATTCTCCCTGAAACGGTATTGGAACAAATTCTGCGGGCATGCTACCACGGGCGTTTTCAATTTATTGCTTCGCTGTATTGCGTTACGCCCTATGCAGCTTCTCTCGCATCGGGCATCACAATTCCATACAATCGCCCCCCATGTGTATCTTCATCAATCCGTGTCGTGTTAGCCAATAAATCTTTGGGTGTTGTCCCACTTGAATTTTCATTCAGGGCTAGGGCTTATCTATCCGCGAAAAAATGGCTTTGTCGTGAGCAGGACGGGTTGCGAAGTTTTTGGACTGGACTCACGCTGGCGATTGCGCTGTTGATGTTGAACCCTGTGGCATCACATGCAAAAGGCGGCAGCATTCCCCCGGTTAATCTGATCGTGCCCAAAGAAGTGCGCGAAGTGATCGCGGAATATTTTGTGCTGCCGGAAGAGTTGCTCCGGAAAGAGAGCGACCGGGTGACGTTCGTGCGGCGTGCCCAGCGCGAGATTCCGGAAATATTGGTGACGGAAGGCTATTTTTCCAGCAAGGTGAACCTGCGCTCGGTCTCACACGCGGGGGTGATGGAGATTGAAATAATCCCCGGCCCGCGTACCTTGGTCACGCAAGTGAGCATCGAGTTTCGCGGCGACCTGGCTCTGCCCGACACGCAGCGCAGCGAGCGTATCAGGCAATTGCGGGAAGCGTGGACCTTGCCACCGGGTTCGACTTTCCGCGCACCCGCCTGGGATGATGCCAAGTCCAATTTGCTGGCACAGGTGGCGCGCAAAGATTACGCTGCCGCCCGCCTGGCGGAAAGCTCGGCACAAGTGGATGTGAGCAAAGCCAGTGCGAAGTTGCAGATCGTGGTCGATTCGGGGGCGCGTTTTACGTTCGGCGAAATCAAGGTGCAGGGGTTGGAGCGGTACGAGGCGGCGCTGGTTTACCGTCACGCAGATTTCAAAAATGGCCAGCCGTATGAGCGCGATTTGATGATGGCCTTCCAGAACCGCTTGCAGAATCTGCCGCAATTCAATTCGGTAATCGTCAACTTGGATACCGCAAATGACAACAATCGGCCTGACGCGGCAGATGCTGAAATCAGTGCGCCAGTGAATGTGAAAATCGTCGAAGCGCTTTCGCGCAAAGTCTCGGTGGGTGTCGGTTACAGCACCAACAACGGCGTACGCAACGAA
>CAZRZH010000060.1:8529-15158 GCA_964604485.1 uncultured Sideroxydans sp.
AGTTTTAATTTCATGGATCAGGCATGGACTTTGAACAGCGCCTTGGTGGCGGAGAAAAATCGCCAGTCGGTTTCGGCCGGACTGGACACACCGCCGAATCCGCAGGGTTTCCGTTTGGCCTGGAAAGCCAGTGGCGAAAAAACGCAGATTCAAGGGCTGGAGACACAACGCGACAAATTCGGTGTGACGCGCAGCAGCACCCGGTTCGGCATCGAAACGGGTATCGGACTCAACTGGCAACAGGAGCGGCGCATCCCGCAGGGCGGCATCCGCGAAACCGATCAGGCACTGGTGCTGGATTGGCACTGGTATCGCCGCGTGGTGGACGATCCGCTTGCGCCCATGACGGGGCAGTTGACCGAAGTGCGTGTGGGGGGGGCGAGCAAATCATTGTTGTCGGATCAGGATTTTGTGCGCACCTATTTGCGCCATCAGTCGTGGATTCCGCTAAGTGATCGCGATGTGATCTCGCTGCGGATTGAAGCCGGTTACACCGCCTCGACCACGCGTCTGGGTATTCCGCAGGAGTATTTGTTCCGTGTCGGCGGCACGCAGACGGTGCGCGGTTTTGCCTATCAGAGTCTGGGCTACCGGGAGGGCAGCGCGGTGGTGGGCGGTCGCGCGATGACCACATCAAGCGTCGAATACACGCATTGGTTCAGCGGGGTGGGGGCGGCGTTGTTCTGCGATGCCGGTGACGCGGCCGACACCGCGCCGGCACTTAAACTTGCAGTGGGATACGGCGCCGGTCTGCGCTGGCGCAGTCCGGTCGGACCCTTGGCGCTGGATTTTGCACGCGCCAAAGGTCAGCCGGATACGCGTTTGCACTTTTCCATTGCGGTGGCGTTCTGATGCAACAAGACAGCCAATTCCTGACACGCCGCAACAAATGGCTACTCGGCGTTGTCGCGCCGCTAGTCTTGCTGCTGGCGGTAACAGTGTGGCTGCTGGCGACAACCTCCGGATTGTTGTGGATGCTGGGTGTGACCGATCGCCATAGCCGGGGCAATATCCAGGCGCAAGGTGTCAGCGGTTCGCTGCTGGAGCCGATTGGGATACAGCAACTCGTGCTGCGCGGCGAGGGTTGGCGCGTCACGCTGAGCGGAGTGTTATTGGACTGGCATCCGACTCGACTCCTGCAAGGCAAGTTGATCGTGCAGAGTCTGCATGTACGGAACGTTGATGTGCTGGTTTTGCCGTCGGACAAACCGGGCACATTACCCGGCAGTCTGCGTTTGCCGCTCGAAGTCAGCGCGGCACAAATCGGGATCGACGCGCTGCGTGTGTTCAGCCGCGAAAATGCGCAGCCGGATTTTTCGGCAAGTGAAATCCGCACCGGTTTTGCGAGTGATGACAAATACATCCGTTTGCAAAATTTGCGCACACGGCTGTCTTTGGGCGATTTCAAAGCGTCTGCCGAGATCGTCCCGGACAAACCTTTTGCGCTCAAAGCGCAAGTTTCGCTTGATGCGCCGGTGCGACTCTCGGAGCACACTGAAAACACACAGCTTGTGGCCGACGCCCTCGGTGACCTGAATCAATTGAACGTTAAATTGCACGGCAGCGGTGCCGGTGTGAGTGTCACCGGAACAACACAACTTGCACCGTTCTCGGCGATTTTCGTCAGCCGTGTGCAGGCATCTTTCAGCGGGTTGGACTTGCAGCGATTTCTGGCGGGCGCACCGTCCGCAGAAGTGGCGGGTAGCGTCGATTTGCGCGGTTTGTCCGGCGGTCTTTTGCAAGGTTCAATGCAGTTGCGCAATGCGCAGGCTGCGCCGCTGAACCTCAAGGGTTTGCCACTGCTCGGGATCACCGCGCAGGTGCGTTTGTCCCCCGCGAGTTGGCGACTGGAGCAGATCGATGCGCGTTTGCCGAATGACGGCCACATCACGGGTGCTATGACTTGGGAGTTGAAACATAGCAAGGGAATCGCGCAACTGAAAGTGGTGCAACTGGATGCCGGCGCATTGGACACGCGTCTGCCAAAAACGCGCATGCAAGGCGACATTTCGCTGGACGGTGCGGGAGATAACCAGCATGCAGTGGTGGTTCTGGGTGATGGCAAGCTGGCGTTGTTTGCCGATCTCAAACGGCAGGCAGAACACGTAGAGCTGTCCGATTTTCGTCTGACACGCGGCGAAACCGTGCTCAGCGGACACGGTCAATTGGCACTGGATCGACGCCGCACATTTCGCATCAGCAGCACACTGCGCAAATTGAATTTGTCCGAATTCGCCGCCACACCACCGACCGAATTGAATGCGGATTTGGACGTGTCCGGTTTCGTGTTGCCGCAAGTGGAAGGCACGCTGAGGTTCGATCTGTCGAAAAGCCGTTTTGCACAACACAACATCAGCGGAAACGGCCATCTTGAATTTGCCGGTTTACAGCGGGCGAGCGGTGATGTTGCCGTGTTGCTGGGTGACAACCGGCTGAACATGAATGTGCTCCTGGGTACGGCGGCAGACCGTATCCAACTCAGTCTCGATGCGCCGAAACTGGAACAGCTGGGTAAGGGGCTGGGTGGCCAACTTGCGGGACAAGCGACACTCTCGGGCAGTGTCGATATCCCGCGACTGCAATTCAATGTGCAGGGGCAACAACTGGTTTTTCCCGGTGAACAGCATCTCGATGTACTGGATTCAACAGGCGATCTGGCTGAGTCAGCGATGCAGATGAAGCTGGACATGAAGGGTTTGCACAACCGGGGTGCCGTGCAAATTCCGCACGCCAATTTTGAATTGCAAGGCAGCGGCAAACAACACACGGTGACAGTGGCCGCACAATTTGCGCAGGGGGCTGAGACGCTGGAGGAGATCACGCTGACGGCGCGCGGCGGATTGGAAGCTGCGGGACAGTCGTCAACGCCCGGCTTATGGGGCGGCACACTGGAATCTCTTGCCGCGAGCGGTGTGTTGCCCTTCAATCTGCTTGCTCCGGCAGCACTGAAATTTGATCGTGAATCGCTGCAACTGGGTAAAGCGCACGTGTCGATTGGCGGCGGACAGGTGAATTTTTCTGACACCTCTTGGACGCCGCAACGTTGGCACAGCGCGGGCGATTTCGGCAGCATCAATCTGCGTGCCGTGAACCTGCAGCAGGAACAACCGATTCCCCAGGCCGTTGAAACGATGCGCTTTGGCGGCGACTGGTCGGTGACGGCAGGCGAACATTGGCAGGGGCATTTCAGGACTCAGCGCGAAAGCGGTGACTGGCTGGTGGAAGGCGGCACCGGTCTGCGTTTGGGTTTGAATGCTTTGCAACTGTCTCTGCAAGTTGAACAGGATCAACTGTCTGCCAAAGTACACGCCCAAGGCGAGCGGTTGGGTTTGGTTGATGCGCACGCCATGTTGCCGCTGACACACGGCACATCGGGCTGGACAATCTTGCCGCAGAGCGTGCTCAGCGGCCGCATCCAAGTGCAATCGGACGATCTGTCGTGGCTGGGGCCTATGCTGGACGGCAATCTGCAAAGTGGCGGAAGTCTGAAACTGGATGCCGACCTTGCGGGGAGTTTTTTGGCGCCGCGCCTGCAGGGCAAGGCACACGGGGAAGATCTGGTTTTCGGTTTGTTGGATCAGGGGGTGTCGCTGCATCAGGGCAAGCTGGACATGCGTTTTGAACCGACTGCGGTGTTTATCGATCAACTAGAGTTTGCTGCGCCTTTGCAAACCGTGCCGCGCGACAACTTGTTGCGCGACTTCAAATTATCTGCGGCTGCCGGAAAGGTCAGCGCAAGCGGTCGCTTCGATCTGGAGGGCGGCCAGGGCAGCGTGCAAATCAACGCGCAACATCTGCCGCTGGCACAACGCACCGACCGCTGGATCATCGCTTCCGGTAGCGGGTCTGCGCGGTACGACCGGCAACGTTTGATCTTTGACGGTGACATTCGCGCCGATGCCGGGCTTATCAACCAGCCGGTCAACAATCGTCCGCGCTGGGCGGACGACATGTTGATGGTTGGCCTGGAACCGGCGGTGCAAAGCGGAGCGTCCAACTCGGTGCGGGCCACGTTGGATCTGGGCGATCATTTTTATATTCGCGCTTCCGGACTTGAAGCGCGCTTGGCGGGTCAGCTCGATGTGAGCAGCGAAGACGGCGAAGCGGTGCGTGTGACCGGCATCATCGCCGCACAGGACGCGTTGTTCGACGCCTTCGGCCAACGCCTGCTAGTGGATCGCGGCATGGTAAATTTTCAGGGGCCGCTGGATGATCCGGGTTTGAATATTCTGGCATTGCGCAAAGGGTTGAGCGTTGAAGCCGGAGTGGAAGTAACCGGCACCGTGCGCCACCCGATCGTGCATCTGGTCTCCACGCCCAGCGTGCCCGATGCGGAGAAATTATCCTGGATTGTTCTGGGCCGTGTGCCGGACAGCAGCGGCATCGACACCACGTTGCTCATCGCGGCCGCCGGCAACATTTTGGGCGGGCAATCGGTGGGGCAGTTGGGCAGGGCATTGGGTGTGGATGAGCTGTCGCTGAAACAGCAGGCCGGCGGCGACCCGCTGCTGAGCCAGAAAGTGACCGTGGGCAAGCGAATTTCTTCGCGCGCTTTTATCAGTTACGAGCAGGGTTTGTCCGATGTGGGCGGCGTGACCAAATTCACCTATACGCTCAGTCCGCGTTTCACCCTCATCACCCGCACCGGCACCGAGGATGCGCTGGAACTGTTTTACTCGTTCCGTTTTTACTAACCCCGACTGTTCTGCTTCCCATTCTTGCGCGGCCGGAAATATTCTGGTTAAATCGCCACTGTTGTTTTAATAATTGTTTAACAATGGAATCATAAAATGATGAAACCGGCGCAAGTGGTAAAGGCTTTGGCGGCACTGGCGCAGCCCACACGCCTGTCAATCTACCGGCTGTTGGTGACGCGCGGACCGGAGGGAATGGCGGCGGGGCAGATCGCCGAGAAGCTCAAAGTTTCACCGGCGACGATGTCGTTCCATTTCAAGTCACTGAGTCATGCCGGTTTGGTGGAGAGCCGGCAGGACGGACGATTCATCTATTACGCGGCAAATTTTGCGGTGATGAACGGGATGGTGGATTACCTGACCGAAAATTGCTGCGGTGGGCCTGCGGAAGTATGCAAAGTACCGGATAAAAAATGTTGAAAAGGAAAATTACAAATGAGTGAAAAGACATACAACGTGCTGGTGCTGTGTACCGGCAATTCTGCGCGCAGTATTTTGGGCGAAGTACTGTTCAATGCCTTGGGAAAAGGCAAATTCAACGCCTACAGCGCAGGCAGCAAACCTGCGGGCAAGGTCAATCCAGGTGCGCTGGAATGGTTGCAAACACACGGACACAGCACTGAAGGTTTACGCAGCAAAAGCTGGGACGAATTCGCCAAACCCGATGCGCCGGAATTCGATTTCATCTTCACCGTGTGCGACAACGCGGCGGGTGAAACCTGCCCGTTGTGGTTGGGACATCCGGCCACGGCGCACTGGGGCATTCCCGACCCGGCACATATCGAAGGCGACGCAGCGCGCCGTGCCGCCTTCAACAAAGCGGCCGAACAATTGGCGCGCCGCATCCATTTGTTCCTGAGTCTGCCCATCGAAAAACTGGACAAACTCGCGCTGAAAGACAAACTCGCCGAGATCGGGCGGATTCAGGATTAAATAACTTCAACCTCGTCATTCCGGCGCAGGCCGGAATCCAGCGGTTTTATCGAAAATGCACTTATTGATTTCGTCCATGCGCTGCATGGGGATTCATTTTCAACTGGATTCCGGCCTGCGCCGGAATGACGGCGAACAAGAGGACACACAATGAATCTCTTCGAACGTTACCTGACCCTGTGGGTCTTTCTGTGCATCATCGTCGGCGTGGTATTGGGACAGACACTTCCCGCGCCGTTCCAATGGTTGGGCACGTTGGAGATTGCCAAAGTCAACATCCCGGTGGGCCTGTTGATCTGGGTGATGATTATTCCCATGTTGCTGCGCATCGACTTTGGTGCATTACACGAAGTACGTAAACACTGGCGCGGCATCGGCGTCACGTTATTCATCAACTGGGCGGTCAAACCTTTCTCGATGGCTTTGCTGGGCTGGTTGTTCATCCGCCATTTCTTCGCGCCCTACCTTCCGGCGGAACAAATCGACAGCTACATCGCCGGACTCATCCTGCTCGCCGCCGCACCCTGTACCGCGATGGTGTTCGTGTGGAGCCGGTTGGTGAACGGCGAACCGTTGTTTACCCTGAGCCAAGTTGCGCTCAACGACGCCATCATGGTGTTCGCCTTCGCGCCATTGGTGGCGCTGTTGCTCGGCATCTCGTCCATCATCGTGCCGTGGGATACGTTGCTGGTATCGGTGGTGCTCTACATCGTGCTGCCGGTGTTTCTGGCGCAGCTTTGGCGCAAGTTGCTGTTGGCGCGCGGTGCGGAAGTCTTGGAGCGCACCTTGGCTGCATTGCACCCGGTTTCCATCTCCGCGCTGTTGCTCACGCTGGTGCTGCTGTTCGCCTTCCAGGGCAAAGCCATCGTCGAGCAACCACTCATCATCGCCATGCTCGCTCTACCCATCACGATTCAGGTGTATTTCACTTCGGGGCTGGCGTATTGGCTGAACCGCCGTTTCGGCGAAGCCCACTGCGTGGCGGGGCCGTCTGCCTTGATC
>CAZRZH010000061.1:0-15090 GCA_964604485.1 uncultured Sideroxydans sp.
TTTTATATGCACCGCACTGGTCATTGGTTGGGCATGGATGTGCACGATGTCGGCGAGTATAAAATCGGCGACCAGTGGCGTCCGCTACAGCCGGGAATGCTACTGACAGTCGAACCGGGCTGTTATATCCGTCCCGCCGACAATGTGCCGAAAAGCCTGTGGAACATCGGTATCCGCATCGAGGATGATGTCCTTATCACGGTGAATGGCTGTGATGTTCTGACGCAAAGCGCGGTGAAAACAGTGGAAGAGATTGAAGAAGTCATGCGCCATGATTAATTCACAATGCGACATTGCCATCATTGGTGGCGGCCCGGTGGGAGCGGCTCTGGCACTGGCCTTGCGCGGTAACGACCTTAACGTCGTGCTGCTCGAAGCGCGCGAATCCGAGATCAACACCACCGACCCGCGCGCGCTGGCCTTGTCCTTTGGCTCGCGGCTGCTGCTGCAACGTTTGGGCGCGTGGCAGACGCTGCAACATGTCAGCGAAATCAAGGTCATCGAAATTTCGCAGAAGAATTTCTCCGGTCACACCACCCTGCGCGCGGACGAATTAAATGTCCCGGAAATGGGTTACGTATTGCCCTACACGTCGCTGCACGCCGCATTGCAAACAGGGCTGCGACAGTCCGACATTACATGCCTGTATGGTGCCGCTGTGAGTGACCTCGCCAGCACGGAAAAAGCCGCGCTCATCACTTATCAACAACAAGGCCAAACACACAAGCTCACTACGCAACTGGCTATTGTTGCCGATGGCGGCAAGTTGCTGGAAGTCGCGCACCCGCCCTTGGTCAAAGATTATGGCCAAAGCGGCATCATCGCCCACATCAATACGTCACATTCATCGCCCGGTGTCGCTTTCGAACACTTTACAGCACAGGGGCCGATGGCACTGTTGCCCTATTTGGACGGTTATGAATTGGTACTGACCGCCCCGCATGAAAGTGTCCGCGAGATGTTGCAATGGGACGACGCAACCTTCCTGAATTATTTGCACGGCCATTTTGGCGACCGCGTCGGTACTTTCACCGCCGTCGGTAAACGCAGCAGTTACCCGTTGCGCTTGAAACGCGCACCCGATATCACCTTCCCGCACACTGTGCTCATCGGCAACGCCGCGCAGACTTTGCATCCGGTGGCGGGCCAGGGTTTCAACATGGGCGTCCGCGATGCGTGGGAGCTGGCGCAAACCATCCTCGATAACGCTCCCGACAAAATCGGCTCGGCCGCCATGTGCGCCGCCTATCGGAATTCGCGTCGAATCGATCGTAATGCCGGCATTCGTTTCACCGACGGACTGGTGCGCTTGTTTTCCAACGATCACCCGTTATTGGGTCATGTGCGATCGGCTGCACTTTCCGCGCTGGACACGCTTCCGCTCGCTAAGAAATTCGTGGCGAAGCGCATGATGTTTGGAGCCAACGGCTAATGAAGGTCAAGAAGAAACAAGTCACCGGGCGAGTCGTTATCATGTTCGCCGACATCAGCGGCAGCACCGCCATTTACGACAAGCTGGGCGACGAGATGGCATTGCTGGTGATCACCCGCACTCTGGACACGCTGGTGCAAGCGGCCACCGCGCACAACGGCCTGTTGATCAAAACGATCGGTGACGAGATCCTGTGCACTTTTCAGAATGCCACCGATGCGTTCAACGCGGCCTGTGCCATGCAGATGGCGACCGAAATACAGCCGCTGGGAGAGTTGCTACCGGTCTACATCCGCATTGGCATTCATCACGGGGATGTGATCCAGGAATCGGACGACATCTACGGTGATGCGGTCAATGTTGCCGCCCGCATCACCGCCATCACGCGCCCACGGCAGATCATGACCACGCAGGCATTCGTGGATCTTTTGCCGCCCGAACTCGGCAGGCTGGCGCGTCCGCTCAAGAGCGCCAGTTTTCGCGGGAAAATGAAATCCATCGATGTTTTCCATCTGCTGTGGGAGCCGGAAAATACCACGGTCTCGGGCATCGCCATGTTGGAACAGATGCAACCCGCCAATCAGCCGACAGAGTTGATCCTGCGCCACAACAACAAAGTTGTGACCGTTAGTGACAAGATGAAAAGTGTGGAACTGGGGCGCGGCGAAACGTGCGATTTTGTGATCCAGCATAATCTGGCCTCGCGCCAACATGCCAGCATCGAATACAGTTTTGGAAAATTCACACTGACCGACCACAGCGCGAACGGCACCTACATTCGTTTCAACGACAATCAGGAAGTGTTGATGAACCACCAGCAAGTGGTGTTGCATCGCGCCGGCAAAATCAGCCTGGGTCAACCGTTCAGCGAAGCGCCCAACGCAGTGGTCGAATATATTCTGCGTTAGCTCAACTTCGGCTTAGCCGCTTCAGCAACTTTTCGTGTATCCCGCCAAACCCGCCGTTACTCATCACCAGAATCTGGTCGCCTGACTTGGCCACGCTGGCGATGGCTTCGATCAATTCATTCAGATCGTCCTTCACCACCACTTTGTGGCCCAAGGGAGCCAGCGCGCCGCGCGCGTCCCAGCCCAGATTGCCGGCGTAACAAAAAGTCAGATCGGCCTCTTTCAAGCTGGCAGGCAACGCGTCTTTCATCACGCCCAGCTTCATGGTATTCGAGCGCGGTTCCAGCACGGCCAATATTCTCGCCGCGCCAACCTTGCGCCGCAGCCCCGCGACGGTGGTTTCGATGGCAGTGGGGTGATGCGCGAAGTCGTCGTACACGGTGATGCCGTTGACTGTTCCGCGCACTTCCATGCGGCGCTTCACGTTCTTGAACTCAGCCAGCGCAGCCAGACCCTGTGCCACCGGCACGCCGGCATGACGAGCCGCAGCCAGCGCGGCCAACGCGTTCATACGATTGTGTTCTCCCATCAAGTCCCATAACAGCGCGCCTTGCAACTTGCCGTTTAACGACACCTGCTCGTTGGCATCGATGTTCCATCCGTCGTCCGATCCGAATTTCTCCAACGCTGTCCAGCAGCCGCGCTGAACAACACGTGCCAAAGAATCCTCGCGCCCGTTGCACACCACCAGCCCGTTACCCGACACCGTGCGCACCAGATGATGGAACTGCGTCTCGATAGCCGCGAGGTCGGGAAAGATGTCGGCATGGTCGAATTCAAGATTGTTGAGGATGGCAGTGCGCGGGTGGTAGTGCACGAACTTTGAACGTTTGTCGAAAAAGGCGGTGTCGTATTCGTCCGCCTCAATCACGAAGAAGGGCGAGTCGGTGATGCGCGCGGAAATTCCAAAATTCTGCGGTACACCGCCGATCAAAAAGCCGGGATTGAGTCCCGCATATTCCAGTATCCACGCCAGCATGGAAGACGTCGTGGTCTTGCCATGCGTACCCGCCACACCCAGCACCCACTTGTCGCGCAACAGCGTATCGGCCAACCATTGCGGTCCGGAAGCGTAGGACAAATTGCGGTTCAAAATTTCTTCCATCAGCGGATTGCCGCGCGACACCACGTTGCCAATGACGAACACATCCGGTTTAAGTTCGAGTTGTTCAACACCGAATCCCTCGATCAACTCGATGCCCTGCGCTTCCAATTGCGTGCTCATCGGCGGGTACACATTGGCGTCGCAACCGGTGACGCGATAACCCGCCTGTTTGGCGATCGCCGCAATGCCTCCCATGAAAGTGCCACAGATGCCGAGGATGTGGATATGTTTTGGTTTGCTCATCATCAATTCCGTCATTCCGGCGCAGGCCGGAATCCAGTGCAGTTATCAAAAATGCTGTTGGGTTTTGTTCCGCTTCGCGGCGCTTGTTTTTTAGCTGGATTCCGGCCTGCGCCGGAATGACGGCCTACGTCCTAAAAATAAAATACACCGCACCCATCAGGCACAGCCCCGCCCACAAATAATCCAGCTTCAGCGGTTGGTTCATATACATCACCGCAAACGGCACAAAGATGGTCAGCGTGATGACTTCCTGCAAAATCTTCAACTGCCCAAGGCTGAGTTGCGTGTAACCGATGCGGTTCGCCGGAACCTGAATCAGATATTCGAAAAGTGCGATGCCCCAACTCACCAGCGCCGCGGTATACCACGGCGCAGTCGCCAGATTTTTCAGATGCCCATACCACGCGAAGGTCATAAACAGATTCGACACCGCGAGCATTAGCGCGGTGACCAACAGCGGATTGGAGATCAGGTTCATCGTTCGCTTGGTGAAGTGCTTAATTCACTCCCAGCAGCTCCACATCAAACACCAGCGTCGCATTCGGCGGAATCACACCACCCGCCCCACGCTTGCCGTAGCCCATCTCTGGAGGAATGACCAAGGTGCGCCATCCGCCCACCTTCATGCCTTGTACACCGATGTCCCAACCCTGGATGACACGTCCCCTGCCGAGCGGAAAATCGAAAGGCTGGTTGCGGTCACGCGAGCTGTCGAACTTCTTGCCTTTGTTCTCCGGTCCGTTTTTGTCGAATAACCAACCGGTGTAATGCACCGTCACCGTTTGTCCCGCTTTGGCTTCCGCACCCTCGCCTTTTTTGACTTCGAAAATCTCGGTACGAATGACGCTCAACAGCTTCACCTCGAACAACAAAGTCGCATTCGGCGGAATGTCATCGCCCGCACCTTGCGCGCCGTAACCCATTTCAGCCGGGATAATCAGCGTGCGTTGCCCGCCCACCTTCATGCCCTGCACGCCAACGTCCCATCCCTCGATCACATGCCCCTCACCGAGCGGAAAATCGAACGGGTCGTTGCGGTCGAGCGAACTGTCGAACTTCGCGCCCTTGTTGTCCGGTGCGTTCTCGTCGAAGAGCCAGCCGGTGTAATGCACGGTCACAGTTTGTCCTGCTTGCGCTTCAGCGCCTTCGCCCAGTTTGGTGTCGGTTTTGATGAGAGTGGTCACTTTGTTCGTCTCCGTAGGTAATACATCCTGATGCGATCAGGCGATGGTTAAAAATAGTTGCTGTGTAAGAAAAAAGACAGAGGTAAATTTTATAGGGATTTTGTAACGGCTTCGCCCGCCCAGCGACGCATGGTGTTCACCATCGTCTCTACAACATCATCTCGAATCAGCGGAATGTCGGTGTCGTCATAACGGAACGTCACGGCAAACGGGTTGAGGCGGGTAAGTTCTTCAGGCGTGCAGGGCGGTGTAATACCGTTTTGTAACAGCAATGTTGCGAGGGTATGTAAGTCATGGGTGCGCTGAAACTCGATGCCCTTAACAATCAGCACCGCTTTCAACAATTTCTCGATAGCTTGTTGCGCATGGAAACACGCTAGGCGGAATTTCACTTCGGGCAGTTTCAGCAAGCCGCGAAACGCGGCGGCATCGTCATCTGCCAACTGAATAAAACGTAGTGCCTCTTCAGTGGCTGGCGTCATACATCACCCGCCCTTCTTTGAACGCCCAATACAAAGCCGTGCCTGGTACTTGGCTACGGCGTGCCGCTTCGCTATCGGAATACACCAGCAAATCCACCCCTACCGACATACTCCCCACCACATTGCGCAAGCGCACCATCTCGTCAAATTGGTTGCTGACTTCAGGTGCTATCACCATCAAATCCAAATCCGAATTTTCGGTTGCATCACCGCGCGCGTAAGAACCGAACAAGATCACCTTGCTCGGTTGCGCTGATGCCACCAGCCGATCAACGGCTTGTTGGATTTGTGTGTGAGTAATCATGATGGGCTCAATTATATCGGTGTCGAGTGTATCCAATGGGGCAAATGCTTTCTGCGTCTTGCTGCATTGGGTCAAAATCAATTGCGATGCTGACCCTGAGATCTCCCAAAATCTACCGGACACTAGTGACCAAAGTTGCTAATTCCTCCAGATGCGACAACACCGTCTTAACTGTCTTGTCTGTAGGCATCGATTCTTTTTCGTTTCTATGATGTGAGCCGATGTTGCCAAACACTTGGAGTGCCTTTAGGTGGCTATACGTCAAATCAGAGATATGTGGTTTGATGGCTTCTATCCGAAATTGAAGCTTCAAGTCGGCTAGTGATTTCCCTGAGCTTTTCTCAAGACCTTTGGACATATATATGTCCGCGCTAATTGCTTCTGCTGCTTTGCGCGCGGTGCCTAGTGCCTCATCTAATTCTCCCCGGCTTAGTTGATCTTTTGCTTTTTGCAGATACTCAAATAGGTCACTTGCAACTTTGTTAGTCTCAATTGGAAGGAATTCTTCACCTCGTTTTTTGATGTTCAGTATGGCATTGCGCAGAAGGGTCACAAACTCTTCTTCGCACTGAAGCATAAGAGCAGACAAACCATCAATTTCATTTTGTGGCATTGCATCGGATACTAGTTTTGTAACTGCAACTTTAGGTACACGCTCGTACAAAATGGCCTCAAGAGTCGGCAAAGCTGTTGCTATACCGTGGTCTCTTAAAGATTCCACGACGCTTTTGCGGTATATCAAGCCGTACTCCCAACCATCATCAGATGTAACACGGTACAACTCGTCACAAAGAAGTTCTTCAATTTTTGAATCTGGGTAACTTTGTCTGTGTAGTTCAAGCAACGAGAACTTATCGGAAAGGAGGCTGTCATTAGTTGCCAAATACAATTTCTTTGACTTCGATTGGCCGACAATATTGGCAATGGTCTCTTTTGGGAAATATTTTCCTGCTTCTACCGCCTTCAATACTGCATCAGCAACTTCGTAATTGGCGGCACCAAGTTCAAGTATTCTGTTTGCAGCACTTAACATCTCTTCTATCGTTCGACCATTCTTTATCTTGAGTAAATGCGAATAGACTTCTGGTGTCATAAAAATCCCCTTAGCTACTGATTTAGCAACTCAACACCGGCGCCAACCACCGTTCCGCCTCTTCCACCGTCCAGCCCTTGCGCTTTGCGTAGTCCGCCACCTGTTCCTTATCCACCTTACCCGTAGCGAAGTATTGCGCTTGCAAAGGAATGGAGAAATCAGTCATGCAACGCTCGCAGAAATTCGTCGGTAGATATTCCCGACTGACGTAAGATACCTGCCAGCGTGCCGACCTTGATTTCTTTGTGATTGGGAATGACACAACCTGATGTGCCTTTGCGCAACACAATGTGGCTACCATTCTGCCGCATCACCACAAACCCTAGCCGTTCAAATATTTTGACTGCTTGCGCGCCAGAAACGTGCGGCAGCTTAGGCATGTGCGGGAATATCGAAGGTGGTTACCAGCGGGTGCCCATGTGCAACCAGCGGAAACTCATCAAGATAAAGTGCAGTTGCTTCCTGCAAATTGAGCAGCGCTTCATTGATCGTTTCGCCTTGCGTTGTTGTTCCCGTTTCTGGGTTCAATGCGATGAACCCACCTTCTTCGGCCTGAGTTAGAACAGCGGTAAATTGCATGATGCCTCCACGAGCTAGGTTGTTTTGCCGATTTTACAACGTTAATAACTCAACACCGGTGCCAACCACCGCTCTGCCTGCTCCAGCGTCCATCCTTTGCGCTGCGCGTAATCCGCGACCTGCTCTTTATCCACCTTACCCGTGGCGAAGTATTGCGCTTGCGGGTGTGAGAAGTAGAAGCCGCTGACGGCTGCGGTGGGTAGCATGGCGAAGCTGTCGGTAAGGGTGATACCGGCGTTCTGCGGGGCTTGCAGTAGCTCGAACAGCGGTGCCTTCTCGCTGTGCTCGGGACAAGCGGGATAGCCGGGCGCAGGGCGGATGCCACGATATTTTTCGGCGATGATGTCGTCGTTGCTCAATCCTTCATCGGCGGCGTAGCCCCAGAACTCGTGGCGCACGCGCAGGTGTAGGTGTTCGGCGAAAGCTTCGGCCAATCTATCCGCCAAGGCTTTCAACATGATGGCGCTGTAGTCGTCGTTCTGTTTCTCGAATTCCGCCACGCGCGCGTCGATGCCGATGCCGGTGGTGACGGCGAAACCGCCGATGTAGTCCTTCACTTTGCTGTCTTTCGGCGCGATGTAATCGGCCAAGCAGTAGTTGGGGATGTCGGCAGGTTTCTTAGTCTGCTGGCGCAGGTTGTGCCACGTCATCGCCACATTGTTGCGCTTTTCATCGGTATAAATTTCGATGTCGTCGCTGTTCACTGTGTTGGCGGGGAACAGGCAGAACACAGCGTTGGCGGTGAGCCATTTCTCTTTGACGATCTTCTTCATCATGGCTTGTGCATCGGCGAACAGTTTGCGTGCTTCTTCGCCGACCACTTTGTCGTCGAGTATCTTCGGGTAACGACCTGCCAGTTCCCATGCTTGGAAGAACGGTGTCCAATCAATGTAGTCAACCAAGATTTCCAGAGGATAGTTCTCCAGTTTCTGCACGCCGAGCAGTTTGGGTTTGGGTGGTGTGACCTTCTTCCAATCGGTCTTCACGCCATGTTTGCGTGCATCCGCCAACGAGACGTAACTCGCCTTGCCCTTCTTGCCTTCGTGTTGGTCACGCGCGGCTTGGTAGTCGGCTTTGATTTCGGCCACGTAATCGTCGTGCAGGGTGTCGCTCAACAAGTTGCTGCACACGCCCACGGCGCGTGAGGCATCGGTGACGTACACCACAGTTCCGCTCGGATAGTTCGGCTCGATCTTAACGGCGGTGTGGATGCGCGAGGTGGTCGCGCCGCCGATGAGCAGCGGAACTGTAAAGCCTTGGCGTTCCATCTCTTTCGCCACGTGCGCCATTTCTTCCAGCGACGGCGTAATCAGCCCCGACAGCCCAATGATGTCGGCGTTGTGTTCGCGCGCCGTGTCCAAAATCTGCTGGCACGGCACCATCACGCCCATGTTCACCACTTCGAAGTTGTTGCACTGCAACACCACGGTGACGATGTTTTTGCCGATGTCGTGCACGTCGCCCTTCACGGTCGCCATCACGATCTTGCCCTTGGTGCTGGTGTCGCCGGAGCGCAGTTTCTCGGCTTCGATGTAGGGGATGAGATGCGCCACGGCCTGCTTCATCACGCGCGCTGATTTCACCACTTGCGGCAGGAACATCTTGCCTGCGCCGAACAGGTCACCGACGAAGTTCATACCGGTCATCAACGGGCCTTCGATGACCTCGACCGGGAACTTGGCTTGCAGCCGCGCCTCTTCGGTGTCTTCCACGATGTAGGTGGTGATGCCGCGCACCAGCGCGTGGGTGAGGCGTTCTTGCACCGTGCCTTTGCGCCATTCCAAGTCTTCGACTTGTTCCTTGCCGCCGCCTTTGAAGTTCTCCGCCAGCGCGACCAATTTCTCGCCCGCATCAGGATGACGGTTGAGCACCACGTCTTCCACCGCGTTGCGCAAGTCCTTTGGTAACTCTTCGTACACACCGAGCTGACCCGCGTTCACGATGCCCATGTTCATGCCCGCTTTGATGGCGTGATACAAGAACACGGTGTGGATGGCTTCGCGCACCGGCTCGTTGCCACGGAAGCTAAACGACACGTTGGACACGCCGCCGCTCACCTTGGCATAGGGCAGGTTCTTTCTGATCCATGCGGTGGCGTTGATGAAATCCACGGCGTAGTTGTTGTGCTCCTCGATACCTGTCGCGATGGCGAAGATGTTGGGGTCGAAGATGATGTCTTCGGGTGGGAAGCCGATGCCTTCAACGAGTGCTCCCCCTCCCCAGCCCTCCCCCGTTGGGAGAGGGAGCGAATTCGTAGTCGCTTTGAAGCGCGCCGAGTCACCCGCCAGCAAGCGATACGAGCGTTCGCAGATTTCGATCTTGCGTTGGTAGGTGTCGGCTTGGCCTTTTTCATCGAACGCCATCACCACCGCCGCCGCGCCGTATTGCCGTACCAAGCGCGCTTGTTGCAAGAATTTTTCTTCGCCCTCTTTGAGCGAGATGGAGTTAACGATGGACTTGCCCTGCACACATTTCAAGCCCGCCTCGATGATGCTCCATTTGGAGGAGTCGATCATCAGCGGCACTTTGGAGATGTCGGGTTCGGACGCGATGAGGTTGAGGTACTTCACCATCGCGGCTTCGCCATCCAACATGGCTTCGTCCATGTTCACGTCGATGACTTGCGCGCCGGTTTCCACTTGTTGCTTCGCGACTTCCAATGCTTCGTCGTATTTGCCTTCCAACACGAGGCGTTTGAATTTCGCCGAGCCGGTGACATTGGCGCGTTCACCCACGTTGACGAAGAGCGAACCCTCGCCGATGTTGAACGGCTCCAACCCGGACAAACGACACTCGATCGGATTGCTCGGAATCTTGCGCGGCGGGATATCTTTGCCGACCTCGGCAATGGCCTTGATGAAGGCAGGCGATGTGCCGCAACACCCGCCGATGATGTTGAGGAAGCCGCTGCTCGCCCACTCTTTGATGTGGCCGGACATGTTCTCCGGTGTGTCGTCGTAGCCGGATTCGGCCAGCGGATTGGGCAGACCCGCGTTGGGGTGTGCGCTCACATAACAGTTGGCAATACGCGACATCTCTTCCACGTATTGGCGTAGTTCTTCCGCACCCAACGCGCAGTTCAAACCAATGGAAATGGGGTTGGCGTGCGCCAGCGAATTGTAGAAAGCTTCGGTGACTTGACCCGTAAGCGTGCGTCCCGAGGCATCGGTGATGGTGCCGGAAATCATGATGGGCAATTCTGTGCCGCGCTCGGCGAACACTGACTTAACCGCGAAAATGGCAGCCTTGGCATTCAGCGTGTCGAAGATGGTCTCGATGAGAATGAGGTCAGAGCCGCCATCCATCAGACCGCGCGTGGCATCGGAATAATCGACCACCAGTTGATCGAAGCTGATGTTGCGTGCCGAGGGGTCGTTCACGTCGGGTGAGATGGTCGCAGTTTTATCGGTGGGTCCGAGTACGCCCGCCACGAAGCGCGGTTTGTCGGCGCTGGCGTATTGGTCGCACGCCTCACGCGCGACACGCGCACCGGCCACGTTTAACTCGTAATTGAACTCGGACATGCCGTAGGCTTTGAGCGTGGTCGCGTTCGCGCCGAACGTATTAGTCTCGATGATGTCCGCGCCCGCCGCCAGATATTCGCAGTGGATGGCTTTGATAACTTCGGGCCGGGTGATGACCAGCAGGTCGTTGTTGCCCTTGAGGTCGCGCGGCCAATCCGCAAAACGTGTGCCGCGATAGTCGGCCTCGCCCAGCTTGTAACGCTGGATCATGGTGCCCATCGCACCGTCGAGGATGAGGATGCGTGTTTGCAGGAGTTGTTCGATACGGCTGGTTTTGTTGTTCATAGTTTTAGCTTATTGGGTGAGCGGGTAACGCCTCAGAAACCTTGGAATATAAAATCGAGTGCGGCTGTCACCGTGGCGTGATGATTCGACAGCGAAGCAACCGGGGATTTCAGGATTTTGACGGGGACAGCGGCTAATTTTGACGTTTCCATAAAACAGGTCAGACCTTCGATTTCAAATACGGGCGCAAGACTTTTTGGTAAAACCACCTTGTCAAAACGATCAACCCTGCGCAGGGGAACAACCACGCGACTGTCCAGTTCGCTCAACAAATCACATTGCACGTCGAGCAAATAGGGAATGTCGGATTTCTTTGACTGCCCCGGATTGGGGTAAATATCAAAACGCGCCATTCTCAAAACGTCCGGTATTGTTCAAGCGGTAAACTTTCCGCCTCAATGCGCCTGTTATAGGCGGCGATGAACTCGGCGTTCTCGGCACGCCATTGTTGCTCCTTGGCTTTTCGCACCAACTCCGACAGATAGCCCTCAACCTGTTGCGACAGATTGATATTCAGCTCTTTGGCTTGTCGCAGCAAATCGGAATTGATACTCAGGTTGGTGGCTTTTTTGGGCGCGCTCGCGTCGAAGTGCAGGGTCGACATAATAACCTCCATGAATAATGCGCAGATTATATGCGCACGAACATGACTCAATCAACGCTACACGCCATCCTTCTGCAATTCCCCGGCAAGTGCAGTACACTTTTCCCCGCATCAACCGGGGCCATCTGACAATTCTTTTAACGCTACAGAGTGAGGAGAAACAAATGCCGCAAACCAAATTCCTGCTGGACGAATCAGACATACCGACACATTGGTACAACGTCGTCGCCGATATGCCCAACCCGCCGACTCCGCCACTGGGGCCGAATGGACAACCCATCGGGCCGGAAGCGTTGACGGCGATCTTTCCGATGGCGTTGATCGAGCAGGAAGTTTCGGCACAACGCTGGATTTCCATCCCGGAACCGGTGCGTGAAGTGTTCCGCCTGTATCGCCCGTCCCCTTTGTTCCGTGCGCACCGACTGGAAGCGGCACTGGGAACACCGGCCAAGATTTACTACAAATACGAGGGCGTCTCTCCTGCTGGTTCGCACAAAGTAAATACCGCCGTTCCGCAGGCGTATTACAACAAACAAGCCGGCATTAAACGCCTGGTAACCGAGACGGGTGCAGGGCAATGGGGTTCGTCGATTGCCTTGGCGGGGCAGATGTTTGGCTTGGAAGTGCGTATCTTCATGGTGCGCGTAAGTTATGACCAAAAACCGTTCCGCCGTTCCATGATGCAGACTTGGGGCGGGCAAGTGTTCGCCAGCCCGAGTATGGAAACCAATACCGGCCGCGCTATTTTGGCCAAAGACCCGGACAACCAGGGCTCGTTGGGCATCGCCATTTCCGAGGCGGTGGAAGAGGCGGCGTCGCGCGCAGACACCAACTACGCTTTGGGCTCCGTGCTCAACCACGTGCTCCTGCACCAGACCATCATCGGCTTGGAAGCCAAAAAACAATTCGAAAAAGCGGGCGATTATCCCGACATGGTCTTCGCACCCTGCGGTGGCGGTTCCAATTTTGGCGGGGTCGCATTCCCGTTTTTTGCCGACAAAGCCGCCGGCAAAAATGTGCGTCTAGTCGCGGTCGAACCGGCTTCGTGCCCCACATTGACTAAAGGGGTGTATGCCTACGACTTCGGTGATACCGCCGGATTCACGCCGCTGATGAAGATGTACACGCTGGGCCACGATTTCATGCCACCCAGCATCCATGCGGGCGGCTTGCGTTACCACGGCGATTCACCGCTGGTGTCGCAGCTGTATCACGAGGGTTTAATCGAGGCCGTGTCTGTGCCGCAACTGGCCACCTTCGAAGCGGGTGTGGCCTTTGCAAAATCGGAAGGCATCATCCCCGCGCCCGAATCCAACCATGCCATCCGCGCCTGTATCGACGAAGCATTGCGCTGCAAAGAAACGGGAGAAAAGAAGACGCTGTTCTTCAACCTTTCCGGTCACGGTCATTTCGATATGGCCGCCTATGACAAATATTTTGCCGGACAACTGGACGACCACAGCTATCCGGAAGAACTTCTGCGTGCCTCGCTGGCGAATCTGCCCAAGGTTGGTTGATACAAAAGGATCGGGCAACTTCAGGGTTGCCCGATTTTTATTCTTGTTTTGTTTACATCAGCCGGTATTGCACCCACCCGGCGCGTTGCTCAGGCGGAAACCGCCACACAATTTCGCCCGTTTTTCTTGGCACGATAAACGCCTTCATCTGCCGCTTTGATCAGCTCTTCCAGAGTACCCATTGCAGCTTTGCGCTCGGCCACCCCGATGCTGATGCTGCCGTGCCACTCACCTTTGCCTGCGGGTACATGCAGTGCGGCGATTGTTTGACGCACTTTCTCGGCAAGTTGCGCTGCTCCAACCTCGGGTGTGTGGGGACAAATAACCAAAAACTCATCCCCGCCCAAGCGGCACACGATGTCATCCGTGCGCACTGCATATTGCAGGTTGCGCGAGAGTTGCCGCAACACCTCATCGCCCGCGTCGTGTCCGTAGTTATCGTTGATTTGCTTGAAGCCGTCGGCGTCAATCATCATGCAGGACAAAGGCGAGTTCTCTTTGATGGATTCTTCCCAAGCTAATCCGAGGCAACGCATTGCATGGCGCCGATTGGGCAAACCGGTGAGCACATCGGTTAATGCGATGGCCTCCATTTGCTGGTTGGCAATGGCCAGTTCGTGGGTGCGTTCGGCCACTCGGGCTTCCAGCGTCTGGTTCAACTGCAACAATTCGCGGTTACGTTCCGAGACTTGCCGGAACAGGCCATTGAGTGCGCGCAGCAAGGGTTCTACCGCTCCATCCTTCATACGCTCCTCGGCCATGTAGGCAACGGTGGCACTTTGCCCGGATTGGATGGCGACGATCTGCTTTGCCATGGATTGGTCGGAACCCAGAATGTGATAGGCCAGCCAATAAATGAGAAACTTCAGCAGCGGTTTTCCCGTTTCAAGATTCTCGGGCGAAATACCGGCGTGCATATTGGTCACTTCTTGCAAAAAGCTGATGTGCTCATGCCGGTGATGCTCCAGATGACGCGGGTCTATCCCGGTTTTATCCATGAGCGATTCTTCTTCCGCGAAGTGATACTGGGCGTAGGCTGCCAGTTCACCAAACACCTTTTCGACATCATCGAACGCCACACCTTCTGCTTGCGTCAACAATTCGCCGAACCGGTTGATTACGTCTACGAGGTGGTGGTGTTGCTTATCGACTTCCACCAAGCCGGTGACAAAATGTTTGTCCCAGTGAAAAGATTCCATGACTTCCCCTTTCCGTAAGCGTGGCATTACAAAAAACGTTGTTAACCTTGTCTGTCCATCCTGCGATATTGCACCGCCTCGGCGATGTGTGACGTAAGAATGTTTTTGCTGCCGGCGAGATCTGCGATGGTGCGCGCGACTTTAAGCACGCGATGGTAGGCGCGCGCGGAAAGGTTCAGACGGGTGATGGCCTGGCGCAACAGTGCTTCGCCCTGACTATCGGGTGCACAAAATTTATCGATCTCGGTCACGGAAAGTTGCGCGTTGGGTTTGCCTTGTCGCGCGTATTGGCGTTGTCGCGCGTCTTCCACCCTGAACTGGATGGTGGCACTGCTTTCGCCGTCGGCCTGTTTGAGCAAATCTTGCTGCGGCACGGCCGGTACTTCGATCTGAATGTCGATACGATCCAGCAACGGTCCGGAGATTTTGCCGCGATAGCGCGCCACCTGATCCGGGGTGCAGCGGCACTTGCCGTTGAAGTGGCCGAGATAGCCGCAGGGACACGGGTTCATTGCCGCGACGAGTTGGAACTGTGCCTTGAAATCAGCGCGGCGTGCCGCGCGTGAGATGGTGATGCGCCCGCTTTCCATCGGCTCGCGCAACACCTCCAACACACCCCGGTCAAACTCGG
>CAZRZH010000062.1:0-6858 GCA_964604485.1 uncultured Sideroxydans sp.
CTTTGCGTCCACCGTTTTTTGTTTTTTGATGAGTTTGAGTGCGGCGTCGAATCTCGCTTTCGCGAGCACGGCATTCTTGGAAACTTCGCTGGAAAATTTACCGGCGTCGTCCGGATGGTGTGCCTGTTTGCCGTCACCGTACATATCCACTGCCAGTGCGGTGTAACCTTTTTCGGCCAGCATGCGCGCGCGTTTGCGCGCATATTCGTTGTGTCCCCACCATTCGTGCACCACCAGGATGCCGGGGCGTTTACCTTTCACGGCATCGTCATACGCGACATAACCTTTGAGTGTGGTGCCGTTGGCGTTGTAGCTGACTTCCTTGCCTTGCACCTCAGCGTGCGCGGCGGTTGCAACAAACAAAAGTCCGATGAAACACAGCACTATTTTCATGGTGAATACTCCAGAAGTGAACGGGGCGGAAGTATAAATCAAGATGAAAAAACAAAGGGCGCTTGCGCGCCCTTGTTCTGTCTTACACCTGCTGCGACCAGCCTTATTCCGACTTCGAAGCCTTCTTGCGCTCATGTTCTTTCAGGTAGCGTTTGCGGATACGGATCGACTTGGGCGTCAATTCGACCAGCTCGTCGTCGTCGATGAATTCGACTGCCGATTCCAGAGTCATCTTCAAAGCCGTGGTCAAACGCACGGCTTCGTCGGTTCCGGAAGCACGCACGTTGGTGAGTTTTTTGCCCTTGATCGGGTTGACGATCAGGTCGTTGTCGCGCGAGTGGATACCGATGACCATGCCTTCATACAACTTGTCGCCGGGCACCACAAACATGCGTCCGCGATCTTCCAGATTCCACAGGGCATAGGCCACCGCTTCACCATCTTCTGCCGAAATCAGCACCCCATTGTGACGGCCGGGCAGATCCGGCTTGACCGGACCATAGTCGTCAAACACGTGGCTGATCAGACCGGTACCGCGCGTCATGGTCATGAAATCGGATTGGAAGCCGATCAGGCCACGCGCCGGAATGTGATATTCCAAACGGGTGCGGCCCTGTCCGTCGGATTCCATGTTGGTGAGTTCTCCGCGGCGGCGACCGATTTCTTCCATGATCGCGCCCTGGTTCGCATCTTCCAGGTCGATGGTCAGGTTCTCGTAGGGTTCACACTTCTCACCGTTGATTTCTTTGTAAACCACGCGCGGTTTACCCACGGCCAACTCGAAACCTTCGCGGCGCATCGTTTCCAACAGGATAGTCAGATGCAATTCGCCGCGACCGGAAACACGGAAAACGTCGGCATCGGCGGTATCTTCAACACGCAACGCCACGTTGGTCAGGAGTTCTTTGGTGAGGCGGTCGCGAATTTGACGGCTGGACACAAACTTGCCTTCCGTACCCGCCAGCGGCGAACCGTTCACCATAAAGTCCATAGTCAGAGTTGGTTCATCCACCATCAACATGGGCAATCCAACGGGATTGTCCCGGTCGCAAATGGTGACGCCGATACCAATCTCGTCCAGACCGGAGATGATGATGATGTCGCCCGCTTCGGCGCTTTCAACCGGCACACGCTCCAGGCCTTGAAAGCCAAGCACTTGGTTGATTCGACCGGAAGAAACCTGGTCGCCATGGTTCATCACCACAACTTGTTGACCGGTCTTGATTCGACCGTTCAATACGCGACCGATGCCAAGGCGTCCGGTAAATGTAGAGTAATCGAGTGCGGCGAGTTGCAGTTGCAACGGCGCTTCAGGATCACCCGGAGGGGTCGGTACAAATTTAAGAACGGTGTCGAACAAGGGGCGCATGTTGTCGGCCTTGCCACCGTTGGATGGCGCATCGCTCAACTCCAGACAGGCCCAGCCATTTAATCCGGAAGCATAGATAACCGGAAAATCGAGTTGTTCATCGGTGGCGCCCAGTTTGTCGAACAGATCGAAAGTCTGGTCGAGCACCCAGCCGGCTCGCGCGCCGGGACGGTCGATTTTATTGATCACAACAATAGGTTTCAAACCCAGCGCCAGTGCTTTCTTGGTCACGAAACGCGTTTGCGGCATCGGGCCTTCAACCGCATCCACCAGCAGCAACACGCCGTTCACCATGCCCAACACGCGCTCCACTTCGCCGCCGAAGTCGGCGTGCCCCGGTGTGTCGACGATGTTGATGTGCGTACCTTCGTATTCGATGGCGGTGTTCTTGGCCAGGATGGTGATGCCGCGCTCTTTTTCCAGATCGTTGTTGTCCATCACGCGGATTTCCAATTTCTGGTTGGCGCGGAAGGTGCCGGACTGGCGCAGCAATTGGTCAACCAGGGTGGTTTTACCGTGGTCAACGTGGGCGATGATGGCGATATTTCGGATGGCGCGGGACATGTTGTACTACCTATGCTCAAATCAAAGGGCGCGCATTCTAGCACAGTGAGTCAACTCACCGTGCCAGAGTTGCGCACCCGGATAATTGTTACAGAGAAACCCTTATTTGTTCATCTCCAGCAACAACTGGTTCACCCGTTTGACGAAGGTTGCCGGGTCATCCAGCTGGCCGCCTTCCGCCAAAAGTGCCTGATCGAACAGCACCGAAACCCAGTCGTCGAAATGTTTTTCTTCATTTTTCAAACGCACCACCACCGGATGCTGCGGATTGATCTCCAGAATAGGCTTGGTATTCGGCGCCTGCTGACCGGCGGCCTTGAGCATGCGCGCCAGATTGCTGCTCATGTCGTGATCGTCGGCAACCAGACAGGCGGGTGAATCGGTCAAACGATGGGTGATGCGCACTTCTTTGATTTTGTCGCCAAGCACCGTTTGTACCTTGCCCAACAGTTCCTTGAAATCATCCGCTTCTTTTTCCTGTATTTCCTTTTCGGCCGCGTCCTGCAACTTGCCCAGATCGAGATCACCACGCGCAACCGACACCAGCGACTTGCCGCCGAATTCGGTGAGGAAACTCATCATCCATTCGTCCACGCGCTCCGACAACAACAACACTTCGATGCCTTTTTTGCGGAACACCTCCAGATGAGGACTGTTCTTGGCCGCGTTGAACGTCTCGGCGGTGATGTAATAAATCTTCTCCTGCCCGTCTTTCATACGGGTGCTGTATTCGGCCAATGACACATTTTCTTCGGTCGTGTCGGTCAACGTCGAGGCAAAACGCAGCAAGCCGACGATCTTTTCTTTGTTGGCTTGGTCCTCGCCGATACCTTCTTTCAATACTTTGCCGAATTCTTTCCAGAAGATAGCAAATTGGTCCTTTTCCTTTTCGGCCATATCCGCCAACAGGCCAATCACCTTGCCGGTGCAACCCTTGCGGATGGCTTCGATGTCTTTTGATTCCTGCAAAATCTCGCGCGAAATATTCAACGGCAGATCGCTCGAATCCACCACACCGCGCACAAAACGCAGGTACAGCGGCATCAGTTGTTCGGCATCGTCCATGATGAACACACGGCGCACATACAGCTTGACCCCGTGGCGCGCGTTGCGATCCCACAGGTCGAACTGGGCGTGCTGCGGAATGTAGAGCAGTTGCGTATATTCTTGACGTCCTTCGACACGCGCGTGGCTCCACGCCAGCGGATCTTCATAGTCGTGACCCACGTGTTTGTAGAACTCTTTGTATTGTTCGTCGGTGATGTCGTTTTTGCTGCGCGCCCACAAGGCGGACGCCTGATTAACTGTTTCGTCTTCTTCGGTAATCATCTGCTCGCCGTCTTTCCATTCTTCCTTTTTCATCAGAATAGGCTGCACGATGTGGTTGGAATATTTGCGCACAATCTCGCGCAATTTGTAGCCTGCCAGCAAGTCATCCTGGTCTTGACGCAGGTGCAAAGTGATTTCGGTGCCGCGACCCGCCTTCGCTTCCATGCCGATGGAAAACTCGCCGCCGCCATCGGATTCCCAGCGCACGCCCTGGTCGGCATTTTCACCGCCACGTCGCGTCAACACCGACACTTTGTCCGCCACAATAAAAGCGGAATAGAAACCCACACCAAACTGGCCGATCAGATTGGCGTCCTTTTGCTGGTCGCCGGAAAGGCGCGAAAAGAATTCGCGTGTGCCGGACTTGGCGATGGTGCCCAGATTATTGATAACCTCGTCGCGGCTCATGCCGATTCCGTTGTCCGCGATGGTCAGGGTGCGCGCGACCTTGTCAAAACTAATGCGGATATTCAGTTCCGAATCGCTTTCGAACAAGGCCGAGTTATGCAGCCCCTCAAAGCGCAGCTTGTCGCACGCGTCGGAAGCATTGGAAACCAGTTCGCGCAAAAAAATCTCGCGGTTGGAATACAGGGAGTGGATCATCAATTGCAAAAGTTGCTTTACTTCCGTTTGAAAACCCAACGTTTCGGTTTGCTTGGCTTGGCTGGTTGTCATCATTCCTCCGTTACAAAAATTTTCCAGCGGCCTTTATGGGGACACGCCAACATTTTTCAAGCACCTTTGTCCTCCCCTTTGATTGATAACAAAATTGTCTGGCTTTTTTTATTTCCGTCCGTATAATGCGCGCCTTGCCGTTCCCTGGACGGCATTGAGTCCATCGTTTTCTGACCCTCTGCATCCCTCTGGATGCGCCAGCTTCACCGGTTAGCGACGATGTTTTGTTTGCGCCGGTAGAGGTATTTCCCCCTACTGAATTTCATTGTGTGGCCTTGAGCCGCGCATGCGCTGTGTCTTATAAATTTAAGGAACAACTGTGTCTGAAAATATCATTGCATCTGCAACACCCGCGTCTATCGAAAACGTCATCACCTTTGCCTCGCTGGGTCTTGACCCTTCGATCTTGAAAGCCGTGCAAGAAGCTGGCTACACCGTACCGTCGCCCATCCAGGCACAAGCTATTCCCGCCGCACTGGCCGGACAGGACCTGATGGCCTCCGCCCAAACCGGCACCGGCAAAACGGCTGCGTTTATTCTGCCGGCACTGCAAAAATTGTCCGTCGTATCCAAAGTACACGGCAAAGGCCCGCGTATTCTGGTGCTGACACCCACACGTGAACTGGCCCAACAAGTTTCCGACGCTGCCAACAAATACGGCAAAAATATGCGCGTCAAAGTTGTGAGCATCCTGGGCGGCATGCCTTACCCGCTGCAAAACAAGTTGCTCTCCAGCCCGGTGGATATTCTGGTTGCCACGCCCGGTCGTTTGATCGACCACATTGAGCGCGGCCGCATCGACTTCTCGCGTCTGGAAATGCTGGTGTTGGACGAAGCCGACCGTATGTTGGACATGGGTTTCATCGACGATGTGGAACACATCGCCGCTGCCACGCCAGCCACCCGCCAAACTCTGCTGTTCTCCGCAACACTGGACGGCGTGATCGGCAATCTGGCACAACGCCTGTTGAAGAGCCCCAAACGTATCAGCGTGACTTCAACCCAAGCGCGCCACGAAAACATCGAACAACGTCTGATGTATGTGGACGACATGGCGCACAAAAACCGCCTGCTCGACCATCTGTTGCGCGATGTGGATATCAACCAAGCATTGGTGTTCACAGCAACCAAACGCGATGCCGATTCTCTGGCGGATGAACTTTCCGCACAAGGTCATGCCGCTGCCGCTTTGCACGGCGACATGAACCAGCGCGAACGTAACCGCACCCTGCTCAACCTGCGCAAAGGTAACGTGCGTGTGCTGGTGGCGACCGATGTGGCCGCGCGCGGCATCGACGTGGCGGGCATCTCGCACGTCATCAATTTTGACCTGCCCAAGTTCGCCGAAGACTATGTACACCGTATCGGCCGTACCGGTCGCGCGGGTGCTTCAGGAATCGCTGTTTCTTTCGCGTCCAATCGTGACGCAATGCATTTGAAAAAGATCGAGCGTTATACCGGTCAACCCATCAAGGCACACACCATCGAAGGTCTGGAGCCGAAGTTCAAGCCGCGTCCCGCTCCTTCCGGTCCCCGTGCCGGTGCGAGTCGTGGCAATGGCGGTGGCTTTGGTCGTAGCAACAACGCTGGCGGCAACAGCGGCGGCTTTAATAACCGCAGCAACGGCGGCGGCTTTAGTCGTCACAGCGCACCGGACAGCCGTCACGAGCATCCGCAAGATCAGCGCCGCGAAGGGCATAAACACAGCCGCTTCGGCAACGATGCGCGCACCCACGGTGGTTTTGCCAATGGCAATGTAAGTGGCAATCGCGCACCCGCACCGGCGGCCCATACCGGAGAGCGTCGTCCGCAGGGCACCAGCTTCACGCTGGGTCGTGGCCACAACAGCGGCAATAAGCGTTAATCCAAGTTTCAGGTTGTATTCAAAACGCCTCACGTTGTGGGGCGTTTTTTTTTGGCTCAGCGTTGGGATGGGTTCGGATATTTTCGCAACTGATAGAGCAGCGAAGACAACCCGTTGTGATCCAGCTCGTGCATCAGCGCCAGCAACTGCCCCAACTCACCCTTTGGAAAACCGGTACGCGCGAACCAGTTCAAATAATTTCCCGGCAGGTCGGCGATGAGTCGCCCTTGGTATTTGCCGTAGGGCATGGTGCGGGAGAGCAAGAGTTCCAAGTGTTCGTGGTTCATTTTGGTTAATCCAAAAAACCTTAGTCCGTCATTCCCGCGAAGGCGGGAATCCAGAAAATTCAAAAAATCTAGAGAAGCAAAAACAAAACCCAACAGCCTTTTTATAAAAGCACTGGATTCCCGCCTTCGCGGGAATGACGAAGCTTATGCCTTCAGCTTGGCAAATGCCGCTGCCATCGCGCCACCCACAGGCGAGGGTGCTGGCGCACGGTTCGCGGGTTTGGTACTGACCGGTTTTGATTGTGAACGCGAATCGCGTTGCTCTCGCGGCGCAGCAACTGGCTTATTGCTTACCTGCACCGCCGCATCCGTCAGACGCATGGTCAGCGCAATGCGTTTGCGTTTCTCATCCACCTCCAACACTTTCACCTTCACCA
>CAZRZH010000062.1:6958-14876 GCA_964604485.1 uncultured Sideroxydans sp.
GTCAGCGCAATGCGTTTGCGTTTCTCATCCACCTCCAACACTTTCACCTTCACCACCTGCCCCGCTTTCACCACGCTGTGCGGGTCTTTCACGAATTTATCGGCGAGGGCGGAGATGTGCACCAGACCATCCTGATGCACGCCGATATCCACGAATGCGCCGAACGCGGCCACGTTGGTGACCACGCCTTCGAGGATCATGCCGGGTTGCAGGTCCTTCAGTTCTTCCACTCCTTCGCGAAAACTGGCGGTGGTAAATTCGGGACGCGGATCGCGGCCGGGTTTTTCCAGTTCTTTGAGGATGTCGGTGATGGTCGGGATGCCGAACTTCTCATCCAAATATTTTGCCGGGCTAAGCGAATTCAACAAACCGCTGTTGCCGATGATGCTTTTGATGTCTTGCTTGATGTCGGCCAAGATGCGCTGCACCAGCGGATACGATTCGGGGTGAACAGCCGAAGCATCGAGCGGATTATTGCCGCCCATGATGCGCAAAAAGCCCGCCGCCTGTTCGAATGTCTTCTCACCCAAACGTGGCACGTCGCGTAATTCGGCACGGCTGGCGAAGCGGCCTTTCAAGTCGCGTTGATTCACGATGGCCTGCGCCACACTGCTGCTCAAACCAGAGACGCGCGTCAGCAACGGCGCCGAGGCCGTGTTCACATCCACGCCCACCGCGTTCACGCAGTCTTCCACCACCGCATCCAGCGAGCGTGCCAGTTGCACCTGGCTCACGTCGTGCTGGTATTGCCCCACGCCGATGGACTTGGGATCGATCTTCACCAGTTCGGCCAGCGGGTCTTGCAAACGGCGCGCGATGGACACCGCACCGCGCAACGACACATCCAGTTCCAGCAATTCTTTGGAGGCGAACTCCGATGCGGAATACACCGACGCGCCCGCCTCGGATACCACGATGCTGGTCATATTCAACTCTGGGCGCAGTTTGATGAGGTCGCGCGCCAGCTTGTCCGTCTCGCGTGAAGCCGTGCCGTTGCCGATGGAGATGACCGCCACCTTGTGTTTCTCAGCTAACTTGGAAAGTGTGTGCAACGCCCCATCCCAATCGTTGCGCGGCTGGTGCGGATAGATGGTGGCGGTATCCACCACCTTGCCGGTCTCGTCCACCACCGCCACTTTCACGCCGGTGCGGATGCCGGGGTCCAGCCCCATGGTCACGCGCGGCCCGGCGGGTGCGGCCAGCAACAACGCTTTTAAGTTGCGCGCGAACACATTGATGGCCTCGGTCTCGGCCTTGGCGCGCAAGGTGCTCATCAGCTCCGATTCCAAATGCATGAAACTCTTCACGCGCCAGGTCCAGCGCGCGGTATCCATCAGCCAACGGTCGGCGGAGCGGTTCATGTCCTTGATGTTGAAGCGCGCGGCGATGCGCGTCTCGCACGGATTGTGCGGCGAGGCCCAAGTGGGTTTCTCTTCTTCAGTATCCAGCCGCAACTCCACATTCAGCATCTCTTCGCGGCGACCACGGAACACCGCCAGCGCGCGGTGCGAAGGGATAGTGTTGATGGATTCGAAATAATCGAAAAAGTCGGCGTACTTCTCCGCCGCGTCGTTCTTGCCTTCCAGCACCTTGGACTGCACCACGCCATGTTGCTGCACGTACTCGCGCAACGATTGCAGCAGGGCCGCATCCTCGGCGAAGCACTCCATCAAAATCTGCCGCGCCCCATCCAACGCCGCCTTGGTATCGACCACACCGGGATTGGCATCGCCCGCCGCACTGCTGAAAGGTTCACGCAGATACTTCGCCCCCTCCTCTTCTGGGTTCAGCGTCGGGTTCGCCAGCAACGCATCCGCCAACGGTTGCAACCCAGCCTCCAGCGCGATCTGCGCCTTGGTGCGGCGCTTCGGCTTGTAGGGCAGATACAGATCTTCGAGGTGTGTCTTGTCCGTCGCCAGCGACACTGCCTGCAACAACTCCGGCGTCATCTTGCCCTGCTCGGTGATGGACGCGATGATGGCCGCACGGCGATCTTCCAACTCGCGCAGATAACGCAGCCGCTCCTCCAGCAAACGCAGTTGAATATCGTCCAGCCCGCCCGTCGCCTCTTTGCGATAACGCGAGATGAAAGGCACGGTCGCGCCCTCGTCCAACAGGGCGATGGCAGCCGCGATTTGAGCGGGTTTGGCCGCAATCTCGGCGGCAAGGCGTTGTTCGATGGATGGGAGCATATTGAGTTTGGCTAGATTAAATCGGCCTCCGCAATGGGAGGCCGATGGGTGAATTTTTCGAGGGGCGGATTATGCCAAGTTGGGTAGGAGTCTGAAAGAATATCTACGAAGAAAAACCATTTTGATGCTGACACGTTTGGCCCGCTCTAACTCCAATCGGCTTATAGAATTAATCTGCGGGGTCAGATGCATTACGACATCCCCCCCCCTGCAATAACCTATGCCGCAATCGGCATCATCTGTTCCAGTTGATCTTTAATCGCGCTGCGTGCTTCGCGCAGTTCGTATTCGTCCTGCAATCCCATCCAGAATTGCACGGAGGTTCCAAATACTTTGGCAAGGCGCAATGCGGTATCTGCGGTAATGCCGCGCTTGCCCAGCACGATCTCATTGATGCGACGCGGCGGTACGCCGATGGAGTTAGCCAACTTGGTTTGGCTGATCTCCATCGGAAGTAAAAACTCTTCGAGGAGGATTTCGCCGGGGTGAATGTTCTTTAATTTATCCATGACTATCTCCTTAATGGTAGTCAACGATCTCGACCGCATCGGGGCCATTCTTTGTCCAAACAAAACAGATTCGCCACTGATCGTTGATGCGGATGCTGTGCTGCCCTTTACGATCGTCCTTCAATGCTTCGAGCCGGTTGGCTGGCGGTATCTTCAGATCAGTCAGCGTTTGCGCCTTGTCCAGCATGAAGAGTTTGCGCAAGACGATCTGCTGGATATCGCGAGGCAGCTTGCGCGACACTTCGCCGCGCCAGATTTTCTCTGTTTCCTTGGATGCGAACCCGATGATCACACGTCAGCATAACGCATGTCGTTATGGGGTACAAGTTGCAGGCAGGATATAGACCTTCCCCACCACCGCAAACATCACCAAGGAATCACCAGCCCGTCATTACCGATGAATTTGCCCGTGTCCGCCAGGGTGAGGCCGTCTATCACTTTGCGCATGTCGGCCACGCTTTGCTCGACCGCGAGCATGGCGTTGGGGCCGCCCATGTCGGTCTTGACCCAGCCGGGGTTGAAGGCCACGGCGGTGATGCCCTTTTCTTTCAGGTCCACGGCCAGGCTTTTGACGACCATGTTGGCTGCCGCTTTGCTGCTGCGATACAGGTAGCTGCCGCCGCTGCCGTTGTCGGCTATGCTGCCCATCTGGCTGGTGATGGTGACGATGAGTTTGAGTTTGCTGCGCGCGATCTGCTGGACGAAGACTTCGACCATCTTGAGCGGGGCCATGGTGTTGATGTTGAATGCGGCCATCCATTCCGCATAGTCGGTCTGGCCGAAGCCGCGTTTGTCCGCCGCCGGATAGATGCCTGCATTGTTGATGAGCAGGTCTATCGCTTCATCGGCCAGCGTGCGTGCCAGTTGCTCGATCTGCACATGGTCGGTGATGTCGAGGGCATGGAGTTTGATGAGGTCGGGATAACGCGCCGCCAGTTTGTTGAGCGCATCCGCTTTGCCGGGATCGCGACAACAGGCCAGAACACGCCAGCCAGCCGCGACATATTGCTTGCAGAATTCCAGCCCGATGCCACGGTTAGCGCCGGTGATCAGTAGTGTCTTCATACTCAGCCTACTTCTGCGCCTTAACGATACTCATCGCAGCCGCCACCATGCTGCCCATATCCGCCAGGTTGCCGGGCAGGATGAGGGTGTTGCCTTGCTTGGCGACGTTACCAAAAGCCTCGACATATTTTTCCGCGACTTTGAGATTGACGGCATCCATGCCGCCGGGTGACTGGATGGCTTGGGCGACTTGCTGGATGGCCTGTGCGGTGGCGGTGGCGACGGCGATGATCGCTGCGGCCTCGCCTTGTGCAGTGTTGATGGCGGCTTGTTTCTCCCCTTCCGAACGTTGGATGAAGGCTTCGCGTTCACCGGTGGCAATGTTGATCTGTTCTTGTTTGCGGCCTTCGGAGGCGGCGATCAAGGCGCGCTTCTCTCGCTCGGCGGTGATCTGCGCTTGCATGGCGTGCAATATCTCTTTGGGCGGCGTCAGGTCTTTAATTTCGTAACGCAGCACTTTGACACCCCAGCTTGTCGCGGCTTCGTCCAATGCGGCGACTACGGCGCGGTTAATGTCGTCGCGCTCTTCGAAGGTCTTGTCCAATTCCATCTTGCCGATGACCGAGCGCAAGGTGGTCTGTGCGAGTTGGGTGATGGCCATGATGTAGTTGCTGGTGCCGTAAGAGGCCAGCCGGGGATCGGTCACCTGAAAATACAGGATGCCGTCCACCTGCAGTTGGGTATTGTCCTTGGTGATACAGACCTGGCTGGGCACGTCGAGCGGTACTTCTTTGAGCATGTGTTTGTAGGCGACACGGTCGATGAACGGAATGACGATGTTCAGGCCCGGTGTCAGTGCGGTGTGGAATTTGCCAAGACGCTCGACCACCCAAGAATTTTGTTGGGGTACGACTTTGAGTGCCTTGATGACAAAGATGATGGCCGCAGCCAATATGAACAGAGCGATTTCCATGTTGCCTCCTTATTGTTTGTGATGTGTGAGCACCAGAGCGGAACCGTGCACCGCTTTGATGTAAAGGGTGCCTTCGCGCGGGGTGTCGGCGGATTCAAGTTCCGCATCCCATTCCGCACCTCGGTAGAACACTCGGGCGGAGCCCTCGTCGTTCCACTTGATGATTTTTACGGGCAGGCCGATGTCGAGACCGACCTCGGGTTTTTGGACATTCTGGGTTTTTTTCCAGCGCCACAATAAAACTGTGCCCGCAACACCCGTCACCGCACTGAACACAAATTGCCACACCATAGTTGCACCCAACGCTGCGGTTGCACCGCCCACGGCCAGCGCGATGCCGATTACCAGCAGGTAGAAAGTGCCGGTGACAATTTCCAAACCAACCAGAACCAGTGCCAACAAGAACCAGTAAACGTAGATTTCCATGCTTTCCTTTCCTTTTCTGTTGCGATTAACCAGTAGCCCGCACAGCGGGGCCTACTATAAAGCTGTAGCTGCGCTAACCCACCTGCTTTAGCAGGTGGTAGTTAAGTTACTCCTCAGGGAAAGGCCAGACGGGTTCTGGTGGAGCAGATGCAGCCTTCTTGGCGGCAGCCTCGGCCTTTTTCAGCGCGGCAACCGCATTGCGCGCGGCCGCTGCTTCTTGTTTGATCTGATTCGCCTGTGCCGCAGCTGCTTTGCGTATTTCAGCTTCCGCTTTTCTGGCAGCAGCCAGTTCTTGTGCAGCGAATTTAGCATTTTCAGCTGCCAGCTTTCTTGCGGCCGAAGCTTCTTGTGCTGCGATTTTTTTGGCTTCGGTTTCAGCTTTCTTGATCTGAGCTGCTTCCCGATCGGCTTGTTTTCGGGCTTCGATTGCGGCTTTCTTTTCGGCTGCCGCTTGTTGGGCAGCATTCTTGCGTGCAGCTGTTTCGGCTTTCTGAATGGCCGCTACGGCTTGGGCTGTTTGTTTTGCTGCCTCTGCCTGTACCCGCTTTTCTGCGGAGGCTTGTTGGGCAGCTAATTTTCGTGCTGCGAATTCTGCTTTTCTTGATTCAGCAGCTTCGGCTATTTCTTTCTTCCTGGCTTCAGCTTGTGCTTTTTTTGCGGCAGATGTTGCTTCGGCTGCAATTTTCTTCGCATCTGCCTCGGCCTTTTTCGCCCAAGCCGCTTGTTGTGTCGCCAATTTCTTGGCAACTGCTTCGGCTTGTTTGATTGCGGAGGCTTCTGCGGCCGCTTGCTTCTTTGCCTGTGCGGCTGCCCGCTTCGCATCCGCCGCTTGTTGTGCAGCCAGTTTGCGCGCTTCGGCTTCGGCTTGCTTCAAAGCCAGTGCTTGTGCGGTTGCCAGTTTTTTGGCCTCGGCTTGGGTGATTTTTGCTGCGGCCGCTTCCAGTGCGCGCTGCCTTGCTTGTTCTTTTGCCAACTCTTTAGCTGCGGCCGCTTCTTGGCTAGCCAAAATCTTTGCGATCCTGGCGGACTCCGCTTCCGCGCGTGCTTTTTCACCCGCAACCGAAGCTGTGTGCTGTTGTTGTTCGGCGAGTTCTTTCATTTCGGCAGCTGCCGCATAGTTTGAGCGTGCGTTATCTGCCGCCTCTTCTTTTTGGGCGGCGATTCGCTGTTTGGCTTCAAGTTGCTGTTTGGCCTCTGCTGTTGCCAGTTCGGCTGCGAGCATAGATCGACGTGCCAAGATCAAGCTCTTCTCTGCTGCCACCAAGTTTTTAGCAGTGTTGACTTCTTCGGCTGACAGCCTGATGTTCTTTACTTCCGACATCTAAATCTCCTCGTTCATCGCGTAAAACAAATCGGGTACTTCAGAATTTTGTAGGGTGCATCCCGCACTCAAATAAAGATACAGAACGAACGTTCTTATGTCAATTGTGACTTAACTCGTGAAAACCAAATCCAACTCGCCGGGGAGTCGACGCTCTGTGACTTGAGTAAACCAGTTTCGTCGCTTGTAGAAAAAAGGAAACAAGGACAGCTTATCCGAGTGACCTTCCCCACAGCTCAATCCAGCTCTATAAACTAAGCAGAAGAATCGTTTTCGGCGTGTCTCACGACATTCATGTGTTGTTTCAATAGTGACAAGAATAATTTGATCACCGGGACATGATTGTTAAAACTGGCCATTTGTAGCGCAGTCCATTCGTGATGCGTCTTCACATTGGAATCGGCACCGCTCAATAAGAGTGCCGCGCACGCCCTCACATGCCCGTTCATCGAGGCCATCATCAGGGGTGTCCAGTCTCGCAGGCTATGTGCATTAACTTCCGCCCCTTTGACGATCAGGTGCTTGATTATTTCGCTGTGTCCGTTGAATGCGGCCCAGTGCAGCGGTGTGAATCCGCCGTTGTCTTTGATGTTGACATTCGCACCCAGCCTGAGCACCAGATTGACCAAGTCAAAACTACCGTTGTACGAGGCAAATGTAAGTGGCGTCCAGCCACGTTCATCACAGGTATCGATATTAATATTGCAGCGCAGGAAGATGCTGATCGCTTTGATGTCTTTTGCGCCTGCTGCTTTTAGAAAGCCGGAGGCTGAACACGGGTAACCCAGCGCCTCGATCTGATAGCGATTTTCACTACTGATTTGTCCCCAAGGACCATCGTCACCCGGTGCGTGGATATTTATGAACTCCTGCGGGGAATGGGCGAAATTTCCTTTTCGGGCAAGATGGTTGCTAAGTTGGGCGAGCGGATACTCTTCGTGAATATGGGGCAAATGACAAGTGCCTTCAAATACCTCACTGAGATGGAGAATCTCACTAACAATCTCGTGCGAAAAACCTTGGCGATCACTTCTACTGTTGACCATCAATTCCTGGAAAAACTCTTCCATCTGGGGCGTGTGCCACAAGTTGATGATTTTTTCCACAATGCGTGGGTAGTGGTGTTCCAACTGTTTAGGGTAAATGCTTTCTTCCCCGTAAATCAGTTTCAACATTGCTGCGTTCATATCGTTTCGTTGATCCTGAAAATGCGTTCGATCATTTTCCAACCATGTAATATCAAAACTGCTCAGTCGAAGATGGGATTAAATTTAACGGAGTTATGGCATGTTGTCCATATATTCAATACTGCAAGTTGGTGAATCAAGCCTGTTTTGAATGTGGGAAATTAACTGGGGCTACAATCCATACGAGTCTTAATTTGTAGCAAAAAAACAATTCGGGAAAGGTATGAATTTGGTGGGCGGTACTGGGTTCGAACCAGTGACCCCTGCCGTGTGAAGGCAGTGCTCTACCGCTGAGCTAACCGCCC
>CAZRZH010000063.1:0-14801 GCA_964604485.1 uncultured Sideroxydans sp.
TACAAGCAGCGGTAACACCCATCCTTGGTGTCATCGCTGTTACAACCGCAGGTATTGAGCGCGTCGAGTGCCAGCTTAAACACCTCAAACAACGGACTGGCATCCCGCATCAACTCTTTCAAATACCCCGTGCCACCCGGCACGCTGTCATAGATCACCAGATACTGGCGTGGTGTTTCCTGACCTTGTGCCAGCAGAATATCCCGCGCGATGCGCAAGTGATCTACCGAACCCCGAAAGCGTTTTTCCAGCCCCATCTGCAATGCAGCGATAAATGACTGCACGCAATCTTCTGATCCGCCAAACACCGATTCCGGCAGATACAAACGAATCCCTTCGCTATCGAATTCACGATACAGAAACACACACTCTTGCGTGGCTGCCTCTGGCTGCTTGCGCTTGGAACAATACAGGGCATGGTTCTTCCAAGCCTCCTCACTTTTACGTCGGCGCTGCAGCGTTCCACATTCGGAGCAAATATTAAAGCCCGGCTTGCGCTCATCGTTGCCCGCAATCTGAATCGGTTGACCCTCACCGGTCTGCTCGCCAAAGTTGATCTCGCGAAAGCGCACGCGATCCAAAAACTCAAACGCAAAGGGAAACTCATTACTCTCAATGGCCCAGGCCTGGCGCACGGCATTCGGGCTAACATCCACCAATGCCTGACGCACGTAAAAACAACGGTCACGTTGATCCGCGTCATCGCCAATCCGGCTCTTGCTTTCCAGCGTGCGCGCATACACCTTGGTCAAACGCAGCATGTTCTGCACCCGACCAGAATCCGACCACATCGTATCGCCACAGCGCGGGCAACTGGCGTGACTGCCGGCGACAGACTCCGGCTCGGAATAGGAACAGCTCCGGCAAAAACGCCACTTGGCCGTTTTGTCGCGTGACACATCCACCTGTTCAATCGTGACCTTGCGACCTTCCGCATAAAAATGACTGTTCAGTGCCAACTCGGTAATCGCACTCGCACCGGGGCGTTCATACTCAAACGTCAGTACCCGGTCACCATCGGCCTGGCTCACTTTCTTATCATCACGCACAATCACCGAGTGCAGCAGCACACCCTGTTCGGGGAACGCATAATTTGGCAGCAAACCTTCGTCCGTCAAAAACTGTAGCGAGTCGCGGTCGCTGATAGATGCCAACAACTTGGTCAAGGCTGACTTCTCGTTTTGCATTTCCTTTAACTCAAGCACATCGCTCTCACCCTTGGCGGGCAACTTTTCAATGCGCTCAACTTCGGCATCTATGCGCTTGCGGCGTGCTTTCAAGTCATCCACATCCTTGCAAACGCCATACAAGCGATTCACGATTTTCCACGAGAGCGAACCTTCATCGCTGTCCTTGCCCTCGATAAATTTCTCAAGAAAAATCTCACTTTCAGGTGTCAACCCGTCGGTTTCCGTCTTAAACAAATCAATGAACGCAACCAGCAGCGTGGCGCGATGTTGGTCAATATAAGACAGCCACGGGTAAGGAAAGCGGGTTTGATTTTTATTGCGAATCGCCGCCATCACATCTGCCAGCTTGGATGGCACTTTAGCTTTATCGCCGAACTCGCGCACCCAGCAATCCAGGGTAAATGCGGTCAGTTGACGCTCCAACACTGCCGACGCATTCAAGAACACGCCAGGGGTATCCACGTTACCGGCCAACATCTCTCTGGGCTCAGACCAAAAATAAAGATCATGCGGACGACCCGCTGCGAAGGTCGTCATAAAAGCATTGCCGGTTTTTCGACCGGCACGGCCAACACGCTGCAAATAATTGGCTTGCGCGGGTGGCACCGAACACAGCAGCACCGCCGACAAATCACCAATATCAATCCCCATTTCCAGCGTGGGAGTGGCCGACAAAACATTCACCTTGCCCTGCTTGAAATCGGCTTCCACCTGCTCACGTTTATCACGCGCCAGCAAGCCTGTATGTTCACGGGCAAGGATGCGTTTAATATCGGCGGTCAGGTACAACTGCCGGTAAAACTGCGTATTGCTGCCTGCGTGTTCAACATAATGGCCGCGACAGCCCAATTGCCTGCACACCGTCCCCGTGATTGGTGCTGCCGGTTCATCCACTAGCGCGTTATGACATTTATCGCAACGCCACTCCGCCGAGACATCCAGCAACTGACACGCCTCTGGACGCAGACCCCAAACTTGAATACCTACCTGTTCCGCTTCCACGGGCTGTGCCAGCCCCTGAGCTTCCAGCGCCAACAGCGTTACCCGATAAATATCGGCAAGCACCGAATCATCCACAAAGGCTTCGCGATTGAGTTGATCGAGCGACTTGAATGCCCAGTCGCGATAGAACACCGACTCATCACCGGTAATGGCATCGCATTGATGGAAGGGTTGAAGTGACAGATACCTGGGTCTGCGTGGCGTTGACAGCATCGAGAACTCGGCAGGACTGTTGCTCCGATACACAAACAGATTGCAACCATGCCTTGCGTAGAGCACCAAAAACTCGTCCCAAATCGCGCCCACCCGCATCATGCGCGCCAAAAATCCGCGCATAAAAACTAGCACCTCTTGTTGAGAAATCTCGCGTAGGGCATCCACTTTGCCGCGCAGGGATTGCATCGCTTCCAGCGCAGCGGCTTCGAGAGAGGTTTCACTAAACGCAACAGTGGCTGTTCGTGTGCGCGGCAAAGTTCGCCCCACATGCGCGTCTTGCGCGAACTCGGCCAGCATCGCCCAAGTTAAACCACGATGTACCAATTTTTGAAGATAACCATCTGCCGGCAACACATTCTCACGTACTAATTTTTCGTAATCGCGCAGCCAGGCAATGGTGGGCGGCAGAAAAGTTTTGATGTAGGTCTTTTCGTTTAATTGTTTGATCCAGCGGTCTTCAAATGCCGCCGGCAATTGCGCCAAGGTCAGCGGCTTGCCCGCTGCCACCGCAGCATGGATCACCTGCGCCATCGCCGGACGCAAATTCAAACGCCAGGTTCGCGCCTCAAAGAAACCCGCACGGTGTGCCGCATCCTGCACCGAATCGGAAAATGCAATTATCTTCTTGTCGGCGTTATAACTGCTGCCAAACAACTGTCCCACCGCCACGCTGGCCAGACTGGCCGCTTGCGAACCCACAATCGTCAGCGTGCGATCACCGTCGCAATACGGGCAATCATGAGAAGAAATCGTCAATGGCGCGCCGTTGCGTCGCACCTTGCGCTCGTTACTGGCCACTTCCACCAGCAACAAATCGGCATTGCCGCAATGACCGCATTCCACCGCCTGGGCCGAATTCAAAGAGTGGCACACCGCACAGGCTTTTTGACGCACGAATCGCTTGGCATTCACCAGCACCGATTCATTAGCCGGAAAGATAAACCGCGTACTGACATCGTTTGCAAAGAACGCCGTGTAGAAAATCTGAAGATCGCTTTTTAATTTACCGGCATCTGTCTTCGTTACCGTCGCCCCCCAACCCATTGCATGGCAATCGCGACAATGGATCAGCGGCAAATATCCCTCGCGGTCTTTGGCGGGCAAATCATCCGAATGCACCAGTTTGGGTGTGGCGGAAAGACTCGCCACCATGCGCCGCAATTCACGCAACCACAGCTCGATGCGCACGTTCAGGAAGGGCTCGCGCTCCATTTTCCCCGAAGGCTCATTGCTCGCATGAGAAACCAACGAGATCAAACTCAGCACCCAGCGCGCGGGATAATCTTCAGAAGCCGCATCCGCATCTTTCAAACGGCGACGAATGGTATCCACCAAATCCGCCAACGCCACTGACCGTCCGCCTTGGCGATGCAAGTCTCGCAGCAGATTTTGAAACGCGACGTGCTGTTTCAGTTGCCGCCCGAGCTCGATTTTGAACACTAACGTTGCCACGGTGTTCGCGTCTATCGAAGTTCCGAACCACAACCCATATTGCGCGGCGATATAAGCATCGGCATCATTGTGTTGCAGCGGTGACAAGGTTGCGTAATCGGCTGCCGATGGCATCTGCACATACTCAATCGAGCTATCGGCCAGATAGTCCGCGACCGGTTCCCGGTCTTCGCCGATTACCGCCTCATCGTCAAATTGCTCGCCGAATACATCCTGCGCAAAAGCGATCAGCGGTTTAGTGCCTTCCGTGCCCAGCGTCGCGGAAGTTCCCACACACGCCAACGCACCGGGTGGCGTGCGCAACCGTGCCTTCAGACGACGGATCAGGCATGCCAGATCCGTCCCTTGCGCACCATCGAAAGTGTGCAACTCGTCCACCACCAGAAAGCGCAGCGTGTCCGGCTCGTTATGCTTCCACAGCACCGAATCGCGCGCGCGAATCAGCAGAAAATCCAGCATTTTGTAATTGGTCAGCAGAATATCCGGCGGCTCTTCACGTATCCGGTCGCGCTCTGTGATGACGGTGTAACCATCGCCATTTTTATTCGGCCCCACCGTCGTGCTGGCTTCATCCGATTCACCACCGATATACAATCCCGCCGTGATGCCCGCCAACTCAGGGCGGGTGCAAATTTCTTTTGCTAAACGGTTGGACTGATCCGTTGCCAGCGCATTCATGGGGTAGATCAAAATGGCTTTAATACCGCGCCGACCCGCCTTGCGCATCAAGCGGCAATGCTCCAAAACCGGATACAGAAAACACTCTGTTTTACCCGACCCTGTGCCCGTCGCTACCAGCGTCGAAAGCGGTGCATCTCCGGCAAGGCGGGCGAATGAACGCGCCTGATGCGCGTGCGGAATAAAATTGTCGCTCAGCCATTCAAACGCCTTCTTGCCGCCGGTTTGTTTGCGAAACGGCAGGCCGACTGTGACGTAGGGTCCTTTCGCTAAATTACCCGGCTCAGCCAAAAATCGCGCCACCAGATCCTCAAAGCCCGGCGTGGTTGCAGGAAACGTCGTCTCCAAAAAATCGGCCACGCCCTGGCGGGTCTGCTCGGCAAGTATTAACGGCTGCATCAGTTCTTCCCGGTTTCTGCTGCGGCCTGTAGCACAGGCCAACACTGCGCGCGCAACTCTTCGAGCACCTCGGCCAGCGGCGGAGCCGAGAGCGTGCTGCGGGTCAGAAAAGCCTGCCACATCGCCTGTCTTTCAACCGCAAAACTGGGCGCAAATCCCACCGGCAAGGTCAGCGGCAATGCTGTATTCCGGCGCGCGAAAGTAGCACGCACCGCTGTCGGCAATAGAGAGCGGTCGAGATGTTCATAGCGCATCAGCATCCAAAGATCGAAGTAGTCTTTCACGCGGGAATTGAAGCTGGCCAACTTCACAATTGCTTCCAGTTTTTCAGCCACCACCGTTTCCAAGGGATACACCGCCAATACTGGTGCGGGCATATCCAGCAGCGTGGGATAGGTCTGCTGCAACGGCGCTGGCGTCACGGCATCGCCGAAGCCAATGTCGCATTGGACCGGAATACGCGCCCCGTCGAGCGTGGCTGTCATGCTCACCCGCACACCGGGATAACCGGCCTCCTTGCGGATGTCCTCCACCTTTACGGAGCCAGCATCGAACACCAGCCCGTCATCCTCGACCATGCCCGCAATGTCGCGAAATAACTCGGCGAATTCTTCCGGTTCGGCATTACCAAATCCCAGAAAATCGGCATCACGAGTCGGGCGTTGAGTGAGATCGAACCATAAGCGAAACAGCAGCGCCCCCTTGAGCACAAACCGATCACGGTGGCGCGATTGCCCCAGTCGATAGAGCACACGCTCCAGCGCGTAACTCACCAGCAACTGCTGAAAATCCTCGCCGCGCTCACGGGCGAGGTTACGTAAGCGCTGCCGGATTGAAGTCGCAATATTGGTCTTTTCCTTCATGCTACCAGCGCCTCCACATAGGGTCTTATCACCGCATGCACGCGACAGATATGCGCCATGGCATTCAATTCATCCAGCGTGAAACGTCGCTGCTGCCAACCCTCGCGCAGCGCCTCAATTGCCACATCCAGCCCGATGCGGTTGCGGAATTTGAAACCATCGGCCACGGTCTTTGCCACCGAATACACCCGCACCGTTCCACCTTGCCGTTGGTGCGTCTCGACACCCGCCGTGAACGCCCCCCCGGAATAATGCAAGATGCGTAGCGGCGGATAAACAACAGGCTTGTGCCAAGCGCCTTTCGGCAGCGCCAGCCACACGACCGGTGGCGATTGCGTGGTGAGCTCGTGAAACGCTAGTGCCGACAGCAAACACAACACCCCCTGCGGATAACGCTGCATCACCTGCACCCAGGAATCACTTGCATCCATCGCTTCTGCCACCTGATATGCCCCACGGCGCACGCGCACGATGCGCCCTTCATCGAGCAGCACCGCGAGTTCGCGATACAACGCCGGACGTGACAGATCGAGCTTGGCCAGATCGGCGACCGTGGCAACCCCTTGCCTGGCGATGAATTGGTAAATGATGTTCGGTTCGGCCACGAGACAATCCTCGTTACTTATATATATGTGACTAGGTTAGTCTCAAACAGTATCAGATGCAAGCGCCATGGATTGCACGGTAATGACACTCAAGTTAGCGTGCAAAAAACTCCCACGCAATGCGGTAATCCGCTTCCCGGCTGGCGAGGGCGAAGGGCGCGGTGTAGCTGCGGGTTCGTGTCTGCGGGCCACCGGGCTGGGTGTCGTCGATTACCGTGGTGGTGACGGTGCTGCCGGCGGGCAAGCTACTGGCCTCCTGCATTTCGCGGATGTCGTCCCAGCCGAGCTTGGCGGTTTTGCTGCGGCCATCGGGATAGGTAATTATCACATCGACCTTACTGCGAGCCCCTTTGGGTGACAGGCCAACACCGACCAAGCCTTTGCTGTTGGTGAAGATGATGTGGCCGACTATGTCGTACCAAGTGTCCCGTTCATATTGTTGCATGACTGGAAACTGCACACGATAGATCAGCAGCAGTTCGTCGATAGTAAGGCCAAGGGCTTGCGCGACCAGCACATCAATTTCCACCAACGCCATACGGCGGGCGAAGTCGGAGCGTAAGGCGCAGTTGCGCTGCCATTCCGGGGTGAGCTTGGCGAAAAAATCTTGCGGCAGGCGCGGGTTGTCTGGCTGGCTCCAACATTGTGTGGTGAAGTCAGGAATGAAGACTTTGGCCCAGAGCGAGGCATAGTGGTTGGTGGGGCAGTTGAGGGCGAGGTAGCGTGTATTGATTGTGGCCGTAACTTCCATCCACGGCAAACCTATCCAAGTTCCGTGCAGGTTACTACGACCAGTGGACTTGATAAAAAAATCGGCAATGATTGTCGAACTCAGTGCACCAGCGGCAAGTAAGTCTGCGGTGGCCTTGAATGCGTTGGATTGAACGCCATTAATATGAGCTGATCCTGGCGGAATAATTGCACCAGTGAGCGTTCTTTCAGAAGACGCTCCGATCATTGCTCGAAAAGCCAACCGAAAGTACTCCGTCACTAATTTCGCTTCATCTTCACCCTCCTCAATCCAACTCACCTTCTGGGTGCGGCGTGCATATTCGTCACGGTCTGCCATCGGGAGGTAGTTGCTGCGCGGAAGGTATTCATCAGAAAGGGATTTTAGGTCGAGTCCATCGTAGGCCCGGTTAGTGCCGCAAATTGCTTTGGGGGTTTGAAACAAAGGATTTGCTAAATTGAAATGTGGACCGGACAGTACCCAGTTATCCGGCGTGGCGGCAAACGGCGCACTGCGATCGGCATTGCGAATGATTGTTCCGTCTTGCTGAGCATATGTTTCATCAAACATAACGGTGGAAAAATAATCGTGACCTAAGTCCGCCAAGCGGCGCGGATAGGTAGCGAGTTTGGACAACACACTGGAAAGCTGCCCAGCATGCAACGCAGGCAGACGAGCGCGGCGGGACAGAGTGCCGGGTTCGTCATAGAGTTGGGCAAAAACCAACAATTGTTCTTCGCCGACAGGAACAATACGATCAGCGTGACCGGCAGTGTTCCATTTACCCTGATCGTTTTTGTAACCACCTACCCTACCACTGCCATCATGGGCAAAGGAGGCATCCACAGTGGCAGGAGTAAACAAGTTGGCAATTTGATCAAAGCGTGGCTGCAACTGCGGAGACCCATAAAGATTGATACTGAATTTGGTCTGGTTGTGAACCTCAGCAAATAGTTTTGTCTCGTTAATAAACTGAAAATGAGCCCGCAGTCGCGCATACATCGCCTCGCGCAACACGCCTCCTTTCGGGTCGTCATACGGTCCTTCTGGGTGCAAGTAGCCGACCACACCGCACGGACCTGCCAGCATCCAGCCTACCGGCATGAAGCATTTATACAGATTAGTCTGAACGCCTTTGAGCACGGGGTAATTTTGCTGGGCGTTGAGAAAAGCTTGCGTGGCTTCTTGCGCAGCGCATTCGTGTATGTATTCCGGTTTGGCCGCTGGAATGGCGGTGAATAGTTCAGCACGGCTGTCGGTGGTTTCTTTGGCACTCAATTTGCGGATGGCAAACTTTGGATCGAAGTCCGACAACAGCGATTGTTCGTTCCACTCCACTTTGATCCACGGAGGGTTACCCAGAATCAGATCGAAGCCGCCGCGCTGCTGGAAGATGTCAGCGAATTCCAATTCCCAATGCAGAAACTTGTGCTGCTCAACCAGAAATTGCACCAAGCGCAAACGCTCGTTGGTTTTCAGCAACACATCCAGATTGACATGCCCGTGACGGTCGCGCTCAACATCCAGGTTCAGCCGTGCCTGCGGCAAAGTTTCGGGAAAGAGTTCGTCTGCTGCCTCTGAGCCTGCTTGCGCTTCACCATGCACCAGCAATTCGAGGTCGTGCCACCACTCTTCGCGCTTGGGCAATTTTTCAGAATCAGTGACCGGCCAGAACCACAGCGCGCACCAGTAATCCATCACCAACTTGAGGCGGCGATACGGCGAAGCATTTTTTACTTTTTCGGACAGCATCTCGCGCGCCCACACTTGGTCCTTCTCGCTCGTGGTGGTGGGCGCACGGTTGGGTGCGGCATCTGGCCATACGTGCAGCTCGTCAGAGGTGAGTGTGCGAATTTTGGCGAGCTCTTGCGCGTGTTGCTGCCAAAGCAGTGCTACTTGCTGCGACAGCTTTTGGGCGCGCGCGATTTCGTCTTTGCTGAGCGGAGCATTAAATGCCGCGCGCCACTTCTTGAACCGCTCCATGTGCCCGGGCTCAAGACTTTTCAGCACCTTGTCCGATGCGCTCGCCATGCCGGGATCGGGGAGCAGGAAGTGCCAGACTTGGTGGGCGGACAACTCAACCCTCACCCCCAGCCCCTCTCCCGCCAGCGGGCGAGGGGAGAAAGGTATCCGCTCCGGTGTGGCACAGCGCCAGTCGCGCTCGGGCTGGTCTTTTTCGCCTTTGCCGGGCGAAAGTTGCGCGGTGGAAAATACTTCGCGCCGGCAGCCCACCAAGGAATTGCCGTTGACCAGTTGCATGCCGAACCACGGCACATGCGCGCCTTCAAAAATGGCGTTGAGCCACAGCGACACTTCGGCGAGTTGCACGGCGATGGGGTTCAAGTCCACGCCGAATACGTTGTTGTCGGCGAGGTACATTTTGACGCGCTGTTTCTCACGAGTGTAATCGTCGTGAGGAATGAGTTGGCCGAGTTCTTTTTGTTTGCGCTGTAAATATTCCTCGGCAAGCTGGTTGATGGCTTCGTTCAAAAACGCCGCCGAGCCCATCGCCGGTTCGCACACGGTGAGCTGCAAAATATCGTCAGCCTGCTTGATGTCCTTCAGCAACTCCTTCAGCGCGTATTTCACCAGGCACTGGGTCAGCACTTCAGGGGTGTAATAGGACGCGCTCTTTTCCCGCGCACGACCGGCCAAGCGGTAGATGAATTGACCTTTGGGATGTATGCGCGGCTCACCGTTAAACAGCGTTTCGTCTTTGCTGTAATTTGCCGCCTCGCGCGCGGGCACAAACCACGCTGCGGCCAGCGGGTCGTAGGCGTCACTGCTGCCGCGTTCGGCGGGAGCTTCGTCTTCCGGCTCTTCATCGTCTTCGTCTATTTCGGGCGCTTTGTTCTTGCCGGCCGATTTCACTTCATACAAATCTTCTTCGGCAAAGAAACCCCGGAACGACAACAGCGATTCGTACACCGCGCCCAGTTGGTTGATGCCCAATTGCGCGTAGGAGATGCGCCCCGCTTTGCCCCGGCCTTTGGCTTCGGCCAGCGACATGAGTTTGATGACTTGCTGCATGACACGGTTGCGCAGCTTCACCGAGTTGAGAATTTTGAGTTTGGACGGATCGAACAAGTGCCCCTGCAAGGGCGCGAGGCGGAAGCCATTGTTGATGATGCTGTTCAGCTCCAGTCCGCCCAGGGTTTTCCCCTGTGCGGGAAAACCATTCCAGATAAGTTGGAACAATGTTTGCAGCGATACGTGGATGTAGGTTCCTTCCAGTGCTTCCGGTGTGGTGAGCGACAGATTTTCCAGATCGCGCAGGTGTTCCAGGCTGTAGCCGCGCAGATACGCGGCGGCTTGCACCGGTGCATAACCCAACTCGGGACGCGCTTCCAGATACATCAGAAACAAAATGCGGTACATGAAAGTGAGGCATTCGCGCGATAGCTCGGCGGCGAGGTCAATGTCGTTACGCTCGAAGACTCGTTCTTTGGCGACTTCGCGCTTGTAGCGAATGGCCTCGTTGCCAATCAGTTCAATCGCCTCGCGCAGCGCATACTTGAGTTCACCAGAAACGCCAAAAGCGTGTTTGTGGGAGTTGATGTCCAGCGTATCGAGCAGCGCCATGCCTTCGGTGGGCAGCACCGATTGTTTGCTGGCGAGTGCGGCGGCGGCACGGAATAATTCGTTATCGCGCGGACCGAAGATTTCCGGCAACTCGAAGCGCAGCAGCGCCTTGCGCGCCCATTTGCTGCGTTCGATAACCAGCAGTTCGTTATGACCGAGTAGCAATAACCAGCGCGGCGGATGGGTGTCGGCAAACACGATCTTGCTAACGGCGGTTTCCCAATCGGTGTCGGATATGAAGGCGGGTTCGCTGTCTGGCGATTCATACGGGGCGAGCGGTGCGGCGTTTAACACGCACCAGTCATCTTCACTGGCCGACATTTCCATCGGTGCTGCGGCAATCACCAGCGCGGGATTGCCGTCCGCACTGCGGTAACACGCCAGCACCGGCAAGTCTCCGGTTTCAAATGCCACTGTTTCCGGCTGCAAGTCATAGCCCAGCGCAGGCAACAATTGCTGGGCCATCTCACGCAGCAAGGCCACGCGATCACCCAATGTGCGCGCCTTGAGGGTGCGGTCGCGCAGACGGAAATATTCTCCCGCCATACTGCGCAACCGCGCGGCAGGCGAAGCGCTACCTTGCTCTTGCCAACTGGCGAACAAGTCTTTGAGGTCGTTTTCCAACACTTCATCCAGATAGTGCTGGCTGTAGAAGTCGTTGGAATTTTCAATGCCGGTTAGCGGGAAGGCCATGGGGTGTCCATTAAGAAATCAATACCGCTGCGACCGTCAAATGGGCGCGTTCATCCAGCTCCAGCGTGACGCTGACCCAGCGTTTGTATTCGTTAAACAAGGTGTCAATTTCACTCACCCGTTGGGTTTGCTTGTGCGCGGCGATTTTGGCCAAGGGGGTATCGCTCACCGCCTGAAAATCAAGTTCAAGCTGCTGAAGATGTTGGCCGCGCAGTTGGTCCAAGCGCGCAAGTTCGGTGGCGGCACGTTCACGCATTTGCGCACTGAATTGCTTTTGCGCTTCTACCATGCGCCGTCCGGCATGGTCGAGGGCGGGTGGTAACAAGGCTTGCAGCGATTTGGCATCGAAGGGCTTTTCCGCATTGGGGAATTCCTCATGCCCCAGTCCCGTGGTTTTGATCAGTTCATCAAAAGACAGCTCGCCCAACACCTTGCCAGTGTTATCTATTCGCACCGCAAACCAGTCGTTCAACATCGGCTGGCCGCGACGGTTGGGGATGAGCGCGGCAATCAGCACCAACGTTTCCCCGGCAGCAATGCCGCGCGGTACGCGGATGACCGGCGCGCGTTGGCGACCAACCAATGACAGCAACTTGAAATCGAGCCATTGCAGCATGGGATGCAATGCCCAGAGGTGATGGATAGCCGGCCAGGCATCACCGTCACGTGCGGTCTTGATGGCGGTCTTCACCACTTCGATATTGGCACTTAGAGCATATACGTGATCGCTTGGGCGCATTTCCGGCGAGAGTTGTTGCTTGAGAAAACGATCCAGATCATCGTCTGGTTGCAGCTCGATGGTGTGATGGCGCTCATCCGCTTTGGGCTGGGTTTTTAGTCTGTCGTGCTGGTGCAGGAATTCCAGTCCGTGGCGGGTGTAATCAAAATCACTGCGGAAGAGTGACAAGGGCTGCTTAGTTTCAGCGGGCGCGGCGCTTGTTTGTGCGCTGCCACCCATCAGGGCATCCAGCCAATCCAGGCCGTCATCATTTCCTTTGAGCGTCGCGGCGAAGGCAGCAGGCGATTCCCGGGTTTCCAGTGCTTGTGCCACGCGTTGCATTTCGGCATCTTCATCGTATAGCCCCATGAAGATGGACGGGTCGCCAATATTCCTGGCGGCTTGCTCGTCCTTTTCCGTCAGGATTTCAAGAATGCGCATATCACCGCGAATCTTGGGGTTGTCCGTTTCGTTAAGCAGATAGGCGATCAGCGGGGTTTTGTCCTGACCATAGCGATCTACGCGCCCGTTGCGTTGCTGGAACACCATCAACGACCACGGGATGTCGAAATGTACTAGGCGGTGTGATTGAAAATGCAGGTTGATGCCTTCGGAGGCGACGTCTGAGGCAATCAACAAGCGTAGCGGCGAGAGTGACCGGCCAAAATCTTCAACGGTTTTTGTGATTTCAGTGTCCGGCAACTGGCCATGCAGGATAGCGACAGCGTTGTCTTTCAGCCCCAGCTTTTTGGCTAAATGTTCACGCAGGAATTTCAGTGTTTCAATGCGCTCGGTGAAGATCACCAAGCGGTCGGCGGGGTTGTCCGAATGCCACTGCCAGATTGGGTCGCTCTTCAGGCGATTCACCAGTTCATTCAGCTTGCTGACTTCATCCGGCGCAATGGCTTCGACTGCGATTTTGAGTTCCGTTAGAACGGAAATATCAGGATGGTTGGTATCTTTTTTGGTCAGGCGGCTGATGCGTTCGCGCACGGTTTGCACACAGGCGGCGGGAGAGGACAGCAGCGACTTTTCCAATATGGTGCGGAACAACATCTCGGCGCCGGTGCGCCTGTCCTTGTCGATATTCAGATTGAGGTTCGCCAATGTTGCAAACGCGCGTTCTTCGGCAGCGCTGGGCTTGGCGCGAAAGCGGAAGACTTGTCGTTCGGGAAATTCTTGCCGGATTTCATCGCGCACATCTTTTTTGAAGCGGCGCACGAATAGGTGCTCGACATCTTGTTTCGTATAGTCGGATTTTCTCGGCAGGATGGTCGGATCGAGCATGCGCATCAGGCTGGCGAAGCTTTCTTTGTCACCATTGTGCGGTGTGGCGGTGAGCAGGATCAGGGCGTCCGATCTCCGAGAAAGCAGCGATGCAAGCTTGTATTTGAGCATCGTCTGAGCGCCTTTGAATGAAACGTTGTGCGCTTCATCAATGACGATGATGTCCCAGTACGCAGTCTCCAAATAATGCCGGTATTCGGTATCACGCTTGAGCGTATCCACCGAAATGATGGTTTTGTCGTGGTAGTGAAAGGGGTTATGGTTAGACGGCAATTGCCGCCGGATGCGCTGGATGCCCGCAGAATCGAGCCGCGTCAGTGGAATCGAAAAGCGTGACCAGAATTCTTTCTGGAACTGCTGCATCATGCTCTTGGTGGTGACGACCAAAATTCGCCGCCCCTTACCGCGCCGCATCAATTCCGAAACCAATATCCCCGCCTCCAGCGTTTTACCAAGCCCGACCGAATCCGCAATCAAAAAACGCGGGCGTAGTTGCTGCAATACTCGGTGCGTGGGCTCCAATTGAAACGGCAATATATCCATCGCACCACGATGCCCCAGCGCAATGGCGGCATCTGTCGGCACGGTCTGGCGTAGACGGGCTTCAAGGTAAAGCAGACTGGACATATAACGAGGGGACGAATCGCTAACGAGTTCGGTTTCACTCGGGTCGAGGACTTTGACGTCATCTATTGCGGTAAGAAAAATGGCTTCGCGATGACGCACCAATTCAGATACGCCCAAACATTCGAGCTGATGTCCACCCATGTCGCACTGCTCGACATTGCGCACGATCCACTCTTCGTTACGAATGAGGACGCGTGCGCCGGGGGCTATAGGTGTGGTACTCATCAATGTAAAATCGTCGGAGGCTCGTCGTCTCGCTTCTTGGGTAGCAGGTGCATAAACCGGCCTGCAACTTCTGTGAAATAGCGAAACTCGACTATCCCGATGGTTCGTTTCTTCTTGGAAATTCCCTTGGGCTTGATTTGCTGCTGCGCGACCCACACCCCGCGCCGGGTTTCCAATGCAAGCGAGCATACATCTATCGCGTAGGGTGAGGCACCTATGCTTCCGTACTTGTCGAGAATCGCGTCCATCTTCGATACTTTGTCTGAACGAAGCGACCATGCTTCCATAATTGTGAACACGAAATCAGCTTCCAAAATTGACGCTGCTGATTGGATATTCCGCGCCGACTGGTCTTTGTCCTCGCTGCTGCCCGGCTGAATCAACACCGGAATAACTTCCTTGGTGGTGAGGTTGCCAACGAATGCCATTGCCTGAAGTTTTTCTCCAGCTTCCAGAAGGTCACGCGCTTTGTCGATGAGCGAACTGATGATGTCCAGATACGCTTGCGGTGGGTTGCTGATTGGCGCTTCGATC
>CAZRZH010000064.1:0-14734 GCA_964604485.1 uncultured Sideroxydans sp.
AAGAATTCAAACAACTCGCCAACGTCCACCTCGCCGCCATCGAACACCAGCACAGCATCGTCTTCCTGCACAGCGTCAATGAAGGCGCAGCCAGCCAAAGCTACGGCCTGCAAGTCGCCGCCCTCGCGGGCGTGCCGAACAGTGTCATCCGCAACGCGAAGAAACAGCTAGTGAAGTTAGAACAGAACAGCGCCGCGCAAAGCCCGCAGGGCGACCTGTTTGCTGCCACACCGGAAGTGCCAGAGCCGGAAGAACATCCGCTGCTGTCGGCGCTACGCGATCTGCAGCCGGATGAGATGAGTCCGAAGGAAGCGCTGGAGAGAATTTATCAGCTGAAGAAGCTGGTGTAGGTGGCAGTCACGGAGACTTTAAATGGACACACTTGTAAATCTATTAGAAAAATATCTGGGCTCAATACTGAAAACGCTTTGGCAGCTAGTTCTGCGCATACTAATCTGCGCGAAAAAATTGGCTCTTCCTGTCAGAGATGTAAGAACTGATATTAAGCAATCCAGAATGAGATATTACTTAGTCCAATTTTCGTTTCCTAATGGCAGTGCATGTACTGCTTACCAAGAGATCGACTCTAACGGTCAGTTAAAAAGATACACCAACCTCAGAGGAGTAAGATTTCTTCCTGAAGAGAAACATGTTTGTTCCATAATTGGCGACAGAAAATTTCAGCTCCCTAAGTGGCGGAAGATAGATTGGCATGATGTTGGAAATGGGCAAATCCATTCTGGCTGCTGGGGCATCACGGAACAATAAGGGTTGAAGGAATAAGCTTCGCATTTCGTTGCCCCCTCACTCCAAAATCTGATACGGCTCCAGCGTCACCGATTCGACACGTTCACCGAGCATGACGATCTCCCCTTCTCTTCGGCTATTGCCCGTCTCGGTGAATTCGAAACGATAAGTACGGCGCAATATGCGGCGACCAGATGAGTCGCGATCAAGTGCGAGATAGGTGCTGGCGACGGTGTCATCCAGAAATTGAAGTGCTTCTCTGGCGCAGGCTCGTTTGCCTGCTTCGCGTGCGAGTTCGAGGATACGGATGCTGTGCAGCCAGAACCATCCCAACGCGATGATGACCAGCAGTACGAGTAAGCTCAAGATGTCCATTTGGGTTTTCTGCTAACGGGGGCTGGATTCTAACGTGCCGTTGAACTGCGGGCTTATTTAGCTCATTGGTCGGCAGGCTTGAGAGTACCAAGCCGCCGCGCGCTTTGTTCATGCCCTTCGAGACATCCCCAATTTAAAGAGCTTATGAGGCAGCGTCGCAATACTTTCAGCGCGCTGACTTCATCGGCAATCAACCCCAGCCCCGCAACCCATAACTGCTAAACTCCGGCGCTTATGGACATCGCAAAAATTGCCTATCAGCTGGAACATTCTGGCTACATCGTTTTGTCTGAATCGCTGGTCGCCGATCTGTTGGCTGATCTCTTCACGCGTTGCCACGATGACGACTCCACACGTTTTCATGCCGCTCAAGTTGGCCGCGGCGCGGGCAAGCAGCTCAGTGCAATTCGCGGTGATGTGATCGATTGGTTGGACAACTCCCATAGCACCGATCAGGCGTACCTCGCCTGTATGGAGGAGTTGCGCTTGGGTCTGAATGAGTCGCTGTTCTTGGGCTTGTTCGATTACGAGTGCCATTACGCGATCTATGGCAAAGGGAATGGTTACGCGAAACATTCCGACGTGTTGCAAGGACAGAAAAATCGCATCCTCACGACAGTTCTGTATCTGAATGAAGATTGGCATGCGCGCGATGGCGGCGAGTTGGTGGTGTTCGACTCCACCGGCAAGACCATCGTCACCACCGTGAATCCGACCTTCGGCACGATGATCATTTTCTTGAGCGAATTCTTCCCGCATGAAGTCTTACTCTCCCACGCCACGCGTCGTAGCATCGCGGGCTGGTTTCGGGTACGTGGCAGTTGATTCCGAAAGTCCAAGGGAACAGATTCGCAATCGCTCCCCCCCACTCCAACGCTTTCCCCATCCCAAACAACCCTATTGCCCGTACCCATTTTTTTCTCCCATCCGGAAGCCTAGAATAAATCACGGGATGCGGCAGGATCTTCCCGCCCATCCGCGTCACTCGTTGAATAAAGGAGACGATCATGAACACAGCAGATATGTTGGTACATGTGCATCCCGAGTTGGGCGCACAGGCTAGAACAGGATTGGAAAGGGATTTGTTGGGGCATATCGGGATCGATTGCGCGGAATTCGAGCATCGTCCGCATCCACATTCGTTACTGGTTAAATACGACCCTGAGACAATCAAAGGAATTGAAATATTGCAGATGGTGCGCAAACTCGATCCTGCCGCGTCGGTGGTGGGGATGTAGTTTCGCCCCGCTACAGGAATCGAAAACCTTTCGTTAACCCAAATAATCCCGTAGGCCGCGGGTCGGATTCCGTCCGACATTCCGGGTTGCACCTGCAAGGTTCAGGCCGTGGTTGTATGGGGCAACCGCCCCAACAACACACGCTCAAACCGGATCTGCGGAACCTTGATCTTGTGATACCGAAACGTCTATTGGATTATTTGGGTTTTTTGCAGCGCGTTGTGGATTTTGTTTAGACAAAACGCCATAACGCGACTGACGATTGAAAGGAACAGCCATGAAACATTCCAAGTACCTCATAATCGGCGGCGGTATGGCGGCGGACTCTGCGACACGCGGCATCCGCAAAATCGATGCAAACGGCAGCATCACCCTGATTTGCGATGAGCGTGACCCGCCCTATGACCGCCCACCGCTGTCCAAGTCGATGTGGAAAGACAAACCGCTCGAATCCATTTGGCGCAACACACATGAACGCAATGTCGACGTGCTTCTGGGCAAGAAAATAATCGCCCTCGATGCAATAAATAAAGCTGCGACCGATGAAAACGGCAACATCTATACCTATGAAAAACTGTTGCTCGCCACCGGCGGTGCAGTGCGTCGTCTGCCGGAGGCCGACGAGAGCGTGATCTATTTCCGCACTGCGGACGACTACCTCAAGTTGCGCGCGCTTACCGAACACGGTACGGATTTCGTGGTGATCGGTGGCGGCTTCATCGGGTCAGAAGTGGCCGCCGCGCTTGCCATGAACGGCAAACGCGTCACGATGATCTTTCCTTCGAATACGATCGGCTCGCGTGTTTATCCGCCCAAGCTCGCGGCGTTCTTGAATTCTTATTACCAGGAGAAAGGCGTGACGCTGCTTGCGTCCGAGACTGTCCGAACAGTGAAGCGATTGAACGGCAAAACGATTGTGACGACCGGCACTGGCTTGCAGATCGTAGCCGACGGCGTCGTGGCGGGTTTAGGCATCCGGCCCAACAGCGCATTAGCAGAACAAGCCGGACTCGACGTGGACAACGGCATTGTGGTGGACGCGTTGCTGCGCACCAGCGACCCGGATATTTATGCAGCGGGCGATGTGGCGAATTTTTACAGTGCCGCACTGGATAAACGGATGCGTGTCGAACACGAAGACAACGCCAATGTGATGGGAGAACTTGCAGGCAACAACATGGCCGGCCAGTCCGAAATCTACAGTCACCAGCCTTATTTTTATTCCGACCTGTTTTATCTGGGATACGAAGCGGTGGGGGAGCTCGATTCCGGTTGTGAAATCGTCGAAGACTGGAAGGAGACATTCCACAAGGGAGTGATTTATTATCTGCGCGACGGCCGCGTGCGCGGTGTCTTGTTGTGGAATACCTGGGGTCAGGTGGCTGCCGCCACGCAGTTGATTGCGGAGAAATCACAGCAAAACCGCAACACGCTATTGGGACGGATACACGATTAGAATAATCCGGGGAGTTACTACACTCCCCTCAGCAAAGGGGAATGTATGGGCAACACCGACTGGATCGACCGCAACGAATATCCATTCGCTTCGCATTTTTTCCAGACAGACGCAGGCAAGTTGCATTACGTGGACGAAGGCCGGGGTGAAGTGGTGTTGATGTTGCATGGCAACCCGGCTTGGTCATTTCTCTACCGCAATCTAATCAAGTTGCTCAGCCCAAATTACCGCTGCATCGCGCCTGACTATATCGGTTTTGGCCTCTCGGACAAACCGCTGGATTGGGATTATCTGCCTGAAGAACATGCAAGACACATCGAGGCACTCATCGGGCATCTGGGCCTGAAGGACATTACGCTGGTGGTGGGAGACTGGGGTGGACCGATCGGCATGAATTACGCGGTGTCGCATCCGCACAACGTGAAACGGCTCATCGTGATGAACACCTGGGCGTGGCCGGTGAACCGCGATTTCCACTATGTCGCGTTCAGCACCTTCATGGGCGGGCCGATCGGTCGATTTCTGATCCGCCGCTTCAATTTCTTCGCCGGGACATTCATGCGCGTCGCGTTCGGCGACAAGAACAAACTCAGTCCTGAAGCACACCAGCATTATTTACGCGCCTTGCCGACCGAAGCGGAGCGCAAGGGCAATTATGTCTTTCCCAAACAGATCATCGCTTCCACGCCGTGGCTGGCACAGTTATGGAGCAGGATAGGCGTACTACAAGACAAGCCTGCCTTGTTCGTGTGGGGGATGAAAGATGTCGCGTTCCGCGAAAAGGAATTGAAGCAGTGGCAAAGTGTCCTGCCAAATTCATTGACGTTGCGGCTAAATACGGTGGGACATTTCGTGCAGGAAGAAGCGCCGCAGGAACTGGGGGAAGCGGTAACGGAATTCCTCCGCAACAAAAGCTGAACCCCAAGATACTTGTGGCTCACTTGGATAAATACGAGCATGCGCATCGGGCAAAGTGAACATCATCGTTGCCACAATCTTGACTCAATAGACTCGTTATATTTCACACCGAATCGGCTAACCCCCACCTTTCGGGTGATTGATTTCTATGCGCACTCGCGGCAGCATGCCGCACCTCAACTTCCCGACCCGCCACCATGATCGAATACATCTTCTTCGAGAGCACATTACGCGACAGATTCGTGGCCTACGCCACACAGAATAAAGTGCCCTGCACGGTCACCGATGACCCATTGGGGTTGGTGGTGGCGATACCTGAAGATTTGTCCGAGGATCTGTCTGACGCTATCGAATCGTTTTACGACACGCTGGAAGAAGCACAAGAAGAATTGAGCAAAGAGGACGGCGATTTGAATCGGCTAGCCGGATTCCGCTTCAATCTGCCGGATGGTCAATCTCGCCTGTTACCACTGGAACCCGAAATAGCCAACCGGCTGATGGCAAGCTTCTCTTTGCAAGAGATACAGAATCTGCTGGAAGACACGGCGCACTGCGCGTTGAATGAGAACAACGAGCATCTGTGCAAGATACTCGCCGAACGGAAAAGTAAAACAAAGGGTTGAAACGCAGCCGAGTCAATAGACCGTGATCACGGTTTTGTCTCAGCTGGCACTTGCGTTTGAATATTTCCTGCGGGGGCTGGACTTGTAGAAATTGGCTTTGCCGGCGGCACAACGGCGGGTAAAGCAACAGGCGAAATATCGGGCGTTACGTTCACGGAAGTTGGTGTATTGGCAGGCTGGACAGCGGGTGGGTTCTGGCGCGTCAGCTTTGCAGGGTTTACTCTGTTCTGTGCGGAGGCATCCAAGGATTGGGTCTGCTGCGATGTGGCTTTTGGCTTGGCTACGGCAGCCGCTGTTTCGGGAGGAAAGGAGACTCCCGGCCTGCTATCTGCGTAATTTCGCGACGGCGCGGGCGTGTTTATTACCGGTTGCGATATTGGCTGTTTCTCCACTGCCTTAATAATGTCGGGGTTTTTAGATTACGCGCGCAAAGTGACTTAGGGTTGTTGCCATGACAGCCACGCTTGCCAGGATGCAACTCCCAAAGCAAGCAGCAGGATCAAGGCGAAGATCCAATTTCGAAGGTGGTCATTTTGTTCCGTGACGACTTGAACTTTGACTTTGCCAAAACGCGTCTGCGTGATCTTTACTTCGCCGATCTCGGTCCACTTGCCGATCCTGGGCTGCGAATCCGAAACTGGTTTTTCGTGACGCGTCGTATTGGTTGGGTTGCTCACTTGTTTCATTCCCTATTCCCCCCGTAAAGAATCCTGTGGCTTCTGCTGCAACTCGTTTTGCCTGTTTTCACTCCAGCTTTAACTCGATTTTTTCCAATGGCACCGCCGTTTGTGGCGGTTTCTCTGCCCGAGCCTTTTCCTGTTGAAGTTTCTCCTGTCTTAACTTGGCAAGTTGGGTTTCATCGAAGAGCCGCTTCTTTTCCTGCTGACTCAACATTTCTTGCTGCCTGATGACTTCCAATTCTTCCGGACTCTCGTAATCATGGATCGCCAAATCCGGACCCGATGCCACTGCGGATGCCGGCTCCCCGCGTTTGCTTTTGAGTTTGATGTTCAAGCGCAACTCGTTGGCGGAGTCGGCATTTCGGATCGCCTCCTCGTAGCCGATAAAGCCGTCGTTGTACAACTCGAACAAAGTCCAGTCGAACGTGCGCATACCGAGTTCGCGCGATTTGTTCATGATTTCTTTGATCGCGTGGAATTCACCCTTGAATATCTTGTCGGCGATGCTCGGCGTGTTGAGCAAGATTTCAATGGCCGCTTTGCGCCCCTTGCCATCCACGGTGCGCACCAGACGTTGCGAAACGATGGAACGCAAATTGACGGAAAGGTCCATCAGCAGCTGGTTGCGGCGCTCTTCCGGGAAGAAATTGATGATACGGTCAATGGTCTGATTGGTGCTGTTGGCGTGCAACGTACCCAGGCACAGATGGCCGGTCTCGGCGAAGGCGATGGCGTGCTCCATGGTTTCCGCATCGCGTATCTCGCCGATGAGGATTACGTCCGGTGCTTGGCGCAGGGTGTTCTTCAAGGCGTGTCGCCAACTTTGGGTATCGACACCCACTTCGCGGTGGGTGATCAGCGATTGTTTGGATTGGTGTACATATTCGACCGGATCTTCCACGGTAATGATGTGGCCCCGGGCGGTGCGGTTGCGGTGATCGATCATCGCGGCCAGGGTAGTCGACTTGCCCGACCCGGTACCGCCAACCACCAGCACCAGCCCGTGTTTGTGCATGACCACTTCTTTGAGAATTTCCGGCAGGCCAAGCTTTTCGAAATTGGGAATCTCGGCAGCGATGGTGCGGATGACCATGCCGACATTCTGTTGCTGCATGAATACGTTGACACGGAAACGCGAGACACCGGGAACGGCAATCGCGAAATTGCATTCCATCTCGCTGTCGAATTCGGTTCGCTGCTCTTCGTTCATCAAAGCCTGCGCCAACTTGCGGGTGATTTCGCCATTGAGTTTCTGCGCAGTCATCGGTTGCATCTCGCCATTGACCTTCATGCTGGGCGGAAAATCATTGGCGATGAACAAATCGGAGCCGCCCGATTTACCCATCGCGGTGAGCAGCTTGATGATGTATTCATTGGCTTGCTGGTCAGTCAGAGTCGGCATGTAATCACCTCACAACAGTTGCATCTACCCAGGGCTTGGTGGCGTATTTTAGCAGTATGCGGTGCGAAATATTTTGGTCGTCTGTTCCACTGGGAGTTCTGGCCGAAAGACGCTTTTGCTCGCGAAATCCGTTAAAGTTATTGCAACAATGTGTCGTCGGATACTCAAAATATGCGGATTACAGAACCACAATACTGACAACCAAATCAATGTAATTTGGAACATCCCTTAGCGTTTATTGGTCAGCCCCAGCATACCCACCAGCGCCCGGATAAAAAAATAACTGAGGCGTGCCAGTAGTATGGAAAGTCCGTTCAGCTGTTTGCGCTCCACCTTCCGACCGCCTTCGCTGATAGCACGCAAAAGACTGCTGCGCAACGCCCCGGCGAATCCCTCGTCACGCACCACCAGATTTGCCTCCAATGCCAGCAACAAACTGAACGGTTCCAGATTGGATGAGCCGACCGTCGCCCACGCGCCGTCCACCACGCCGACCTTGGCATGTAAATAACTGTCGCGATATTCGTAGATCTCGATCCCGGCATCCAGCAATTGTCCATATAACGCCAGGGTGGCGTAGTGCTGTAAAAGATATTCCACTTTTCCCTGCAACAGCAACACCACGCGCACACGCCGTTTCGCGGCATCTTTCAGCGCCTGGCGCAACGCCCTGCCGGGTAGGAAGTAGGCATTGGCGATGATAATCTCGTGTTGCGCCTGCTCGATCGCCTGCATGTAAGCATGTTCGATGTCATGCCGGTGTCGGAAATTGTCGCGCACCAGGAGTTCGATACTCGCTTCGGTTTTTTTCTTGGGTGTGCCCCGCAGCCGCGCGCGCAACCTGCCGATGCGTTTGCGCAAGCTCACCCATTTGACCTTATGCCACAGGTGCAACATTGTTTCTTGTACTTCCAATGCGATGCGCCCCTTTACCCTGACGGCATAGTCGAGTCGCGGCGCATCGAAATCTTCATTGGCGGGGATGTCGTTGATGATATTGATACCGCTGATGTGGGCGACTTCGCCGTCGATCACCGCCAACTTGCGGTGCATGCGGCGCAGTCGGCGCAAGCGGTTGGGGCGTAAGGTGAAGGGTGAAATTTCGCGGCGGAACCATTGCACATCCACTCCGGAGTTGCGCAACTCGTCCACCCAAGACTGCGGAAACTCTGCCGAACCAAAGCCGTCCAGCAAAACATGCACGGACACTTTGCGCGATGCCGCGCGTTGCAGGGCTTGCGACAACATGCGCCCGGTCTCGTCGGCGGCGAAGATATACGTTTCAAGATAAACAGATTGCCGCGCGGCATCGATGTCGGCACAGAGACGGGGGAAATAACGGGTACCGTTCTTCTGCAACACCAGTTCGTGACGACCCACTTTAAAAACACGGTTCATGCTATTTTCAACTGTGCCAGCAATGCCGCATGATCAGACATGCGCCGCCCGCCGTGGACTTTGCACTCCACCACGTTGAGACCCCGCACATAAATGCGGTCGAGTTTAAACAAGGGAAACGCGGCAGGAAAACTGCGCGCGGTCTTGCCATGCCCCAGTTGAAACACATCATGCACATTTAATCCGGTGGCCAGCCCCTTGCTCAATTGATTGCGCCAATCGTTGAAATCACCGGCAATGATCAACGGCGCTTCCGCCGCCACTTCACTCTGCACATGTCTAATCAATGCCTGCATCTGCACACGCCGCCCCCTGGCGAACAGGCCAAAGTGGGCACAAAAACAATGGACAGATTGCCCGCCCAGATCAATTTCACAATGCAATAACCCGCGTTGTTCGAAACGATGCGCGGACACATCCGTGTTGCGCGTCTGCACAATGGGAAAACGGCTGAGAATGGCGTTGCCGTGATGACCCGCCTCATACAAAGCATTCATACCATAGGCATGGTGAGACCAATATTCATCGGCAAGAAACTCATGCTGCGGAGCTTCGGGATACGCCGCATGACTCAGCGCGTGGCTGTCATGCTCCCCCTGCACCTCTTGCAGAAACACAATATCTGCATCCAGCTCGCGCAATTTTTCACGCAACTCATGCAGTACGACGCGGCGATTGAACTGCGAGAAGCCTTTGTGAATATTGTAGGTGGCGATTTTGAGGGTGGTCATGCATTTCCAATGCCGCGTGTCGGCAGCTTGATCTCCCTGGCAAAATCCAGCATGCGCTGAATCGGCAACACCGCGCGCGGGATGATGGCCGGGTCGACATGAATTTCGTTGTGGCCGCGCTCCAGCACTTCGGCCAAATTCAACAGACCGTTCATCGCCATCCACGGGCAATGGCTGCAACTGGTGCAGGTCGCGCCCTGCCCGGCAGTGGGCGCTTCCAGGAAGATTTTGTGCGGGCACAAAATGCGCATCTTGTGCAGGATGCCGTTGTCGGTGGCGACGATGAAAGTGTCGGCATCGGTATTCTGCGCGGCCTTGATAAGTTGCGAAGTGGAGCCGACCACGTCGGCCAGTTTGACCACGGCGCGCGGCGCTTCGGGATGCACCAGCACTTTTGCGCGGGGATATTTCGCCTTCAACTCGATGAGTTCTTGCGCTTTGTATTCGTCATGCACAATGCACGAGCCTTGCCACAGCAACATGTCCGCGCCGGTTTGTTCCTGCACATAACTTCCCAAATGTCGATCCGGCGCCCAGAGTATTTTCTTGCCCTGAGCCATGAGATGTTTGACCACGGGCAACGCGATGGAACTGGTCACCATCCAGTCGGCGCGTGCCTTCACCGCCGCACTGGTGTTGGCATACACCACCACGGTGCGCTCGGGATGAGCATCGCAGAACGCGGAAAATTCGTCGGCCGGACAACCGAGGTCGAGCGAACATTCCGCGTCGAGATCGGGCATCAGCACACGCTTTTCCGGATTCAAAATCTTCGCCGTCTCGCCCATGAAACGCACACCCGCCACCACGATAGTCTTGGCCGGATGTTGGTTGCCAAAGTTGGCCATGTCCAAGGAATCGGAAACGATGCCACCGGTGGCTTCCGCCAAATCCTGCAGGTCGGGATGCACGTAATAATGCGCGACCAGCACCGCGTCCTGCTCAACCAGCATGTTTTTGATGCGCGCAATCAACTCGACCTTCTCGCCCGCTTCCGGTTCGCGAGGTTTTTTCGCCCAAGCGTGTGCCGTGCTGCAACTTGTTTGGGCAGCATTGGGGTGTTCGTAAGCGATATGAATACTGTTTCCTTGCATCTTTGTTCCTTCAGTCACAAACAAAAACAAATCCCCCGCTCACTTCGTTCACTGCCCCCACTTCGACGGGCTCAGCACATGCTTTTCCAAAGTGGGCTAAAGTTCCCCACTTTGGAAAAGGGGGGCTAGGGGGGGGTGAGCTTTTCGTCCGCTCAACTATCTCTTGATAAATCACCGCCAGGACTGCCTCAAGTTCGATCAACACCTGCCTGTCATCGAAGCGCAAAACTTTGAGTCCGATATTCTCCAACTGTGCATCGCGTTCAATATCCTTTTGCCGATGCTCAGATTCAAAATGCTGTCCACCATCCAACTCGATCACCAGTTTGGCTTTCGGGCAGTAAAAATCCACGATGAACGATAGCAACGGTTTTTGCCGGTAGAACTGAACCCCGCCAAGTTGTTTATTCCGTATTCGCCACCACAATTTTTGTTCCGCATCCGTCATGCTGGAGCGAAGCGTTTGAGAAAACTGTTTTAACTTATTCTCATAGGGTTGCATAAATCCCCCGCTCACTTCGTTCACTGCCCCCACTTCGACGGGCTCAGCACATGCTTTTTCAAAGTGGGCTAAAGTTCCCCACTTTGAAAAAGGGGGGCTAGGGGGGATTTGATTTTCCGTTTAGGCAACTGCAAAATCGCCTCCCGATTGCTCGGCGAGAATACTTTATCCGCCGCCTCTTTCCAAGGCAACCACAGGTATCTCACGTGTTCAAGCGGGGATAGTTGCACGGCGACTTGCTGCGGCAATTGCAGACCGAACACATGCTCGGTATTGCGAGTCGTGCCCGGCGCATAGCGGTGTTGCCATTTGGGATAGATGTCGTAGACGTTCTGTTGATGCCAATCCGTAAGAATATAGTTGGCTGTGTCCAAGCCGGTTTCTTCCGCCACTTCGCGCACCGCAGTTTCAAGCAACGATTCGTGACCGTCGCGGCTACCGGTCACGGATTGCCAGTCACCGGGACAGTTGGCTCGCTCCATCAACAACACGTCCAACGCGGAAGTGTAGATGACGATTAAGGCAGAGATCGGCTGTTTGTATTGCGGCATCAGGCGAAGAACACCCAGAACGGTTTGCCCTGCATCTTCCAAAATTCCACCGTCGCATTCAGGATGTCATCTAGGACATCTTCACCCGGATGTTCGCCGCGTAGCAAAAAGACATACCCCGGCGCTTCTTCCCATGAAAGATCCCCCAGCGCATCCGCCAGCGCGTCCCAATTGTGACCGAACCAATCCGGCGCCTTGATCGCGCGCGCCAACTCCGCCAGCAATTCACCTTTGCCGTGCGCCGTCTCGATATCCGCCTCGAACAAAACAAAATCCGCGCGCTGCACGGAATCATGCAACGCCTCCAGCGAACAATTCAGCCGGTACACACCCGCCCCGTTCACGGCTTTCAACAGATAACACAAGTCTTCCATTAACGCCCCCCGGTGATGCGGTAGAAACTTTGGTAGTGGTCAGCGGTGTAATAACACTCCGGCACCACACCACACACAATGCGCCGCGCGCCGCGATGACGAACACCCGGTGTCTTTACAGTGTATTCGCGGTAATAGCCGCGCGATTGTTGCGGCAAGATACGTTCGTAATTACCGAACGTCACCCCATCGCGCGGATAAGGAAAAGGGCCGCCACGCTTGATGAGTTGCAAGGTGTCGCGGGCCTCGGGCGTTAGTTCGGAAACAGCGATGTCGGGGATTGCAGATGAATCGTGAGAGTAGTTATTACGCGCCTGAAGCGTTAAAGGTGAACCTAAAAGGAATAGCGAAAGTGCGAAAGAAAGAACTGATTGTCTGGTCAGTCCCATTATTATTCTTCCAGGAAATAATCTGAATCGATTTTTTTGATCTCGTAGGTTTCAGCCACCGAAACGCCTATGTTGTAATCGATCATCAAATTGGCAAGCATTGAACCATCTATCAAAACTACGCGCGGCTCATGGCCAAGTTGACTAACAACCTCTCTGGCCGCCTTGGTAAATTCTGAAGCTGTTACGAAAATCCCTTTTTTGGCCTTACGAGTTGCCAATGCACCAACGAATTGCTGCATATCCGGACCGCCAACCGAATTGCCCTCTTTCCATCGTTTTGCCTGAATGTAGATAACATCCAAACCCAGCTTGTCTTCGTGAATTACACCGTCAATTCCGCCATCACCACTTCGACCTGTTACCCACGCACTGCCTTTCTGTGCTCCGCCATATCCCATTTTCACAAATAAATTGACCACCAGTTTTTCAAAGAAATATGGGGTGCCAATTCTTATCTGATCAAGTATTTCGCTTACCAAATTATCACGAATACTTTTTACACCACTGGCAATTAACTCATCTGGTGTGGCGCTTTTAATAACGGAGACCTCAATTGGTTGTGAAGTTATTTCAGTATGGATTTGTGTATCTCTGGCAGCAATATATTCCGGAAATTGTTCAAGAAATTTTAGATTTATTGAAGTAGGCGGCGCTTTCAAAACCTTCTCGCCATTCGCAGAAATCTTGAAGAACCCACGCTTGGGTTGCTCGATCAAACCCGCTCTTTTTAAGTAGGTCTTAGCCCAAGCAGTCCGGTTATACATCACACCCTGCCCACTGACTTCAGACGACAAATTACGTTCCTCCTCAGTCAGCTGAAACTGATCGGACAATATCGTCGTCACTCCCCTCATGGCATGTTCCTGCTTATCAGCCAACAACTTCAGCAGTGGAAGCATTAAAGACTGAAAGTCAGGAATCGCCACGATTATTCCTTGGGCGCTTCTACCGCAGCTGGTTGCCGCAAACGAATATGCAGTTCGCGCAATTGTTTCTCGTCCACCGGACTCGGCGCTTGCGTCAACAAACATTGCGCGCGTTGCGTCTTGGGGAAGGCGATTACGTCGCGGATGGATTCGGAGCCGGTCATCATGGTGACGATACGGTCCAGACCGAAGGCCAGGCCGCCATGCGGCGGTGCGCCGTATTGCAGCGCGTCGAGCAGGAAACCAAATTTGAGTTGGGCTTCTTCCGCACCGATGTTGAGCGCGCGGAACACCTGGCTCTGCACCGCTTCTTTGTGGATACGAACCGAGCCGCCTCCAATTTCGGAGCCGTTGAGGGCGAGGTCGTAAGCTTTGGCCAGACACTTGCCTGGATCGCTTTCCAGCAGGGACAGATGCTCGTCTTTGGGCGCGGTGAACGGATGGTGGCAGGCGTTCCAGCGCTTGCCTTCGTCGTCGTATTCGAACATGGGGAAGTCCACGACCCACAGCGGTTCCCAAGTTTTGCCGTTGAGATGGCCTTTTTCGTGGCCGATCTTGATGCGCAACGCACCGAGTGCGTCGTTGACGATTTTGGTTTTGTCCGCGCCGAAGAAAATGATGTCGCCGTTCTGTGCACCAGTACTTTCGATGATGGTTTTCAGTGCGGCTGCATTCAGGTTCTTGACGATGGGCGATTGCAAACCGGTTTCGTTTAGTTGCGTGATGTCGTTGACCTTGATGTAAGCCAAGCCCTTCGCGCCGTAGATGGTAACGAACTTGGTGTAATCGTCGATTTCGCCGCGCGTGAACGTGCCGCCGTTCGGAACACGTAATGCCGCCACCCGACCGTTCTCGGAATTCGCCACACCGGCGAACACTTTGAACGCCACGTCTTTCACCGCATCGGTGACATCGGTTATCTCCAGCGTCACACGCATATCGGGTTTGTCCGAACCGAAACGGTTCATCGCTTCCGCATAACTCATGCGCGGGAACGGATTGGGCAGCGCGACACTCAGCACTTCCTTGAACACGGTGCGGATCATCTCTTCCATCAATTCCATGATCTGCTCTTCGCTCAGGAAAGAAGTCTCGATATCCACCTGGGTGAATTCCGGCTGGCGGTCGGCACGCAAGTCTTCGTCGCGGAAACACTTAGTGATCTGGTAATAACGGTCGAAGCCCGCCACCATCAGCAATTGCTTGAACAGCTGCGGCGATTGCGGCAAGGCGAAGAACTCGCCCGGATGCACGCGCGACGGCACCAGATAGTCGCGCGCGCCTTCCGGCGTGGATTTGGTCAGCATCGGCGTTTCGATGTCGATGA
>CAZRZH010000065.1:0-14527 GCA_964604485.1 uncultured Sideroxydans sp.
CAGTGTTATGCAAATTTATCGTTTCAAGCTGTTGCTTTTGCGGTGGCCGAAGACGCTCGTTACGCACCAAAATGGCTGAATCCATGATGCCGTCCGCCAAGGCTTCCCAGCGTTTGACACGCAACCGCGCGGCAGCATCATCGCGCGGGATCAGAATGGGCGCATCGCTCAGCGTATCGACATATTCTGCGATTACCGGGGAATCGAAAACGCAAAAACCATCATCAAGAATCAATGCCGGAATGCGTCCCAATGGATTGACGATGAGGACCTGGCTGCCGGGTTCGGATGGGGGATCGACAATAAATTCGTGGGGAATATTTTTTTCCAGCAAAACCAGCCGCACTTTGCGCACGTAGGGGCTGGTGGTTGAGCCGAGCAATTTCATGGTAGCTCCTTGGAGAGTGATGTTGCGCGGATTATCACGCCCGAAATGTCCCGGCACAAATTATTTCGAGTTCACCGGGGGGAGGTGTCGAGTTCAATGAGTAGACTCTCCGTGAGCACGAAAAATGCCGTCCTAAACTTTTCAACCGGCTTGCCGATACAGCCTTCACAAGGGTGGCAAACAGCAAACGGAAGGACAAGGAGGTGTGACATGACTATCGTGATGAATATGAGTGGTTACGAGTTCGAAGGCTCGAACGAAACGGTCGAAGAATATGGGGATGATGTGTTGTGCTCGGGTTGGAACCCACAGTTGGCATTGGTAAGCGAGAGCGCCGCAAATCAAACCGATAAACACCTGAACTTTCCCGCAGAATTGGCGGAAGCCGATATTGAAAAGTTTTTGCACAAGATGTACACCTTCCAGCGGTGAGATTCGGCCCCATGAACGACCTCCAGGCCGGGGGTCGTTTTTTTTGGGGTACCGGATCCATTTGAAGAACGTTGGGTTTCACCTGCTGTGATATCCTTTCTCGTGTTCTAACCGGAAGCCTGTTCCATGAAGTATTTCCTGTATTTCCTGTTGTTGATCCCCTCAACCTTACGTGCGGATATCGACAATGATTTTTTGACCGCGCGTGATGCTTTCCGTAGCGGAAACAGCACACGGCTGTCCAATTTATATCCGCGTTTGAAAGATACCGCGCTGGAGCCATACGTCACGTATTACCAGTTGCGCATGCGCTGGCAAGCTAAAGACAGCGCACCCATACGAAATTTTTTGGCGCGGGAAGCGGATACGCCAATCATCGACCAGTTCCGGGGGGAATGGCTGAAATATTTGGGGAAGCGGCAGCTCTGGGACGACTTTGCGGCTGAATATCCGAGGCTCATCCATGCGGATGCCGAGTTGAACTGTTACGCCCTGCAATGGCAACACAGATCGGACGAGATGACGGCTTTGGCGGAGGCGCGCAAGATTTGGCTGAACGGTGCCGAACAGCCGGAGAGTTGCAACACGTTGTTTGCTGAGGCGCTCAAGAATGGCAACATCACGACGCAGGATGTAATGCAACGGATTCGTTTGGCACTGGAAGCCGGCAATATCACGCTGGTCAAAAAACTGACCCGATATCTTTCCGGATCGCAAAAATTTTCCGAGGCCGAATTAACCGTGGCGGCAAAGAATCCATTGCGCTATTTGAGCAAGACACCGTTCGCGCAAGCAAACGATGCCAGACGGTTGGTGGCGTTGTTCGCCCTGCAAAGGCTGTCAAAGCAATCCGTCGATCTTGCGTATGCGCAATGGCAAAAAATCGCCGACAATTTTTCCGAGGAAGAGTCACAGTATTTTCACGCAGGGTTAGCCTTTGCGGCCGCACGCCGGCATGATGAGCGGGCGCAGGTCTGGTATGCAAAGGCGGGCGACAGCGTCTTAAACGAACAGCAACTGGCCTGGCGCGTGCGCGCCGCATTGAGAGTGCAAAACTGGAACGAAGTGCTGGCCGGCATATCCCTGATGTCCTTGCAACAGAAGAACGAAGGGTGTTGGCGTTATTGGCAGGCCCGTTCACTCAAGCAGTTGGGACGTCTTGAAGAAGCCGATGAATTGCTTGAGCCATTAAGTCGAGAACACAATTATTACGGTCAACTCGCTGCCGAAGAATTGGGAATTAACCCGGAAGCCGGAACATTTTCCTTTGGCCTCAAGCCAGACAGTATCGAGATACTCGCCATGCAGTCACGCGCCGAGATCCAGCGCACACTGGTGTTGTACCGTCTGGGCCTGCGTGTCGAGGCAGCCAAAGAATGGGACTGGGCGCTTCGGGGTTTGAACGACAGGGAATTGCTGGTCGCTGCCGAAGTCGCCCGCCGTAACGAGATGTACGACCGCTCGATTTATGCCGCCAACCGCACCGTCGAATTCCACGATTTTAATTTGCGCTACCCGTCACCTTTCCGCGATGCCCTGCAATCACCCCTGCGCGAACACCCGCTGGAAGAGGCCTGGGTGTACGGATTGATGCGCCAGGAAAGCCGCTTTACGCAACACGCCAAATCGAACGTCGGTGCCGCAGGGTTAATGCAGATCATGCCGGATACGGCGCGCTGGGCGGCACGCCGTATCGGACTGAAGGGTTACCGCAAAGGACTCATTCACCAGCTGGATGTGAATCTGCGGCTGGGTACCTTCTACATGAAAAATGTGTACAACATGTTCGACGACAACCCTGTTCTGGCTTCGGCCGCTTACAACGCCGGACCTTCGCGCGCCCGACAGTGGCGCGGGACAAAACCGCTCGAAGGTGCGATTTATGTTGAGACGATCCCGTTCGACGAGACGCGCGATTACGTGAAGAAAGTGATGAGTAACACCCTTTATTATTCCAAACTGTTTGGACAGCCGACGCAATCGCTCAAACAACGGCTCGGTGTCATCGCGGCCAAAACAACGGGCAGTCCGCTGCTCCCGAAAGATGCAATCTGACGAACAACTGAAAGTCTATTGCGTGGGCGGCGCGGTGCGCGACCGCCTGCTCGGTCTACCTGTTAAAGATCATGACTGGGTCGTCGTAGGCAGCACACCTGCGCAGATGGAAGCGCGCGGATTCAAAGCAGTGGGCAGCGACTTTCCCGTGTTCCTGCATCCCCAGACCCACGAAGAATATGCACTGGCGCGCACCGAGCGCAAAGTGGGACAAGGCTACAAAGGCTTCACCGTCTATACCTCGCCTGAGGTCACACTCGAACAAGACCTGTTGCGCCGCGACTTCACCGTCAATGCCATCGCACAAGATGCCAAAGGCAATCTCATCGACCCCCACGGTGGACAAGCCGATCTGAAAGTGGGCGTGTTACGTCATGTGAGTCAAGCCTTTGCCGAAGACCCTGTACGCATCCTGCGCGGCGCGCGTTTCGCCGCACGGTTTGGTTTCACCTTCGCACCTGAGACATTGGAATTGATGCGGGCGATGGTGCGCGCTGGCGAAGTCGATGTGCTGGTGGCCGAACGCGTGTGGCAAGAACTGTCGCGCGGTTTGATGGAGCAGCATCCTTCGCGCTTCTTCACCACGCTGCGCGAATGCGGCGCTCTCAAAAAGATATTGCCTGAATTGGACGCCATGTTCGGCGTGGCACAAACGGCAATTTATCATCCCGAGATCGACTGCGGCATCCACGCCATGCTGGTGCTGGACGATACCGCAAAACACGAGTACTCACTGGAAGTGCGCTTCGCCGCACTGGGCCATGACCTCGGCAAAGGCAACACACCAGCCGACATTCTGCCGCGCCACATCGGCCACGAGATGCGCAGCGTCGATTTGTTGAAAGGTGTGTGCGAACGCTTGCGCGTGCCCGCCGAATGCAGAGACCTCGCCTCTCTCGTCGCGAGATATCACGGCAACATCCATCGCGCTAAAGAACTGCGTGCCGACACCATCGTCAAACTTTTTGATAGCTGCGACCTGTGGCGCAAGCCGGAACGTTTTGCACTCATCCTGCAAGCCTGTGAGTCCGATGCGCGCGGCCGCACTGGCCACGAGAACGATGCCTATCCGCAGACGGCGTATTTCATGAAGTGCGCGTCAGCCGCACAGTCTGTGAATGCCGGAGAAATTGCACGAGCTTGTGCGGACAAAAATCTCATCGCAGACAAGGTACGCGAGGCGCGAATCGTGGCGGTGGAGCAGATAGTAAAGCGACAGCAGATTGTTTAGCGGGAGGCTGCAATCGGCCAGCAAGAGACTGTCAAGGTAGAAAATTCACAGCAACAAAGCTGCCGTTCAAGACGTTCATCAAGATGCCACAAGGCAAAACTCAGTACGACCTTTGAGAAATGTGGGCAGACCAGATTGCATAGATATTGTGGCATATATGCGGGTAGTGGAATGTGTGGTTCAATTCGTCCGTACTATTTGCATATGGTGACAGACATACTTGTGGGGCCGTAAACGAATCAATAAATTATCGAAATATTCGCGCTTCTTTTTTTTCAATAGTACGAACAGGTGGTCAATCTAAACTGTTTCATACAACAACTCGCACCCTTTGTCTAAATGGACACCTACCAAGACCCCAAACCCGGGATGACCTACATCAGCCCCAAACTCGATTCGTTTGGTGAACCACGAAGGAAGGTGCGCATTGCCACAAAGCTCATCGAGCAGCCAGAGACCTACGCCTTTGCGCAGGTCAAGGACGAAGTCGTACTGAGACATAAAGAAGACGCAAAGACCTGCATTACTGCCAAGTTTTTCGAGGACGATCGCGGAATCTTCGTGCTAAGTATTCAAGGCTACACAGTCGCGACGGGCAAGCCGCACAACGCAAGCTTTGCATTCATTGGCGATGAAATTGGGAAGTTGATCGAATTCCTAAACCACATTCAGACCGTGCCACTTAAGAGCAGTGGCTCCATGAAAATTACCGACGAGGATCTGCGCCGAGTCGTCCTGTCAAACGTACAGGCCCAAGCCCTTTTTCAAGACAATCAAGAACTGTTCGCTGAAGTCATACGCTCAGCCGTAACGAAGGAGGACGTTGTAGCTGTCGGTTATCGCAAGCGTCAGTTGCAGGACTTTCAGCAGCTTCTTGAAAATGACGAATATTTCAATACCGTCAAGGCGCAAAAGCAGTGCAGCAACGAGGCGGTGTGGCAAAAGTTCTTTGAGAAGAATCCGTGGATATTTGGCTACGGGCTAAGCTACATCCATCTATCCACCCTTGATGAAAAGAAACTTGAACAGGTGGTTCATGGCCACACCGTGTCCGAGCACGGAAAACGAGTTGATGCCCTGCTTAAGACTCGCGGAGTTATCTCAAGCTTGTGCTTCGTCGAGATAAAGACGCATAAGACGGCATTGCTCAACTCCCAGCCCTACCGGGCTGGCTGTTGGTCGCCATCAGCTGAACTTTCGGGTGCGGTCTCGCAGGTACAAGGCACAGTTGCGCTCGCCACCGAATCAATAAAATCCAAGCTATCTCTCACAGATGATGATGGAAATCCAACTGGTGAAGAGGTGTTTAACTACATGCCAAAGTCTTTTCTTGTTGTTGGCAGCCTTCACGAGTTCGTAGGTGACCACGGTGTGAACCAAGAACGATATCGTTCGTTCGAGCTGTACAGGCGTAATAACATCAGCCCAGAGATAGTCACTTTCGATGAGCTTTACGAACGCGCCAGATTCATCGTTCATCAAAATGAAAACTAATCCGTCAGTCAAGCGGGGCTGCGCAAAAGCGCGCAGCCCCTTACATTTATGTTGAGCGGCCGCTTAGGTTAATTTGAGATGGTTGTCTGAATGTCAAAGTCTGGCCATGTGACTTTTGCCGCTTGACCAAAGGCAATTGAAAATTCTGCAACAATATTGCAGCACATATAATGCACGGTCTCGATCGTGCCCATAAAAAAACCGAATATGGATCAAGCCACTCACAACAAGATTGTCTCTTTCATCTGGGGCATTGCAGACGACGTCCTTCGCGACCTGTTCAAGCGCGGTAAGTACCCGGATGTAATCCTGCCCATGTTCGTCATTCGGCGCATGGATGCTGTGCTCGAACCGAGCAAACAGGCTGTGCTCGATACCAAGAAGATGCTCGACGAGGCGCGCATCACCGAGCAGCGTGCTGCGCTTGCCGCTGCTGCGGGGCAATCCTTCTACAACACCTCGCGCTTCACACTGCGCGATCTTAAGTCGCGCGGCAGCCAGCAGCAATTGCTCGCAGATTTCGAGGACTATCTCAACGGCTTCTCGCCCAACGTCCAGGACATACTGGAGAACTTCAAGTTCCGCAATCAGCTCTCTACACTCTCCAAGGCCGACGCGCTTGGCACGTTGATCAACAAGTTCCTTGACCCCGAAATTGACCTGTCGCCTGCGGGCATCGACAACCATTCGATGGGCACTGTCTTCGAGGAGCTGGTACGCAAGTTCAACGAGGAAAACAACGAGGAGGCGGGCGAGCACTGGACGCCGCGCGACGCTGTTCGGCTGATGGCGAATCTCGTGTTCCTGCCAATCGAGGCTGCGCTTAAATCCGGCACCTACCTGCTCTATGACTGCGCTTGCGGCACCGGCGGCATGCTCACCGTGGCGGAAGAGACACTCATGGCGATTGCCGCGAAGCGCAACCAGCAGATCACTACTCTGCTCTACGGTCAGGAAATTAACCCCGAGACCTACGCCGTCTGCAAGGCGGACATGCTGATCAAAGGCGAGGGCGAGAGTGCCGACCACATCGTCGGTGGCGCGGAATGGTCAACGCTGTCGCATGACGCTTTCCCGGCGCAGGAGTTCGATTTCATGATCGCCAACCCGCCCTACGGCAAGGGCTGGAAGAAAGACCTCGAAGCGATGGGCGGCAAAGATGGCATGCGCGACCCACGCTTCAAGGTGATGCATGAGGGCGAGGAGCTCTCGCTGGTCACCCGGTCGAGCGACGGCCAGATGCTCTTCCTCGCCAACATGGCGTCGAAGATGAATCACCGCTCGGCGCTGGGCAGCCGCATCGCCGAGGTGCATAACGGCAGCTCGCTATTCACTGGCGACGCAGGACAGGGCGAGAGCAATATCCGCCGCTGGCTCATCGAGAACGACTGGCTTGAAGCCATCGTCGCGCTGCCACTCAACCTCTTCTACAACACCGGCATCGCCACCTACATCTGGGTGCTGTCGAACCGCAAACCAGCGCACCGCAAGGGCCGGGTGCAGCTCATCGACGCCAGCCAGTGGTTCAAGCCGCTGCGCAAGAACCTTGGTAAGAAAAACTGCGAACTATCGCCCGACGACATCGAACGCATCGGCAATACTTTCCTCGATTTCAAGGAAACACCAGAGTCGAAGATATTCCTCAACGCAGCCTTCGGCTACTGGAAGGTCACGGTCGAGCGCCCGCTGCGCCTGCACAGCCAGCTTTCGCTCAAGGCCATCGAGACGCTACGCTTCGCCTCTGGCGACGAAGACCTGCGCACTGTGCTTTACGATGAGTTCGGCGACGATCTCTTCATAAATTTCTCCAAGGTTTCCGCCGCGCTGGAAAAGCGCCTCGCCGACTGGGGCGGTGATGAAGATGATAGCGACGACGAAGAAGACGGCAGCGCGAAGAAGGGCTTGCCCGAGAAGAAGAAAAAGAAGCTGCTCGATGCAAAGACCTGGGAACGCGATGCACGCCTTGTTGAAATGGCCACGGCGTTACGTGGGGCGCTGGGCGACAAGCTCTTCGAGGATCACAACATATTCCGCGACTGCGTGAACGCTGCGCTCAAACAGGCAGGCATCAAACTCCCCGCCGCTGACCTGAAGCAGATACTGAAGGCCGTGAGCTGGCGCGTCGAGACCTCACCGCCGGTCATTGCCAAGGTGCACAAAATCGGCAAGACCAAGGCTGATCCATTGCACGGCCTGTTCGATGCTACCGTGGACGGCAAAGCCGTGGTCGTCGAATACGAACCTGACTCCGACCTGCGCGACACTGAACAAGTGCCATTACTGGAAGAAGGTGGCATTGAAGCCTTCATTCGCCGTGAAGTGTTGCCCTACACTGCCGATGCCTGGGTGGATGAAAGCAAGACCAAGATCGGCTATGAAATCAGTTTCACCCGACACTTCTACAAGCCGCAGCCACTGCGCACGCTGGAAGAAATCCGCGCTGATATTCTGGCCGTAGAGAAAGAGGCAGAGGGCATGCTGGCAGAGATCATCGGAGAATCTACTCAATGAAGCTTGTTGCAGTCACCCTTAAAAACTTTCGCGGCTATCAGGATGAAAAAACAATCCAGATTGGCGATCTGACCACAATTATTGGTAGAAATGACGTTGGTAAATCTAGCATCTTAGAGGCGCTTGAGGTTTTTTTTAACAATGAGACCGTCAAGATCGACAGTGGGGATTGCCATGTTGCAGCAATAGACAAATCGGTAGAAATTACCTGCGAGTTTGCCAACTTGCCAGCAACCCTAATTTTGGATGCGCAGGCGCCGACTTCTCTGTCGGATGAGCATTTACTGGCAGCAAACGGCAATCTCCGTATCAAGAAGACGTTTAAATGCACCAGTGCCGCAAAACCCAAGGAGGAGGTGTTTGTCTGTGCATATCACCCCACTGCGGCACAGTACGGCGATCTTCTTGAACTCAACAACACGGCACTGAAGAAGCGCCTGAAGGATATTGGGATTGATGAGACCGATGTGCAACTCAACAGCAACCCCTCCATTCGACGAGCTATCTGGAGTGCTTGCCCTGATCTGTGTTTGGCTGAGGTAGATGTGTCCGTTGCAAAAGAGGACAGTAAACGGATATGGGAAAAGCTCAGCGAACACCTTCCACTGTTCGCCTTATTTCAAAGTGACCGCGCCAGCCGAGACTCGGATGCAGAAGTACAAGACCCAATGAAACTGGCAATTGCGACCGCACTTGCGGAGCCAGAGATTCAGCATAAGTTGTCGGAGATTGTCGATGCAGTTCGAGCAAAGGCCGTCGAACTTGCCGAGCGTACCCATCAGACGCTTAAAAAAATTGATCCCGGCCTTGCGGGGCAATTGACACCTGAATTCAAGGCCGACCCAAAGTGGGCTGGGTTGTTCTCGTTGGCACTGAACAGCGACCAAGGAATACCTGTCAATAAGCGTGGTAGCGGTGTGCGCCGATTAATTCTCGTCAGCTTTTTCCGTGCAGAGGCCGAACGGCGCCTTGCTCAGGGCTCCAGCCGAAACATTATCTACGCTATTGAAGAGCCTGAGACATCTCAGCATCCGCATAATCAGCGCATGCTGCTTGAGTCATTTCAAGACCTTGCGGCTGAACCGGGATGCCAGGTTTTATTGACTACTCACAGTCCTGGATTCGCGAGCTATTTACCAATCGATAGTTTTCGATTCGTGAGATCAGGTGACAACAGGCAACCGCAGGTCGATACCGCCGTCGATGCTACTTGGGAGGCTATGGTGGCAGCACTTGGTGTCGTGCCAGATAACCGCATTCGGGTTCTCGTTTGTGTAGAGGGGCCCACCGACGTTACGGCACTCAAATGCTTGAGCCACTTGCTTCACTGCGCCGACACAGCGCTCCCGAATCTTGCCAGTGACCCCAGAGTAGCTTTTGTCGTTCTCGGTGGTGGAACACTATCGCATTGGGTCAATGAGCATTACCTGAAAGGCTTGGGGCGACCAGAGGTTCATCTTTACGACAACGATGTCACCACATATGGGACTCAAATTGCAAAGGTAAATCAACGCACCGATGGGTCGTGGGGGTTGCAGACGGTCAAGTATGAAATCGAAAATTATCTTCATCCCGACGCAATTAATGAAGGGCTAGGCATAGCAATTGAGTTCGGCGATGAGGACGATGTCCCAGCATTGGTCGGCAAGCAAGTAAACTGGAAACCTAACACAGCAAAACGTAAGCTCGCTCAAAACGCTTTCCCGAAGATGACGGCTGACCGTATCGCGGCAAGAGATCCGAATGGTGAAATTGAAGGATGGCTCCGTCGTATCGGGAAAATGTTATGAGCGCGACGACAACGAACCATCGAAAACAGGGGCAAGGGGTAAGCAGTGTTGTGCTTGGTCTCAAACCCTATTCGGAATATAAAGATTCTGGCTTGCCTTGGCTGGGGCGGGTGCCGGGGCATTGGGAAATTCAACGCGCTAAATCGATTTTCCACTGCATTGATCAAAGATCATCAACGGGTAAGGAAGAACTCCTGTCCGTCTCGTCGGCTCACGGCATTGTGCTGCGCAAGGCAGCAAAGGTGACGATGTTCAAGGCAGAGTCATATGTCGGCTACAAGCTATGCTGGCCGGGCGACCTTGTCATCAATAGTCTTTGGGCTTGGGGCGGCGGACTTGGTGTTTCAAAATATCATGGCATTATTAGCACCGCCTACAGCGTCTACCGTATCAGGCCGAACACACCAATGATGCCGGATTTCATTCACGAGGTTGTCCGCTCGTCATCGTTCAACTGGGAACTCAAGGTTCGATCAAAGGGTGTCTGGATTTCCAGGCTTCAACTGACCGACATATCATTTCTCGATGCGCCAATGTACATCCCTCCAATGGATGAACAGGCAGCGATTGTGCGATTCCTTAACTACACGAACGGGCGGATGGAGCGCGCGATACGCGCGAAGCGCAAAACCATCGCGCTGTTGAACGAACAGAAGCAGGCCATCATCCACCGCGCCGTCACGCGTGGCTTGGCTCCTGATGTACCGCTCAAGGATTCCGGCATTCCCTGGTTGGGGCAGATTCCCGCGCATTGGGAGATTCGGAGAGTAAAGCAAGCAACACAAATTCTGCGGGGTAAATTTAGCCATCGGCCACGAAATGACGCATCGCTATACGATGGACCCTATCCGTTCATTCAAACAGGAGCGGTCGCTAAGGCGAAAAAATTCATCACCAATTACAAACAGACACTAAACCAGAAGGGATTGTCTGTGAGTAAGATGTTCCCCGCTGGAACACTTGTAATGACGATTGCGGCAAATATCGGAGATGTCGCTATCCTTAACTTTGATGCTTGCTTCCCTGACTCCATAGTTGGTTTTGTTCCAGCGGGAAAAATCGATAGAGACTACTTGTACTTGGCCTTTTGCTGCATGAAGCCAGAGTTACTCCGAGAGGCACCTGTGAACACACAAGGAAACTTGAATGTTGAACGAATCGGAGCTATGGGAATACCACTTCCTTCGTTGGAAGAGCAAACTGGAATTGTTCGTTACGTTGACTCAGAAACAAGTTCGCTTGGCTCGGTCGTTTCCCGTATCGAACGCGAAATCGAACTCCTGCGCGAATATCGCACCCGTTTGATCGCCGATGTGGTCACCGGCAAGCTCGACGTGCGCGAGGCCGCCGCACATCTGCCGGAGGTTGAGAGCGCTCCTGCCGATGAGCCTGAGCTTGCGGAGATGGAAGAGTCTGGTGAAGAATTGGCCGAGGAGAACGCATGACCACCGACCGCCCCATTGATTACCTTGTCAGCCTGGTGCGGGAACTGTGCAAGTTGCCGCATGAGACCGAATGGGTTGAGTTCAAGGAGAACGATGCCGAGCCGCAACAAATAGGCGAGTATTTGTCGGCGTTAGCGAACTCGGCGGCGCTGGCGGGCAAGGCTTTCGCCTATTTGGTGTGGGGCGTCAGCGATGGCGAGCACAAGGTGGTCGGCACGAAATTCTCGCTTGCCACAGCCAAGGTGGGCAACGAGGAGCTGGAGAGTTGGCTGCTGCGCTCGCTGGCACCGAAGATTCATTTTCGTTTCTTCGATGTCGTAGTGGACAACTTGCCGGTGGTGCTGCTGGAGATCGAGCGCGCCTTCCGCCAGCCGGTACAGTTTCAGGGTGCGGAGTTCATCCGAGTCGGCTCTTACAAGAAGCGGCTCAAGGATTTTCCAGAAAAGGAACGCGCGCTGTGGCGCCTGTTCGACAAGGTGCCGTTCGAAAGCGGCGTGGCGGTCGAGCGGGTGCCTGATGATGAGGTGCTCAGGCTGCTGGACTACCCAGCTTATTTTGACCTGCTGAAACGCCCCTTGCCAGAAAATCGTGCTGGCATTCTGGCAGCGCTGGAAGACGACAAATTGATTGTGCTCTGCGAAGCGGGTGGCTGGAACATCACCAACCTTGGAGCGATTCTTTTTGCGAAGCATCTGGACGACTTTGCCGTGCTTAAACGCAAAGCCATGCGAGTGATTCTGTACCGTGGCAACAGCCGCGCTGCAGGTGGCAAGGAGCAGGTCGGCAGTAAGGGTTATGCCAGCGGATTTGAGGGTTTGATCGGTTATGTGAATGGTCTGCTTCCCTCTAATGAGGTAATCGGTCAAGCGTTGCGCAAGGATGTGCCTATGTACCCTGAGTTGGCGGTACGCGAGCTAGTGGCCAATGCACTTATTCATCAAGATTTTTTCATGACGGGGGTAGGCCCTATGGTGGAAATTTTCGAGGATCGAATCGAAATTTCGAATCCTGGCATGCCACTGGTGGCAACGGACAGATTTGTAGATACGCCACCGCGCTCCCGTAACGAGGGTCTTGCATCGCTAATGAGGCGCATTGGTATCTGTGAAGAGCGCGGTAGCGGGTGGGACAAGGTGGTAGATCAAACCGAGTTTTACCAGCTTCCTGCGCCATTGCCGGAAGCAACGGATGACCATACTCGAGTTGTGTTGTTTGCGCATCGGCCACTGACCAAGATGGATAAAGCGGATCGCATCCGAGCCGTGTATTTGCATGCTTGTTTGCGTTACGTAAACCGGGAAAACATGACTAATACTTCGATTCGGGAGCGTTTCGGCATTGAGCCACAGAACATTGCTGCGGCCTCGCGGTTGATACGCGAAGCGGTAGAAGCCGAGGTTGTGCTGCCTTACGATTCAGATGCTGCTCCGAAATTGATGCGCTACGTCCCATTTTGGGCTGGTTCCAGGAAAGACTCGATTGCTTGATTGATGGGTACTTGATGGGTACTTGATAGATTGGTGGTTTTTTCCGGATAAAAATCATTTGCAGTATGTAAAAACAAAGGGTTGTCGGATTCGATTTGGTTGATGGGTAATTGATGGGAGCGCAATAAATGACCACGGATACAAGTGAAAAAGGGCTCGAAACGCTCATCATGCGCCACATGACCGGCGTGGATGGCCTTGCCGTCATGCCGAACATGGTCACCGAGCCGCCCGCACCCTACGGTGGTACCGGCTATTTCGCTGGCAGCCCCAAAGACTACGACCGCACCCATGCACTCGATGTGCCGCAGCTCTTCGCTTTTCTGCGCGTCACCCAGCCCGAGGTATTCAAGAAGCTGGCGATGACCGACGCTAATGACAGCAAAGACATCAACCGCCTCAAGTTCCTTGATCGTGTTTCGTCCGAGATTGGCAAGCGCGGCGTCATCGACGTGCTGCGCAAAGGAATCGAGCACCACCCTGCCGGACATTTTGACCTCTTCTACGGTACACCCTCGGAGGGCAACGCCAAGGCAGAAGCACTGCACGTGCAGAACCGCTTCTCGATCACGCGCCAGCTCGCTTATAGCAACGACGAGACACGCCGCTCTCTCGATCTGGGTCTGTTCATCAATGGCCTGCCCATCGGCACCTTCGAGTTGAAGAACAGCCTCACCAAGCAGACGGTGGAGGACGCGGTAGAGCAGTATCGCCGCGACCGCGATCCGCGCGAGAAGCTCTTTGAGTTTGGCCGCTGCGTAGTGCATTTTGCGGTGGACGACAGCGAAGTAAAAATGTGCACCGAGCTTAAGGGCAAGGGCTCATGGTTCCTGCCTTTCAACAAGGGCTACAACGACGGCGCGGGTAACCCGCCCAACACGCAGGGACTCAAGACCGACTACCTTTGGAAGGTGGTGCTCACCCCGGCGGGGCTGACCGACATCCTCGAAAATTACGCACAGATCGTCGAGACGAAGAATGCGAAGACGAGTAAGAGGAAGCGCAGTCAGGTGTTTCCCCGCTACCACCAGCTCGGAGTGGTGCGGCAGGCGCTGGGCGATGTGCGTACCAATGGTGCTGGCAAGCGTTATCTCGTGCAGCATTCGGCGGGTAGCGGCAAGTCAAACTCCATCGCTTGGCTCGCGCACCAACTCATAGGCGTAAAGCGCGACGGCAAGGAAGTGTTCGATTCGGTGATCGTTGTTACTGACCGGCGCATCCTCGACGACCAGATACAGAAGACCATCAAGCAGTTCATGCAGGTGGGCGCAACGGTGGGACATGCCGAGCACTCGGGCGATCTCCGCAAGTTTATCCAGGAGGGAAAGAAGATTATCGTTTCGACGGTGCAGAAGTTCCCTTTCATCCTCGACGAGATTGCCACTGAGGGCGGCAAGACCTTCGCCATTGTCATCGACGAAGCGCATTCGAGCCAGGGCGGCAAGACTTCGGCGGCGATGAGCAAGGCGCTGGGCGATACGGCTGAGGGCGAGGAAGCCGAGGCGGACCCCGAAGATACGGTAAACGAAGCGCTTGAGAAACGTATGGCGGCGCGCAAGATGCTGACCAACGCCAGCTACTTTGCCTTCACCGCCACGCCCAAGAATAAGACATTGGAGATGTTTGGCGAGGCGCTGCCCCCCGATGCCGAGGGCAAGATCAAGCACAAGCCCTTTCACAGCTACACGATGAAG
>CAZRZH010000066.1:0-14373 GCA_964604485.1 uncultured Sideroxydans sp.
AGAGCGGCCGCTTGGGGTGTAGTAACGGGCGGTGGTGAGTTTGATTGCGGTATTGTTACCCAATGGCAAGATGGTTTGCACCGAACCTTTTCCGAATGTCTGGGTACCCATGATGACCGCACGTTTGTGATCTTGCAGTGCGCCGGCAACGATCTCGGAGGCCGAGGCTGAACCGCCATTGACCAGCACTACTAATGGCACGTTCTTGAACTCACCCGACAAATCTTTCAAATAATCGCTTTTGCCGCCCCCGCGCAGGTAATAATCGGGACTGGCGAGAAGTCGCATCTTGGCATCATCGGTACGGCCTTCGGTATAAACCACCAAAGCATCCTTGGGTAAAAAAGCGGCCGATACGCCAACCGCACCGGTCAAGAGTCCGCCCGGATCGTTGCGCAAATCGAGCACCAAACCCTGTAAAGGACCTTCGTTCTGTTTGCGCAGATTCTCCAGCGCAGTCGAAAGATTTTCTCCCGTGTGTTCCTGGAACTGGGTGACACGGACAAAGCCGTATCCCGATTCCAGCAACTTGGATTTCACACTTTGCACTTTGATGATCGCGCGAGTCACATTGAACTGCAGCGGTTTGGTCTCGGTTTTACGTACGATCGTGAGCTGGATATTGCTGCCGGGTTTGCCGCGCATACGTTTAACCGCGTCGTTCAGGCTGAGGCCCTTCACCAGCGTGTCGTCGAGTTTGATGATGAGATCGCCGCTCTTGATTCCGGCGTTGAAAGCCGGCGTGTCTTCAATGGGCGAGATGACTTTGACCAAGCCATCTTCCATGCCGACTTCGATTCCCAAGCCGCCAAATTCGCCCTGCGTGCCCACTTGCAGTTCTTTAAAACCTTCCGCGTCGAGGTAGGCCGAGTGCGGATCGAGACCGCTTAACATGCCATTGATCGCTTCGGTGATCAATTTTTTGTCGCTCACCGGCTCCACATAGTCACTCTTGATTCTGCCGAAGACTTCCGAGAAGGCCCTCAATTCTTCAACTGGAAGCGGCAACGCTGTGTCTTTGTCCGCAACGGCAGAAAAATGCAGGCTGATCAATACTCCTGACACCAACCCGATAGCGATAAGACCGTATTCTTTAAAGCGACGACTCATTGATTTTCCTCGTTAACGGGCATGACAAATATGCCATGCCATACTGTTCAGCCTGTAGCCCTGTTTTCCCCGACTTGCTTCCCAATACAGGCGGGTAAAAAGTGCGAACGGGAAATTCGGACATTTTCATCTGTTTCTAAACCAACCGCTTGGGTCGAAGGGCTTTCCCTCGTAACGCAGTTCGAAGTATAAACCGGAATCCTCGTTGCCGCCGCTGCTGCCCACGGACGCAATCGTGTCACCTGCCTTCACGGCCTCACCGGTCTGTTTATAGAGCGTTTCATTGTTGCCATACAGGCTCAAATAACCTTGGCCGTGATCAATGATGAGCAAATTGCCGAAGCCGCGCAGCCAATCCGCATACACGGTACGGCCGGCAGCGATGGCCTTGACCGGTTGATTCGGGGCGGCTCGCACGAACCAGCCCGTCCACGCCAGTGTGCTTTCCGGGCGGAGTGTGCCAAAGCGGTTGGATGTTTTTCCTTTGACCGGCAACGCAAGTTTGCCCTTGAGTGATTTGAAATGAACATAGCCGCTGTCCGGAATTAAATGCGCCAGTTTCGCGACCAACTTCGACAGTTGGTTCTCGTTGCGCTGTAGGCGGCTGATCTCTTTCCGCTGCTGTTTAAGTTGCCGAGAGATATTGTTCAGTGTTAACGCGCGGGCATTTTTGTCGCGCTGCAGTTGTTACAATGTGTTGCGCGCATCGGTTTGCAACGCGGCAATCTCGTTACTTTTGCTGCGGACTTGTTCTGTCACCCATTGAATGTTGGCTAAACTATTTCGCAACGATTTCAGGGCGGAGACGCGGCTTTTGGCGATATATTGGTAGTAGTGTAAATCGCGCGCGACTTGATTCGGATCGTCGTTGTTAATCAGCAAGTTGAGCAGGTTTTGATCGCCGTTGTCCAAATAGTGTTGATACAGCAATCGCCCCAGCTCTGCTTGCTGCTGCTGCAATGATGTATTCAGAAAACTGGCGCGTTGTTGCAGAACATGGAGTTCATTTCTGGCGACCTGTTGTTGCAGGGCGAGTCGTGTATAGGAACGATTGCTGTCACTGATGGCACGTTCCGACTCCCGCAGCGCATCGGCGGCTTCCGACTTGGATTCGTTGGACTTTTCGAATTCCTGCTGCACCAAAGTAATGCGTTTGCGCAGTTTTTCCAGGTCTTCCTGTTGTGTGGCTTGCGCGACCTGCGCAAACAGGCAAGTCGCCAGAAATATCAGTCGCAGCAGAACACTCACAGAATACGGATAAGTGAGCGGCCCGTCATTTCTGCCGGTTGCGGCAGGCCCATCATGCAAAGCAAAGTGGGCGCGACGTCTTGCAGAGCCCCCGTACCTGCTTCTTCGATCTTAGCCCCGCGACCGATATACAGGAAGGGCACCACATTCAATGTGTGTGCGGTATGTGCCTGTTGAGTGCCCCGGTCCAACATCTGTTCGGCATTGCCGTGATCGGCGGTAATAAGCACTTCACCGCCGCATTCCAGCATTGCCTGCACAACGCGCCCCACACAAATATCCAGTGCTTCGACCGCTTTTACCGCCGCCTCCATGATGCCGCTATGGCCGACCATGTCGCCGTTGGCGTAGTTGCACAAGATGGCCTGATATTGCCCGCTACGGATGGCGGCCTCCAGTTTGTCGGTGACTTCGAAGGCACTCATCTCCGGCTGCAAATCATACGTGGCGACCTTGGGTGAGGGGACAAGGATGCGCTCTTCTCCGGGGTAAGGTTGTTCTTTGCCGCCGTTCATGAAATAGGTGACGTGCGCGTATTTTTCCGTCTCGGCGATGCGCAGTTGTTTCAGTCCCAAAGCGGAAAGATATTCACCGAAACCATTGTGAATGGTGTCGGACGTATAGGCACAGGGCAGGTGGAAGTCTTCGCCGTAACTGCTCAAGGTGGTGAAGTTGGCCAACTTGGGGAAGCGGGTGCGCGTGAAACTTTCGAACTTTTCATCGGTCAGCGCGCGGGTAATTTCGCGTGCACGGTCGGCGCGGAAATTCATAAACACCGCGACATCACCGTCGACCATCGGCACCGCTTCGCCGATGACCGTGGCCTGTACGAATTCGTCATTTTCGCCGCGCGCATACGCGGATTCCAATGCGGCAAGGGGTGTTTCGGCGGTGAAGGGCGCATTCCCCCAGGTCAACATGTCGTACGCGATCTGCACACGCTCCCAGCGGTTGTCTCTGTCCATGGCAAAAAAGCGTCCGACGAGAGTGGCGATGCGTCCGGCACCGAGTTGGGTACATTTGTCTTGCAATGACTGCAATGATTGTCCGGCACTGCGCGGCGGGGTGTCGCGCCCGTCGAGGAAAGCATGGATGTAGATTTTTTTCAGTCCGGCGCGCACCGCCAATTCCAGCATGGCCTGGATGTGTGCTTCATGGCTGTGAACGCCGCCGGGGGAAAGCAGCCCCAGAATGTGTAATGCCGAGCCGCGTTGCTTGGCTGTTTGCACCGCCTGAACCAGAGTCGGGTTGGTATAGAAGCTGCCGTTATCGATGGCCAAATCGACTTTGGTCAGATCCTGATACACCACACGTCCGGCCCCAATGTTCAGGTGTCCCACTTCGGAGTTGCCCATTTGTCCTTTGGGCAAACCGACTTGCAGTTCGGAAGTGTTGATGAGCGTGTGCGGATATTTTTTCCACAACCTGTCCCAATTGGGTTTGTGTGCGTGGGCAACCGCGTTGGAATCGGGGTCTTCGCGATAGCCGAAACCATCCAGGATGAGAAGCAGAACCGGGGTGACGGGTTTGTTTGTAGAGTTTGTCATGGCGGTATGTATAACCGGGATTTCGAAAAATAAAGAACGCAGCCAACGATAAAATTGTGTGTCAGCGGCCAGCGCCGAATTTTAGCCGATTTGGCGATTGTCCTGCGGGTTCTGCATCACTGAGTAAAGCGCAGAGCAATTTCGCAGCGGCTTCCCGTGGCGAGAACAGGCCATGGTATTGGGAGTACGTTCAGGAAATCCAAAGCATCATGCGCTGTAAAATATTCCAGTAGAATGCGCGCTCATCAATTTTCATTGCCCGAATCGGCATCCCTAATTGTTGCAAATCAAATCGACTCCCTCCCAGTTGCGTCTTGCCCACATCAGTTTGTCCTTCGTCGGCCTGATGTGGGTTTTACCCTTTTTGTATTACCACCACGCTTATCCGATCACCACTTTTTATCAGGAATGGGGGGCGGGTGTTCTCGGGTTGTGTAGCCTACCCCTGCTGTTGACGGCAAATTACTGGCTCACTCCCCAGGTGCCGCGCATCGTGTTGTTGCCCATCGGATTAATGTTGTTGACGTTGTTGCAGTTTGCCGTAGGACGCATCACACACTTCGATCATTTGCTGTTGTTGTCGCTCTATTTTCTGTTCACCGCCTTGCTCATGATGTTGGGCCAACGCTTGCGTGAAGAACTCGGCTTGCCTTTCGTGGTGACCGTGCTGGCAATATTTTTATTGGCAGGGGCGGAACTGAATACCTTGGCCGGCATATTGCAACATTATCGCTGGGACACTTTTTTGAATTCGGTTGTTACGGTCAAGACAGCGTTCTCGGTATATGGAAATACCGCGCAACCGAATCACTATGCAAATTACCTTGCCCTAGGTTTGATCTCCCTGGGGCTGCTGTATGTGCGACTTTCGCTGCGGATTTGGCAAGTTTTTCTGTTGGCCATCCCGATGTTGTTCGTGCTGGTTCTGTCCGGTTCGCGCAGTGCCTGGTTATATCTGAGTTTTGCCGTGGTTTTGGCGTGGTTGTGGAAGCGCAGGGATCCATCACTACGACCGATTCTAGGTTTTGCACTGGCCCTGTGGGTGGGTTTTGCTCTCATGCATTTTGTGGTGCAACTGCCTTGGCTACAGGGCGCTAGCGGAAGTATCACCTCCGCCGAACGTCTTTTTGGCGAGGCGCGTAGCGGAAGCATTCGTATTCATCTGTGGCACGAAGCAATGCTGATCTTCGCGCAGTTCCCGCTGCTGGGAGCGGGTTTTGGCCAGTTCGCCTACCAGCACTTGCAACTTGCGGTAACGCTGCATAACCCGGATATCACCGGCCTTTACAACAATGCGCATAACATCGTGTTGCAATTGGCTGCCGAGACAGGATTGGCGGGCGTGGCTATTCTGGTGGGGACGTTGGGGCTGTGGTTGTGGCACTCTGTCGTGCGTAATGCCCAGTTCACAATTTATCATTGGTGGGGATATGCCACGCTTGCAGTGCTTGGCATCCACAGTTTGCTCGAATATCCGATGTGGTACGCCTATTTCATCGGCATCGGTGCGGTTTTGTTCGGGTTGTTCGACAGCACTTCGTATCGGCTGGAATTGCGCACCGTCGGACGCCTGTCCGTAGCGGTAATTTTGTTGCTGGGGGTCATGTCGCTGGTGCAGGGATTGCAGGGGTATAAACACCTGGAGAATGCTTTGTCGTTCAAGGGGATGTCAGTCAAGGATCCGGCGTTTGTGACGCGGGCGCGCGATGAATTGTTGGCCGCACATCAATTCCCGTTGTTCAGTTCCTACGCCGAACTCTTCATCGCCAACATGATGGAGCCGAGCGGGGATCACTTGCAGGAAAAACTCGAACTGAACACCCGGGCATTGAGTTATGTTCCGGTCGCGCCGGTTGTCTACCATCAGGCCTGGTTGTTGGCGTGGTCGGATCGTGCGCTTGAGGCGCAGGACTTTCTGGGAAAAGCGATCTGGGCTTACCCGTCAGAATACAAAAATGCACTGAACGAACTGAATGATCTGATGAGCAAAGACCCCGCGCGTTTTGCCCCTCTGTTAGAATTCGCAACCCAAAAAAACGAGGAGTATCGACGTGCTGCAGTTCCTGCAAAATAATTGGCTCGAAGTATTGATTGCGCTGATCAGCGGCTGCATGCTGTTCTGGTCTTTTTTCGGCAATCGCATTCGCGGCATCAAGGAAGTGGACACACTGGGGGCGATGAGCCTGATCAACCGCAGCAATGCTCTGGTGCTGGATGTGCGCGAACAGGGCGAATATGACGCCGGCCACATCATCAACAGTCGCCTAATCCCGGTTGGAAAATTGAAAGAGCGCATCGGCGAGTTGGAGAAATATCGTGAACGTCCAATCGTGGTGGTTTGCCGTAGCGGTGCCCGTTCTGCATCGGCGACGGCTTTGCTGAACAAACACAATTTTGCCCAAGCACATAATCTGAGCGGCGGGGTGATCGCCTGGCAGAAAGCCAACCTGCCACTGGAAAAATAATGGGACACGCAATGTCTAAAGTGGTGATGTATTGCACGGAGGTCTGTCCCTACTGCGTCAATGCGGAGCGGCTCCTGCATCGCAAGGGTGTGTTAACCATCGAGAAGATACGCGTCGATCTGCAACCCGAATTGCGCATGGAAATGGAAGCCAAAACTGCACGCCGCACCGTTCCGCAAATCTACATTGGCGACAAACATATCGGCGGTTTCGACGATCTCGCGGCTCTCGACCGCGCGGGTGGTTTGGAACCGCTGCTCAATCTTTCTTTATAGGAATAAACATGACCGAAGCTACAACACCCAATCCGGCAGCCACACCGCTGTTCAATATCGAAAAATTGTATGTGAAAGATTTGTCGCTGGAGATTCCCAACGCGCCCGCGATTTTTCTGGAACGTGAGAATCCGCAGATCGACCTGCAACTTCACACACAAGCGTCTTCCGTCGAGGAGGGGGTGTTCGAGGTCGTTGTGACCGTGACCGTCACGGCCAAACTTCCCGAAAAGGACAAAGTCATGTTCCTGATCGAGGCCAAACAAGCCGGGATATTCCAAGTCCGCAACATTCCCGCAGAGGAGATGGAATCGGTGTTGGCGGTGGTATGCCCCAACATTCTCTACCCCTATTTGCGCGAAGTTGTTTCAGATGTGGCGGTGCGCGGCGGATTCGCGCCGGTGTTGCTCAATCCGATCAACTTCGATGCCATCTACCAGCAACAAAAGCAGCAGGTGTTGGCTCAGGCAGAAGCTGCCTCGACGGTGAAACACTGACGGACATGTCGAAGGTCATTCCAGATACTGGAGCTTGCCATGTCCGTTTCCCCTACTCTAACCCTCCCCCGGAGGGAGAGGGGACGCACGATCGCTACACGAATTTAAGTTTGACGAAACGCCTCGCGACAGCTGCGCTGTTGCTTGTTTTTTGCCATCCGGCGCTGGGGTTTGAATTCGTCTCGGTGGCGGAACCCGCCATCCTTTACGATGCGAATTCGCTCAAGGCCAAAAAACTGTTCGTCGCCACGCGCTATCTGCCGCTGGAGCAGCTTGTGATTTTGGAGAACTGGGCCAAGGTGCGCGACTCGACCGGAAATATCTTCTGGATCGAAAAGCGCAATCTCAGCAGCAAACGTTATGTGGTGGTCACGGCCGATGTCGCCACGGTTCGCAGCAATTGGGATGACGGCGCAGGCAGGGAATTTGTTGCACCGCGACAGTTGGGATTGGAGTGGCTGGGGAATACCGGTGCGGGTTGGGTCAAAGTGCGACACCGCGACGGCATGACCGGTTATGTCAGGAGTGCCGATGTTTGGGGCGATTAATTAAGGGTAAGTGATGCGTATCGCTGTTTTGGGATCAGGAGCATGGGGCACCGCGCTGGCGATCAGTTTTGCCGCGCGCCATGACGTCGTGTTGTGGTCGCGGGATGCGCTTCAAGCGTCGGCGATGCGCGAGACAAACTGCAACCAGCGTTATCTTCCCGGTATTAGCCTGCCCGCCAATCTGACGGTTTCAAGCAACGTGAGCGAGGTTTTGCACGCTGTCGAGCTCGTCATCGTGGCTGCTCCGGTTTCCGGATTACGTGGCACGCTGCAACTGATTTCAGATCACTTTCCTTTAAGCGGCCCATTCCGGCAAGCGGGAGAATCTGCGTCAGACTCACTAAAATTCCCCGGTGTCGTTTGGCTGTGCAAAGGCATCGAAACTGCTACCTCGTTGCTTCCCCATCAGATCGTGAACGAAATCCTGCCTGCGGACTTTGCTCGCGGTGCGTTATCCGGCCCCAGTTTTGCACAGGAGGTGGCGCGCGGACTGCCTACCGCGATGACACTGGCTTCCAACGACGGCGAATTTGCGCAATACATGTCCAAGGCTCTGCATCATTCGCGTTTGCGTATCTACTCCAGCACCGATGTCGTGGGGGTGGAAATCGGCGGCGCGATCAAAAACGTGCTGGCCATCGCCGCCGGCATTTGCGATGGCATGCAGATGGGACTCAATGCCCGTGCCGCTTTGCTGACGCGGGGGTTGGTCGAAATGACGCGGCTCGGACTGAAGATGGGCGGTCGCGCAGAAACGCTGGGGGGATTAACCGGTGTGGGTGACCTCATCCTGACCTGTACCGGCGACCTTTCGCGCAACCGCCAGGTCGGCATGTTGCTCGCGCAACGCCACTCGCTCGGCGCCATTCTGAATGAACTGGGTCACGTAGCGGAAGGGGTTTATACCGCGCGTGAAGTACAACACATCGCCGTGCAACAGCAAGTCGAGATGCCGATCTGTCAGGCTGTATATCGCGTGCTTTACGAGGATCTGCCCGCCGACCGCGCGGTGGAAATTCTGCTCAGCCGGCAACCGGGTGAAGAGTTCTCTTCACCTCCCAAGTAGTCTCCCGCGCGTTCAACCGGCTCCGGCAAAATCCAATTGCCGCCACGCTTCAAACACGGCAACCGCCACCGTGTTGGAAAGATTCAAGCTGCGGTTGTTCGGCAACATGGGTAAACGCAGGCGCTGTTCCGGCGTCAACGCTTCCAATATCTCGTTTGGCAAACCGCGACTCTCGGGCCCGAACAGAAACGCGTCGCCGGGCGCAAAACGCGCTGTCTGGTAAGGATGCGAACCTTTGGTAGTGAAAGCGAAAATTCGAGGGGAATGGGAAAGTTCGCGTAGCGATGCGTTTGTCCCCTCTCCCAGGGATTCAAGATTGCCTTTCTCGTTTGCCCTTTCTCCCGCTTGCGGGGGAAAGTTGGATAGGGGGGATTCATCCGGGGGAGGGTTAGGGTGGGGGAGAGCGGTAGCGATGGGCAAACTTTGCAGACACAGTTGCAGGCTGTCGTGTACGCACAGTGACGCGTATTCGTGGTAGTCCAACCCGGCACGGCGCAGCAACTTGTCTTCCAGTTCAAAACCCAAAGGCCGGATCAGATGCAGGCGGCTTCCGGTATTCGCGCACAGGCGGATGATGTTGCCGGTGTTGGGGGGGATTTCGGGTTGGTAGAGAATCACATTGAACACAGAAAACACCTTGTCAGTACAGGGAAAAACGGCTAACTTTCGCATCGGTTGTTGGGCAACTCGCAAAAATCTTTAGGGGGAATTATGACGCGTCCGGAAAAAGTCCGCTTAGGCGACTTGCTGGTACAGCAAAAGCTTATCTCGCTCGACCAGTTGCAATTCGTGCTGGAACAGCAAAAGCGAACTGGCCGCAAACTGGGCCGGGTGCTGGTCGACAACGGACTGGTGACCGAGGATCAGATTTCCGAGTCTCTGGGTAAACAGCTCAACATTCCCTACATCAATCTCAAGTACTACAACGTCAATCTGGAGATCGTGCGCCGCCTGCCGGAGAATCAGGCGCGGCGCTTCCGTTCCTTGGCACTGGAAGACCGCAATGGCGCGATTCTGGTCGGCATGACCGATCCCACCGACCTGTTTGCGTTTGACGAGATCGCGCGCATCCTCAAGCGCGACATCGACGTGGCGGTGGTCACCGAAGGCCAGTTGCTGGAAACCATCGACCGTGTCTATCGCCGCACCGACGAGATCAGCGGCTTGGCACGCGAAATCTCGGAAGAGTTGGGCGAAGGTTATGTCGATTTCGGCGCGTTGAGCGATACCGTTGGAGTTGAAGAAGCGCCGGTGGTCAAGCTGCTGCAAACCATGTTTGAAGATGCCGCGCAGGTGAATGCCTCGGACGTGCATATCGAGCCGCAGGAAACCCGTTTGCAGATCCGCTTCCGTATCGACGGCGCGTTGCATTTGCAAACCGAGGCCGACAGCAAGGTTGCCTCCTCCATCGCGTTGCGCCTGAAGCTGATGTCGGGCCTCGATATCTCGGAAAAACGTCTGCCGCAAGACGGTCGCTTCAATATTCGGGTACGCGACCAGGCCATGGACATCCGTATCTCGACCATGCCCACCCAATACGGCGAATCGGTCGTGATGCGTTTGCTCAACCAGAGCGGCAGCTTCCTTACGCTGGATAAGTTGGGTATGCCGCCCGAAATGCTGAAACGGTTTCGCGAGATCATTAGCCGTAGCAACGGCATGGTGCTGGTCACCGGGCCCACGGGTAGCGGCAAAACCACCACACTGTATGCCGGACTGGCCGAGATCAATACCATCGACCAGAAGATCATCACTGTGGAAGATCCCGTGGAATATCGTTTGCCCGGGATCGTCCAGGTGCAGGTAAACGAGAAGATCGAGCTGTCCTTTTCGCGCGTGTTGCGTTCCGCCTTGCGTCAAGACCCGGACGTGATCTTGGTCGGCGAAATGCGCGATGTCGAGACTGCACAGATCGGCATGCGTGCCGCCATGACCGGTCACTTGGTGTTCTCCACATTGCACACCCGTGATTCGGGCGGTACGTTGTTCCGCTTGGTGGATATGGGCGTGCCGAAATATATGGTGGCCTCCTCGGTGCAGGCGGTGCTGGCGCAGCGATTGTTGCGGCGCATTTGTGAAAGTTGCAACGACGTACATCAACCCACGTTGCAAGAGATCGAGTGGCTGGAATCGGAAGGGCTGAATCCGAGCAACTGGGGTGATCTGAAGCATGGTCGAGGTTGTTCGCATTGCAATGGCACCGGCTACCACGGACGTATGGGCGTATATGAAATGCTGGAAATGACCCAGTCACTGGTCGATGCGGCCACGCATGAGGACAACACCCATTTCATGTTTGCCGCGCGCGAGAATTTGAAAGGCAAGACATTGCTGGATGCCGCGATCCATGAGATGAAGCTGGGCCGAACCAGCGTGGCAGAAGTGATGCGTATCAGCAATCAGGTCGAGGATTAAGCGTGCCGGTCTTTACCTACAAAGGCAGAAGTGGTCGCGGCGAATTGGTGCAGGGCACGCTGGAAGGATTGGACAGTGGCGCCGTCGCCGACCAGTTGTTCAGTAACGGTATCACACCGACCGAAATTAAAGCCTCGCGTAACGCCCGCTCCAAAGACGAAGGCCCGGGTTTCCTGCAACAGCTGTTGCATTACCGTCGTATTGATCCCCTGGAATTGATGTTGTTCAGCCGCCAGATGTACACCCTGCTCAAAGCGGGCGTCCCGATCATGCGCGCGTTGGCCGGCCTGCAAGAGTCGTCCCAGAGTCCGTTGTTCACCGCCATGTTGCAGGATTTACGCGAAAGTCTGGACAGCGGCCACGAACTTTCCTCCGCGATGCGTCGTCATCCCGATATTTTCTCCCCGTTCTATCTGAGCATGGTGCAAGTGGGCGAAATGACCGGCATGTTGGACAAGACTTTTATGCGCCTGTACGAACACCTGGAATTTGAAAAAGACATGCGCGAGCAGGTCAAAGCTGCCGTGCGTTACCCGATATTCGTGGTTTTTGCCATGGCTACCGCGCTGGTCATCGTCAATATCTTCGTGATTCCCGCCTTCTCCAAAGTGTTCGAGGGTTTTCATACCGACCTGCCGATGATGACAAAAATCTTAATAGGCTTCTCCGATTTCATGGTGAATTATTGGCTGCTCCAGTTGGCTTTAGTGGTTGGTTTGGCGGTCGGCTTCCGGGCATGGATCCAAACCGTGGACGGGCGCTACAAGTGGGATCGCTATAAATTCAAGTTACCCATCGCCGGCAAGATCATCTTCAAGGCCACACTTTCTCGCTTTGCGCGCAGCTTGGCGCTTTCCTTCAAAAGCGGCGTACCTATCGTGCAGGCGCTCAATTCCGTGTGCCTGGTGGTAGACAACGAATTCATGCGCAGCAAAATCGAACAGATGCGCGACGGCATAGAACGCGGCGAGAGTATTTTGCGCACCGCCAATGCCGCCGGTGTATTCAACCCGACCGTATTGCAGATGATCGCCGTGGGCGAAGAGACCGGTGACATGGACGGCCTGATGTTCGAGATCGCGGGCATGTATGAACGCGAAGTGGAATATGAAATCAAAACACTGAGTGCGCAGATCGAGCCCATCATGATCACGGCGTTGGGTGCCTTGGTGCTGATCCTGGCGTTGGGCATCTTCCTGCCGATGTGGGACTTGGGCAAAGCGGCGATACACCGATGATCGGAAAATTTCCAGAATCGATTCTTATGTCAAAAAGTTGCCGATGTGTAGCGCACCCTTCGCGCACGGTTTCACGCATTCCGAGGGGGTTTACCCTCATCGAATTCGTCGCGGTCATCCTGATTATCGTCGTGCTGGCCGGTTTGTTTTTGGTGCGTATTCCCTACTATCAGGAACAGGCGGAAAAGACCGCGATGCAACAGGTGCGGGACGCCATCCAAAGTGCCTTGGTGATGCGCTATAGCACGCTCATGATGCGCAATGCCGCATCGCAAAAGGAACTCAGTGTCCTGGCGTCGGACAACCCGATGACCTGGTTGCAAAAGCCGCCGATCAATTACCGGGGCGAATATTACGATCCGGGTCTGCGTACGGTTGCACCCGGCAGTTGGATGTTCGATCTCAAATCGCGCGAGCTGATCTACGTGATCGACCACGGGGAAAACTTCACAGCGGGAGTGGACGGCAAGAAGTGGATTCGTTTCCATGTGCAACTGGTGTATGAGCCGGCTCTGGGCGGGGTAGGTCCGGCCAAAGAGTTGGTCACCACGTTATTTGAACCGACGGTTCCCCTGCGCTGGTTTGATCGAACATGACGTCTTTCGTCCAATCCTGGTTACTGCAATCCGCAACGGTATTCCTGATCGTGGGAAGTATTGCCGGCATGTTGGTCGGCGTGGTGCTGGTCTTTCGGCCACAGTTGATCGAGCGCACCAGCCGCAAACTCAACGTATGGGTATCTACACGTCACCTCGATAAGGCGCTGGAGCGAAGTTTTAATATTGATTTCTGGTTCTATCGTTATCGGTATTTGGCCGCCACCCTGCTGCTGCTGGGTGCGCTGTATGTGTTGTATTTTTTCACCGCGCGCATCGAACGGGAGTCGGCCGTTGCAACATTGTCCGTGGCGCTTGCTTATCCGCGTCTTTTGGTTGAGGCAATGCTCGACGCACTGGTTTTGACCGCGATGTCGGGCGCGTTGTGCGCCATCCTGGTGGCGCTGTTCATGTTGTTCCGTCCCAGTTTATTGCGCGGTTTCGAGGAAGAAGCCAACCAATGGGTATCCTTGCGCAAATCCCTTAAACCGATGGAGATATCACGTCACGGTCTGGATCGTTACGTCCTGCGCCACGCACGTTTGAGCGGTGTCTTTTTAACGATAGGCAGTCTTTACACCTTGCTTTTTTTGATCTTCTGGTTGGGGCACTGAATCCTGCCATTCGATACGGTGTGTTGCGATGTGATTTGCGCGCCAAGACCTTGTCCTGATTTGAAATTCCCTGAAGAATGACTTGCCCACTTCGCATTTTCTGGATTATATTGCCCCTGCTTGTGAAAGGTTCGGCTGTGGCAGTATTTGAAACAAGCGAAGAAACCAAAACCAACGGGGCTGCGGCTCCAACATTAAATAGGAGAGGTTAGATGAAAAATCAACAAGGTTTTACATTGATCGAACTGATCGTGGTAATCGTCATTTTGGGCATCCTGGCTGCGACCGCGATGCCCAAATTTTTGGATATTTCTAACCAGGCAAGGGTGGCATCATTGACCGGCGTTTCCGGCTCAATGAGTTCTGCAGCCAATCTGGCACATGCTTCGCAATTGGTTGCGGGGGTGCAATCCAATGCTGCCGTGACCTTGGGTAACGTGCCCGGGATAACGATGCTCAATGGTTATCCGACTGCTGATGCTGCCGGGATTATTGCCGCAGCCGGTATTGATACAACACAATGGACAGTTGCTGGGGCAACGGTTCAGATGTTAACGGGGCCAGTTGCAACTTGTCAGGTGGTGTACACCGCTGCTACTTTGACTACGGGTCCACAAGTGGTATCGACCATCACGGGATGTTAATTCCGCCCCAAGACAGTAAAGTGAGTTGAGTTTTTCGATGCTCAACGTGGTAATTAAACAGGGGGCTTGTCCCCCTGTTTTTTCGTCCAGACTTTTGCTATTTGATACAC
>CAZRZH010000067.1:0-14292 GCA_964604485.1 uncultured Sideroxydans sp.
ACGCATTTCCTCGATACGCACCAGGTAGCGGTCGTAGCAGTCGCCCTCCACACCCACCGGTATATCGAAATCCATACGATCGTAAACCTCATACGGCTGCTTCTTGCGCAGATCCCACACCACGCCTGAGCCGCGCAGCATCGGACCGGTGAAGCCCATGGCCATCGCACGCTCGGGGGTCACCACGCCGATGCCCACTGTGCGCTGTTTCCAGATGCGGTTATGCGTCAGTAGCGTCTCATATTCATCGACATAACCGGGGAAGCGCTTGGTAAAGTCGTCCAGAAAATCGAGTAGCGAACCTTGGCGGTTCTCGTTGAGTTTTTTGACCGCTGCCGCGTTATGGATCTTGCTCGCCTGATATTGCGGCATGGAATCCGGCAGGTCGCGATAGACACCGCCCGGACGGTAATACGCCGCGTGCATACGGGCGCCGGATACCGCCTCGTACGCGTCGAACAGATCTTCACGTTCGCGGAACGTGTAGAAGAACATGGTCATCGCACCCAGGTCGATACCGGATGCGCCCAGCCACAACAGATGGTTCAGGATGCGCGTGATCTCATCGTACATGACGCGGATATATTGGGCGCGCAGCGGAACGTCGATACCGGCCAGCTTTTCAATCGCCATCACATAGGCATGTTCATTGACCATCATGGACACATAGTCCAGACGATCCATGTAGGGAACCGATTGCAGGTAGGTCTTGTGTTCGGCCAACTTTTCGGTCGCCCGGTGCAACAGACCGATATGCGGGTCGGCGCGCTCGATCACCTCGCCGTCCAACTCCAACACCAAACGCAGCACACCGTGCGCCGCGGGATGCTGGGGTCCAAAGTTCATCGTGTAATTTTTTATCTCCGCCATGACGTTGCTTTCTATCCGCGATTAATGACGACCGAAATTTTCTTCCCGCAACGAACGCGGGGTGATCTCGCGCGGCTCGATGTTCACCGGCTCGTAAATAACGCGTTGCTGCGTTGCGTCGTAACGCATTTCAACATGTCCCGACAGCGGAAAATCCTTGCGGAACGGGTTGCCGACAAAACCGTAGTCAGTGAGGATGCGTCGCAGATCGGGATGACCGACGAAAATGATGCCATACAGATCGAACGCTTCACGCTCATACCAGTTGGCCGCGGGCCAAACCGTAATGGCCGAATCCAGCAAGGGCATGGCATCATCCTCGGCAAATATCCGCACACGCAAACGCTGGTTGTGTGTAATCGACAGCAGGTGGTACACCGCCGCAAAGCGCGGCCCGTCATGCTCGACATCGGCAAGGTAGCTGCCACCCTCGCACGTCTCGCTGCCGTAGGTTGAATAATCAATCCCGCTCAGGTCGATCAATTCTTCGAACCTAAAGTCGGCATCGTCGCGCAAACGGGTGAGCACGCCCAGCAGGTCCGACGCTTTCACAACCAGAGTCAATTCACCCAAGCGCTCTTCAAGGCTCACAACCTTGTCGACGAACGTTTCAATGAGATTGGTTTTCAGAATATTCAGTTCAGTAGCCATGGTCGATTAGCGCGCGATGGTATTGGTGCGTTTGATCTTGTTCTGCAATTGGATCACTCCATACAGAAGTGCTTCGGCCGTTGGCGGGCAACCCGGAACATAGATATCCACCGGAACGATGCGGTCGCAACCGCGAACAACAGAATAGGAATAGTGGTAATAGCCGCCACCGTTGGCGCAAGAACCCATTGAGATCACCCAACGCGGTTCGGCCATTTGGTCATACACTTTACGCAAGGCAGGTGCCATTTTGTTGCACAGCGTGCCCGCCACGATCATCACATCGGACTGCCTGGGGCTGGGACGAAATGCACCGGCTCCAAAACGATCCAAGTCATAACGCGCCAACGCTGCATGCATCATTTCCACTGCACAACAGGCCAAGCCGAATGTCATCGGCCAGAGCGAACCGGTGCGTGCATAGTTGATGATGGTATCGGCGGTTGTGGTAACAACCCCCTTCTCCAGAATTCCTTCTATTCCCATTCCAAAGCCCCTTTCATCCACTCGTAGACAAAGCCAACCACAAGGATGGCCAAGAACACCATCATGGAAACAAAACCAAAGGTGCCGATCTCTTTCAGTACGATCGCCCACGGGAATAGGAACGCGATTTCAAGATCAAACAGGATAAACAGGATCGCAACCAGATAGAAACGTACATCGAATTTCATGCGCGCATCTTCGAACGCCTCAAAGCCGCATTCATAGGGGGAGAGTTTTTTATCGTCAGGTCGGTTGGGGCCGACCAGCATGCCCAATACCAATGGCAATATGCCCATCACAAGCGCGATGCCGATAAACAACAAAACCGGAAAATAATTTTCCAACATTTCTGAGTTCCCCTCCCTCTGTAGGCTCGCAATATAGCGGAGCGCAAAGCGATACTCTAGCTTTTTTTGACCTTCGGCCAGTTGCCCTTGGTTCTTATTGTTCTGGTGCGGGGCAAGGGACTCGAACCCTCACGTCCTTACGGACACAGCCACCTCAAGGCTGCGCGTCTACCAATTCCGCCAACTCCGCGTGTTACTTTTTTATTTCGGTATTTCTTTCGCCTTCGAATCGGAAGTATCAACTACCGGTGCAGGCACCTCTTTTTGCAAGGTATTGATATCCACCCTGTCCATCACACCCGATTCGTGCGTGGGTTGTGCGTAGAGATAAGTCAACGTCAGGCTGGTAATAAAAAACACTGTCGCCGCAACAGCTGTGCTGCGGCTGAGAAAATTCGCGGACCCACTGGAACCGAACAAACTCCCGGCCGAACCGGAACCGAATGCGGCGCCCATATCAGCGCCTTTGCCATGTTGAAGAAGAACCAGAGCCACCAGAACTACCGCAGTTACCACATGTACAACCCAGACTATCGTTTCCACACTCGACTCCAACCACAAAAAATTATTATTGCGCTGCGCGACAGATTGCCACGAACTCTTCGGCCACCAAGGATGCGCCGCCAATCAAACCACCATCGATGTCCGGCTGGCCAAGCAACTCAGCCGCATTCCCCGGCTTCATGCTGCCTCCATAAAGGAGGCGCAATCCCTGCGCCACGGCAGGATCCAATTGTGCCACACGCTGGCGGATAAACGCATGAACCGCTTGCGCCTGCTCGGGTGTCGCCGTCTTGCCGGTGCCGATCGCCCACACCGGCTCATAGGCAATTACCGACTTGGCAATCGCCTGCGCACCCACATGATTGAGGATGACCTCCAATTGGCGTGCCACGACTTGTTCCGTCACACCGCTGTCACGCTCCGCCAAAGTCTCGCCTACACAAAAAATAGGCGTCAGACCGGCTTTGATCGCGGTATCAAACTTGGTAGCGGCAATGTCATTACTCTCGTGGAACAAGGCACGCCGCTCCGAATGTCCGATGATCACGTAGCGACAACCAAAATCGACCAGCATGCCGACAGCGACTGCCCCCGTGAAGGCGCCCTGCTCGTTCTGACTGACGTTTTGCGCACCCCATGCCACGTTGCTTCCCTGCAACATGGATTGTGCTTGTGCCAGATACGGATACGGAACGCAAACACCGTAATCGGCTGCGCGCAAATCGCGCACCCCTTCCAGCACTCCCTCCAGCAACGTCTTGTTGCGCGCCAGATTCCCGTACATCTTCCAATTTCCAACCACCAACTTGCGACGCATTTGGATTCGCTTTAGACGTTTTGAGGTCGGCGATAGTACCGATGAAATGCAAAACGGTCAATCAAACTAGCTGTTGTCCGGCTCTCCAAAGGCTGTTTACAGCCATTCCTCTGCAGGCGCTTCAATATAGCCTAGTGGCTCCGGCATATATTTGTGTAATATTGCTGTAACAATGTTCGCCTAATATGCGCACCGCAAGAGAACCGTAAAAAAGACCCTAAAGCACTTTGAGGAGTAAATCAATAATGAGCAGATTCAATCCGTTTGTTCGCATCTTTGGACTTTCCGTAGCCTTAGCTTCCAGTGCTTCCGCGTTCGCCGTAGATATCACGGGGGCGGGTGCGACTTTCCCCTACCCGATCTATGCCAAGTGGGCGGAAGCCTATAAAGCACAAACCGGCACAGGCATGAACTATCAATCCATCGGCTCCGGTGGCGGCATTAAACAGATTCAGGCAAAGACTGTTGATTTTGGCGCGACGGACGCACCCATGCATCCCGATGAACTCAATAAAAGCGGACTCACTCAATTCCCTGCCGTAATAGGCGGGGTTGTGTTGGTGGTTAATATTGCCGGTATCGCTCCCGGACAATTGAAATTGGATAATCAGGTACTTGCCGATATATATCTGGGAAAAATTACAAAATGGAATGACTCGCGCATCGTTGCCGATAACCCCGGCCTCGCATTGCCTGACAAAACAATCACCGTCGTTCACCGTGCGGATGGCTCGGGAACCACTTTCATATTCACCAACTATCTAACGCAAGTCAGCAGCGATTGGCGCAGCACTGTCGGTGCGGACAAGGCCGTGAAATGGCCAGTCGGCACCGGCGGCAAAGGCAATGAAGGGGTTGCTTCCTTCGTGCAGACCATCAAGAACTCGATCGGTTATGTCGAATACGCTTATGCCTTCCAAAATAAAATGACCTACACGCAACTGAAAAACCGTGATGGACAGTATGTCAAACCGGACGATGTCAGCTTCAAGGCCGCCGCCGCCAATGCCAAATGGGACAAAAATAACGGCTTTTACGAAATACTGACCAACGAACCGGGAAAGGAAAGCTGGCCAATTACCGGCGCGACTTTCATCCTTACCCCCAAGTCCCCAGAGAAAATCGACAACGCTAAAGAAGTTCTGAAATTCTTCGATTGGGCCTACGCCAACGGCGACAAACTGGCTTCCGACTTGGACTATGTCCCCTTGCCCGCCAAACTTAAGACGATGATTCACGATTCCTGGAAAGAACAAATCAAGGATGCTTCGGGTAAGCCGCTGTGGAAGTAATGCAGCAGTTCTAAGTTATAATTGCGGGGGCTCAGCGCCCCCGCAATATTCCCTCAATCACCCAGATTAATTATGTCGAAGCTATTACAAGAAGCACGCCATAAACGACAAACTGTGCTCGATTTGTTGTTCCGAAATGTGACATTGCTGGCTGCGTTTTCAGTGTTGGCATTGCTCGTGGCGATCATCGGTTCTCTGGTCGTTGGTAGCATGCCGGCCATCCATGCCTTTGGTTTTGGCTTTATCACGAGTCCGGAGTGGGATCCCGTCAACGACCAGTACGGCGCACTGATTCCCATCGTCGGAACACTCATCACTTCCGGCATCGCATTACTGATCGCGATCCCGGTCAGTTTCGGAATCGCCATCTTCCTGACTGAATTGTCACCCCAATGGTTGCGCCGACCGCTTGGTATCGCGGTCGAATTATTGGCCGGCATACCCAGCATCATCTATGGCATGTGGGGCCTGTTTGTATTCGCACCGTTGTTTGCAGATCACGTGGAGCCTTGGCTCAATGACCATATCGGCACCTTGCCGATTCTGGGGCCATTCTTCTCCGGGCCACCGATGGGCATCGGCATGCTGACCGCCGGAATTATTTTGGCCATCATGGTTATTCCTTTTATTGCATCGGTAATGCGCGATGTGTTCGATGTCGTTCCTGCCTTGCTCAAGGAATCGGCCTACGGTTTGGGTGCGACGACTTGGGAAGTGGTGTGGAACGTGGTGCTTCCCTATACCAAGATCGGTGTGGTCGGCGGCATCATGCTCGGCTTGGGACGGGCTTTGGGAGAAACCATGGCGGTCACATTTGTCATTGGCAATGCCCACGAACTGAGCAAATCTCTACTCATGCCCGGCAACAGCATCTCTTCTGCCTTGGCCAACGAATTCGCTGAAGCAGTGGGCGAGTTGTACACCTCGTCGCTGATCGAGCTTGGATTGATCCTGTTCTTCATTACTTTCGTCGTCCTCTCTCTCGCCCGGATCATGCTGCACAATCTGGCCAAACGTGAAGGGCATGGTGCCTGATATGTTCGACCTGTACGCCCGTCGTCGTTTCATCAATATTCTCAGTCTGGGAATTTCTGTACTCGCCATGTTGTTCGGCCTATTTTGGCTGGGTTGGATATTGTGGACCTTGTTGGAAAACGGCCTCCCGGGCTTGGGCATGCATGTCTTCACCCAGACCACCCCTCCGCCCGGCAGCAGTGGCGGTTTGATTAATGCCATCTTCGGCAGTTTGATGATGGTCGTAATTGCCACATTCATCGGCACACCTATCGGCATCCTGGCGGGGACTTATCTGGCCGAATTCGGCCAACGCGGCTGGGTCGCCCCACTCACGCGTTTCATCAATGATGTTCTGTTATCCGCGCCCTCAATTGTGATCGGCCTTTTTGTGTACGAAATCTACGTGATCAAGGTGGGACATTTTTCCGGGTGGGGTGGCACCTTTGCGCTGTCCATTTTAGTCATCCCTGTGGTCATCCGTACCACCGAGAACATGTTGCGGCTCATCCCCAACAGCTTGCGCGAAGCCGCCGCCGCCTTGGGCACCCCGCAATGGAGGATCATTACTTTGGTCACCCTGCGGGCTGCGCGCACCGGCATCCTGACGGGCATTTTGCTTGCCGTGGCGCGTATCAGCGGCGAGACAGCCCCTTTATTATTCACCGCACTTAACAACCAGTTCTGGAACAGCAATATGAACCAACCCATGGCTAACCTGCCCGTGGTCATCTTCCAGTTCGCAATGAGTCCCTACGCGGATTGGCACAGCCTCGCGTGGGCAGGCGCCTTGCTCATCACCATGAGTGTATTGGCACTCAATATCGTGGCGCGTGTCGTATTCCGTCAAAATTCAAGCAGTCATTAAGGACAAACAGGTATGAACGTCGAATCCATCAACACGCCCCCAAAACTGATCGTTCGTGACCTGAACTTTTATTATGGCGAGTACCGTGCGCTGAAAGATATCAATCTGACCATTCCCGAAAAAATGGTGACGGCTTTCATCGGCCCCTCAGGTTGCGGCAAATCCACTTTGTTGCGCACCTTCAACCGCATGTACCAGCTGTACCCCAAACAAAGCGCGACGGGAGAAGTGCTGCTTGACGGACAAAATCTGCTGGATAAAAAACAGGATCTCAACACCTTGCGCGCCAAGATCGGCATGGTTTTCCAGAAGCCCACCCCGTTCCCGATGTCCATCTACGACAACATCGCGTTCGGCGTGAAACTGTATGAGCGGCTGAACCGCAACGAGATGGACGAGCGGGTGGAATGGGCGCTGAAGAAGGCGGCACTGTGGAATGAAGTGAAAGATAAATTGAAACAAAGCGGTACGGGTTTATCCGGCGGGCAACAGCAACGCCTGTGTATCGCCCGCGCCATCGCTGTAAAACCGCAAGTTCTATTGTTGGATGAACCGACTTCCGCGCTCGATCCGATTTCCACTGCGCACATCGAAAAACTCATCGACGAACTGAAAAAAGATTTCACGATTGTCATTGTCACGCACAACATGCAACAGGCGGCGCGTATCTCCGACTTCACTGCGTACATGTATCTGGGTGACCTCATCGAATTCGGCGACACCAGCACGGTGTTCACCAATCCGAAGCGGAAAGAAACCGAGGATTACATCACCGGGCGTTTTGGTTAGACAGAAACAACTCCGAACGGCCAAATCCCGGCAATAAGGTTAGGCCGACGCCTCCCGCACGACGCTGGCGATTTTTTCGGCCCATTGCTTAACCTGCGCCGAATCTTCGCCCTCCACCATGACCCGCAGCAAAGGCTCAGTCCCGGAAGGACGTAGGAGCACACGACCTTTTCCATGCAGTGCATGTTCTGCTTCAGCCACCACCGCTTTGATCGGTGGGCGCTGCATAAGCGCAGCGGCGTTTCTGGCCACACGCACGTTGATCAGAATTTGCGGATACATCACCAGATGCTGCACAGCTTCGGCTAACGTTTGTTTGCCCGCGCGCAGTGCATGCAATACTTGCAACGCGGAGACGATGCCGTCACCGGTGCTGTGTTTATCCAGACAAATGATGTGGCCGGAATTCTCCCCGCCGAGTTGCCAACCTTTCTGCTGGAGCAATTCCATCACATAGCGGTCGCCCACTTTTGCGCGCACGAACGGAATACCGAGTTTTTGCATAGCGTGTTCAAACGCCAGATTGGTCATCAATGTTCCCACGACGCCGCCGTGCAATGTACCTTGTGCTTGGCGATGTTTCGCGATCACATACAGCAATTGGTCGCCGTCATACAGTTTCCCCGCCGCGTCCACCATGACCAGGCGATCTCCGTCACCATCCAGCGCGAGGCCGATGTCTGCCTTGTGCTCCACCACTGCCTTGCACAGATTGGCCGGCGCGGTAGCACCGTAACCGTCATTGATGTTCTTGCCGTCCGGCTGCGCCCCGATGGCGATGACGTCCGCCCCGAGTTCGTGAAACACATGGCGCGCGATGTGATACGTCGCACCGTGCGCACTGTCCACCACGATCTTGAGACCGCGCAGGTTCATGTCCGCCGGGAACGTGCTCTTGCAGAATTCGATGTAACGACCGACCGCGTCATCGATACGCTTGGCTTTGCCCAATCCTTCCGACGCGTTGGTCATCATCGGATTGTCCAACTCGGCCTCGATGGCGAGTTCGACCTCATCGGGAAGTTTTGTACCGTTGCCGGAGAAAAACTTGATCCCGTTGTCCTCGAACGGGTTGTGCGAAGCGGAGATAACCACGCCCGCCTGCAATCGGAGCGCCCGCGTCAGATAGGCAACTGCGGGAGTCGGTACCGGTCCGGCCAGATAGACGTCAATACCCGCCGCGATAAGCCCCGCCTCCAAGGCCGACTCCAGCATGTAGCCCGAGATTCGGGTGTCTTTGCCGATCAACACAGCCGCTCGCTCGCTTTGGCCTTGTTCGGTGCTTGCCAACACCTTGCCCGCCGCATAACCCAAATGCATGACGAATTGCGGCGTGATGGGATGCTCCCCAACGCGTCCGCGCACGCCGTCTGTTCCAAAATATTTTCTGCTCATGTGATCCCCTCGTTTACTGCGTTCCAAATTTTCAAAACATCCACCGTTTCACGCACATCATGCACGCGCACAATGGCAGCGCCGCGTTGCACTGCCAACAGGGCGGCTGCCAAACTCGCGGCCAGCCTTTCGCCCACCCCGCGTCCGGTAAGCGTGCCCAGCATCGATTTGCGCGACAACCCGGCCAAGATGGGCACACCTAAATCCTGCAATTGATCCATGTGCCGCAACAGGTCGAGATTATGCTCGACCGTCTTGCCAAATCCGAAACCAGGATCGATCACGATGCGGTCACGGTGGATGCCGGATGACTCACATGCGGCGATGCGCTTTGCCAAGTAATTCTTTACCTCGGCCAGCACCTCCTGATATTCCGGACGCTGTTGCATATTCAGCGGCGTGCCCTGCTTGTGCATGAGACACACAGCTACATCACTTTGCGCCACCGCCTGCATCGCGCCTTCTTCTTGCAATGCATTTATATCGTTGACCAGACTCGCTCCGGCGCGCAGTGCAGCGCGCATCACACCGGGTTTGTAGGAATCGATGGATAACGGAATTGCTACGCCGTGCAATCCTTCCAGCACCGGTAGTACACGGTCCATCTCTTCCTGTTCACTCACCGGCGCCGCGCCAGGCCGTGTCGATTCCCCCCCGATGTCGAGAATATCCGCACCGTCCCCGACCAACTGAAGTGCATGTGCGATGGCGGCATTGGCTGTCGAATGATGCCCGCCATCCGAGAAGGAGTCCGGAGTGACATTGACGATGCCCATCACGAGCGGGCGAGTCAGGTCGAGTTGGAATTTTCCGCAGTGGAGAGACATCGGGGAAAGGGGGAGGGGGAAGAGTTCGGTTTTACCCTTCCTCTTCACCCGTCCCTGCTATTCAAGCTTCTTGTGCCGGCTGAGTTGGAGTGGTTGCCGGCGCGGTAGGCGTCGTGTCTTTGGGTGGCTCGGGGGCTTTGGTGCTTTGACTGGGCTTGGGCGGACGCGGCGGGTTACCCGCCATAATGTCGTCGATCTGCTCGGCGTCGATAGTCTCCCATTCCAGCAGGGCATGGGTCATCGCTTCGATTTTGTCGCGGTTGGATTCGATCAACTTGCGCGCCAGTGCATATTGCTCGTCCAAGATTCTGCGAATCTCGGCATCGACTTTTTGCATGGAGGCTTCGGAAATATTCTTGTGGGTGGTGACGGAGCGCCCCAGGAAAACTTCACCCTCGTTCTCGCCGTACACCATGGTACCCAGTGCCTCGGACATCCCCCATTGCGTGACCATCTTGCGCGCCATATCGGTCGCGCGTTCGAAGTCGTTGGAGGCGCCCGTGGTCATCTGATTCATGAAGATTTCTTCCGCGATGCGACCACCGAATAACACGGCAATCGTCGAAAGGATACGAATCTTGTCCATGCTGTAGCGATCCTCGGAAGGCAGTTGCATGGTCAATCCCAAAGCGCGTCCGCGCGGAATGATCGTAACTTTATGCACCGGATCGGTCTTGGGCATCAGCTTGGCAATCACCGCATGGCCGGACTCATGGTAGGCCGTGTTGCGCCGTTCTTCTTCCGGCATGACCATCGAGCGGCGTTCGGCGCCCATGAATATTTTGTCCTTGGCCGCTTCAAAATCGTCCATCTCGACGAAGCGTTTTCCACGTCGCGCTGCAAAAAGTGCGGCCTCATTCACCAGATTGGCGAGATCGGCGCCCGACATACCGGGCGTGCCGCGCGCCAACACATTGGCATTCACATCCGGCGCACAGGGCACTTTGCGCATATGCACCATGAGGATTTGCTCACGGCCGCGAATGTCCGGCAACGGCACCACCACTTGACGGTCGAAACGACCGGGGCGCAACAAAGCAGAATCCAGAACATCGGGACGGTTGGTTGCCGCAATCACGATCACACCGCTTGCGCCTTCAAAGCCATCCATCTCCACCAGCAGGGCGTTCAAAGTTTGCTCGCGTTCGTCATTGCCACCGCCCAAACCGGCACCGCGCTGGCGGCCTACCGCGTCAATTTCGTCGATGAAAATAATGCACGGTGCATGCTTCTTGGCTTGCTCGAACATGTCGCGCACACGAGCCGCGCCGACGCCAACGAACATCTCGACGAAATCGGAGCCGGAGATGGAGAAGAAAGGTACTTTGGCTTCACCCGCGATGGCCTTGGCCAACAATGTTTTACCTGTTCCCGGGCTGCCCACCATCAGCACGCCGCGTGGAATGCGCCCGCCCAAATTTTGAAATTTGGAAGGGTCACGCAGGAAATCCACCAATTCGGATACTTCTTCCTTGGCTTCGTCACAACCGGCCACATCGGCAAACGTGTAGCGTTCTTTGGCCTCATCCAGCAGGCGCGCTTTGCTCTTGCCGAACGAGAAAGCACCACCTTTGCCACCGCCCTGCATCTGGCGCATAAAAAAGATCCAAACCCCGATCAGCAACAACATGGGGAACCAGGAAATGAAAATCTGTGACAGGAAGCTCTGCTCCTCCTCCGGCTTGGCTTCCACCTTTACACCATTTTTGAGCAGGTCGGAAACCAACCAGATGTCGCTGGGCGCGAAGGTTGAAATGCGCTTGCCATCGGTGGTGGTCGCTTTCAAGGTGCGGCCTTCGATGGTGACCTTGTCGACATGTCCCTGCCGAACTTCTTCAAGGAATTGCGAATAATCCAGTTGCACTTGTGCAGTGGATTGTTGACGCGCGTTGAATTGATTGAATACTGTCATCAACACCAGCGCGACGACCAACCAGATACCGATACTCTTGAATAAATTGTTCACACATGCTCCTTAGTGAGCGAAAAACAAGCGTGCATTTAACTACGTCCGGGGCTATTTCTCAAGCTTTCCAAGCCCCACCAGATACTGTTCGCTGCTACGGTCGCGGGAAGCTTTGGGTTTACGCGCAAGCACTTTTGAAAAGTGGCTTCGCATCAATTTCAAGTAGTCCTCAAACCCCACGCCCTGAAACACTTTAACCACGAATGAACCACCCGACATCAGGTGGTTAGAGGCAAACTCCAGCGCAAGTTCCGCAAGATACATGGCTCGTGCCTGGTCCGCCGAATTCACGCCGCTGATGTTGGGAGCCATATCGGAGATTACAAGCCCGATCTGGCGACCTTCCAATTTGTTCTCCAATTGTGCCAACACACTCTCATCCCGAAAATCGCCCTGGATAAATTCCACACGCGGCAAGGGCAATAGCGGCAACAGATCCAGAGCAATAATGCGCCCCTGCTGGCCAAGCTTGCCGGCCACCACCTGGCACCAACCGCCCGGCGTTGCGCCCAGATCCACGACCACCATGCCGGGCTTGATGACATGATCGCGCTCATCAATCTCCAACAGTTTATACGCGGCACGCGAACGGTAGCCGTCCTTTTGCGCGCGTTGCACATAAGGGTCGTTTACATGCTCGCGCATCCATTGTTTGCTAGATTTAGAAGCCTTCATCGTTTAGAATCCGTGCCTTATTTGGAAGGTCATCATGTTATCTCTCTCAGTTACACAGCGTCTCGAACTCAAGTCACGCGCCCATGCCCTCCGCCCCATCGTCATCATCGGCAATGCCGGACTGACACCCGCCGTTCTGGACGAAGTAGAGCGCAGTCTAAAAAGCCACGACTTGTTGAAGGTTCGCGTGATGAACGATGAGCGCGAAGTGCGGGAAGCAATTCTGCTGGAAATATGCGAAAAACTGAACGCAGGCTCCGTGCAACACATCGGCAAGATACTGGTTGTGTATCGCCCGCTGGCCACACCGATCGCCAAAGCACCAAAACGCCGCAAGGGCAAGACACTCACCAAGAAACAGTTAGGCGCAAATCGCTAGCCCCAGGTCGTTAGTGTTTATAGGGCGGACAAACTGTTTCATCGTGTGCCCACCCAACATCAACTAGATGTACTGCACCTCAACTACTTCATATTCCCGCACCCCGCCCGGTGCCTGAACTTCCGCAATATCCCCGCTGGACTTGCCAATCAACGCGCGCGCGATGGGTGATTTGATCGAAATCTTGCGGTGCTTGATGTCGGCCTCGTCCTCGCCGACGATCTGGTACGTCACCACGTCGCCATTGTTCGTGTCTTCCAAGATGACGGTGGAACCAAACACGCAGCGGCCGTCCGTTGCGAGCGTCTTCGGATTGATAATCTGCGCACTGCCCAGTTTGAATTCCAACTCAACGATCCGTCCCTCGACGAATGACTGCCTTTCCTTGGCGGCTTCGTATTCGGCATTCTCGGACAAATCGCCCTGCGCACGCGCTTCCGAAATTGCGTTGATAACCCAAGGTCTGTCCACCGTCTTCAGGCGGTGTAACTCTTGGCGCAATAGCTCGGCACCGTTGACAGTCAAAGGGATCTTGCTCATGGGATTTATCCTTAATTGATACGGCGATGCAATGACTGCACGTCATACACCTGTAGTTCGGTCAAATGTTGCATACCCAGACACGCCGCGCGTGCTCCGGCCAACGTCGTGTAATACGTCACACGGCCTTGCAGAGCGGCATGGCGGATTGAATAAGAGTCTTTCATCACGGAAGGCCGACTGTCCACTGTATTCACAATCAGACTGACTTCGCCGTTTTTGATCATGTCCACAATGTGCGGGCGGCCTTCCGCCACCTTGTTCACCACGGTCACTTCCACACCGGAAGCCGTGATGACAGAACCTGTACCGCGCGTGGCCAAGATGGTGAAGCCGAGATTTTTCAACGTGCGTGCGACTTCGACCGCACCAATTTTATCTTCCTCGCGCACACTGATAAACACCTTGCCACTCTTTGGCATCTTCACGCTTGCGGCCAGTTGCGATTTGACGAACGCTTCGGCAAACGTGTTGCCCACTCCCATCACTTCACCGGTGGATTTCATCTCGGGGCCGAGAATCACATCCACACCGGGGAATTTGATGAAGGGGAATACGGCTTCCTTTACCGAAAAATACGGCGGAATGACCTCTTTGGTGAAGCCTTGTTGTTCCAAAGATTGACCGGCCATACAACGCGCGGCGATTTTGGCCAAAGGCACACCGGTCGCTTTCGACACAAACGGCACGGTACGTGAAGCACGCGGATTCACTTCCAGCACATAAACAATCTCGCCCTGAATGGCGAACTGCACGTTCATCAAACCGACCACATTGAGCGATTTTGCCATAGCAACCGTCTGGCTCCGCAGTTCATCCTGCAACTTCACCGACAGCGAATACGGCGGCAACGAACACGCCGAGTCGCCGGA